>JAYTUC010000135.1:0-1845 GCA_043744775.1 Fimbriiglobus sp. | reverse complement strand
CGCCCACTGCTCGTCGGTGATGTCACTGGGGTAGGGTTGGGTTCGCATGGGCCATTTTACGCACCCCATCACCCCTTATGGGACAGTCACTAAGCGTCTCGTGGCGGTATCCTCCGCAGGCGAATTGGCAGGACGCCGACATGGAGCGCTGGTACGAACACGAGGCGCAGCACCTCAGCGACGACGAGCGCGCCGAGGTCTGGGCGCTGTTCGACGCGCGGCCGGCGTACGGGATTTGCGAAGTGCCGCTGGCGGACGAGTGATGGAGAAGGGTCGGCACCGGCGAGCCAGAAGCGTCAGCGCCTGGAGTTCTTAGCGTCGAAAGCTCCAGGCTCTCACGCTTCTGGCTCGCCGGCGTCAGTCGAGGTCGAACAGCAGCACCTTGCCGCGGCCGTTGCCGATCACGCAGCGCGTGCCGTCCGGCGTGAACGCGACGCACGTCAACTTCGGCATCTCGAAATCGTAGCTGCGGAGGACTTCGAGGGTCTCCGCGTCGCGGAGGGTGACAGCCCGGTCGTCCTCGATCGTGGCGACCCGGCGGCCGTCCGGCTGGACCGCAAGCGCCCCCCACTCACCGCCCCTGGGCATCGCGAACTCCAGGACCGGCGGCCCCCCGGCGTCACAGTCATAGACCAAGACGTGATCGTCGCTCACGACGAACACTCGCCGGCCGTCGGGCGCGAAGTGCCACAAATCGTTGTGGCCAAGCTCGCAGTTTTTCGGACGCACGAAGGTCGTCACGATCTGGTCCGTCACGGTGTCGCGAAGGTAGCACCGGCGCTGCGAACCCGACAAGTAATTTTCCCGGACCAGGTACTGACTGCCGTCGGGGAGGAAGGCGTCCAGAACCGGGAATTTGGGTGCGATCGTCCCCGGACCGACCGCCTCCAGCGCGCCCCCGGCAACCCGTAGCGTCACGATCCGCCGCCAGTCCGAGCTGTCAGCCTTGAACAGCTCGCCGGACGGGTGGGCGACCGCGGTGTGAGGTTGGACCTTGCGCGGAAACGCTACTTCGCTCTGCGTGCCCGCGACCAGGTCGTACCTCCACCAAGCATCCGACACTTTGGCCAGGAGGCAAGTTAGCGAAGGGAAACGGAAGCTGGAGAAGTTCCCGACGGTCGTCAGCGGGCGCGGCTTCGGCTTGGCGTCGTGCAGGTCCCAAACGTGGCACCCGCCGCGCATGGCGACGGCCCCGACGACGAAGCGCGAGTCCGGCGAGATCGCCAGCGAATGCACACGCTTCGTGAGGCCGCGCAGCAGTTGCATCGACGCCCGCCTTCGTCAGAGTCCGGCGAGCCAAGATCGCCGTTAGTTCACCGCGCGCTCAGTGCCGGTCGGCCACTGCGTCAGGTCAACGGTCTGGATCTCGCCGGCGCGGAAGGTCACCTTCACCGTCTGCGACTCCGGCTGGCCGTTGCGACTGATCTCGGCCTTCATCATGTAGGCGTACTCCGCGCCCGGCGTCAGCGGCGGGGTCGTGAACTCGCGGACCACTTCGGTGCGGTCGTTCTTGCGGCCATCGACGTACAGCGTCGCGCCGCGGCTCAGCCGCACGGTGATCTTCGCCCGCTCCGGGGTGCTCGCCTTGCCGGGGACGGGGTTCGGCACACTCACCGGCGTCGCCACCGGGGCGGGGACCGTCGGGGCCGGCGTCGCGGTGGTAGTCATCGTCGTCGGCAAGGTCGAGGGCATCGGCTGCGGGGCGAGCGGGGCCGGGCGGCCGGTCAACGCCTCGTCGAAGTCGAGGCTGAACTGCCCGCCGGCGCGCACGCTCACCGACTTGGTGCGGCTGATCGTCTCGCCGTTGCGGGCGTACTCGACGCGGAAATTGTACGTGTAGTCGCC
>JAYTUC010000134.1:0-7088 GCA_043744775.1 Fimbriiglobus sp. | reverse complement strand
GCCTTCGCCAAGGTCGAGGAGGAGTTCATCGCCGAGAAGGACGGCGTGCCGGTCCACCTCTCGACCGAGATCGACCGCAAGGACTTCGAGACGCTGATTTCGCCACTGATCGACAAGACGATGGACTGCGTGCAGAAGGCGTTGAACGACGCCCGGCTGACCGCGGCGCAGATCGAGAAGGTCGTGCTTGTCGGCGGCAGCACGCGCACGCCGATGATCGGCCGGCTACTCGAAGAGCGCCTGAAGCAGTCGCCGCACCGCGAGGTCCACCCCGACCTGTGCGTCGCGCTCGGGGCCGCGGTGCAGGGGGCGATTGTCGCCAAGCAGAACGTCAGCGCCGTACTCGTCGATATCACGCCGCACAGCCTGGGCATCAAGACGCTCGAATACCCCGACTCGTACCTGACGCCGTTCAACGAGTACCGCTTCGCCCCGATCGTGCGGCGCAACACGCCGCTGCCGGCGTCGCGCAGTGAGGCGTTCTGCACCGTCTCGGACAACCAGGACAAGGTCGATATCGAGATTTTCCAGGGCGAGAGCGAGGATGTGCGGCGCAACCACCGCGTCGGCACCTTCCAGATCGACGGCCTGTCGCGCGTCCCGGCCGGCAACCAACTCGTCGTGCAACTCGACATGACCCTCGACGGCACACTCAAAGTCTCGGCGCGCGAGAAGACGACGGGGCTGGTGAAGCAAATCACCATCGACAACGCCATCGCCCGATTTGCGCTGGAGGAGCGCGACGCCGCGCGCGAGCGTCTCGACCGGCTGTGGCAAGACCCGTTCCTCGGCGACGCCGCCGACCCGACCGACGGTGACGACGACGAAGAGGACGACGAGCCGTCGAACGAGGCCCCGCCGGAGACGCCGCGCTTCCGGGCGGCGTCTCCGGCGGGGGACGCCCGCGGCGAGGCGCTGCAGGCCCGCGCCGCACTCGACAAGGCGGCGCGACTGCGGCCCAAGGCGACGGCCGAGGACCAGGCCGAACTCGACCGGCTGACCGACGTGATCCGCTCCGCGATGGCCGCGCTCGACTGGGCCGCGGTCGGCAAGGCGACGGGCGAACTGACCGACGTGATGTTCTACCTGGAGGACGCGTGACCTGCCCCGTCTGCCGGGCGACGAACGACGGCGCGGCCCCGACCTGCCGCCGCTGCAAGGCCGACCTCACACTTGTCGTCGCCGTCGAGGCCCGCCGCGTGGGGCTGCTCGCCGCGGCGAAGTCGGCGTTGGCGGCCGGCGACTTCGAGGCGGCGTTGCGGCACCTGGCGTCGGCCGAGGCCGTGCGCGGCGGGGCCGATGTCGAGCGCCTGGAGGCGACGGCGCACCTGTTGAACCGCGACTTCGCCGCCGCGTGGCGCACCTACCAGCGGGGGCAAGCGTCATGACCGAGGCGGTGCTGATCGTGGACGACGAGGAGGGCGTCCGCCGGACGTTCGCCGAGTGGCTGCGCTCCGGCGGCGGGGGTGTGAAAGTCCTCGTCGCCGCCGACGCCGAGGAGGCGCTGGTGATCGCCAACGAGCAGGCCATCGACCTGGCCGTGCTCGACTGGAACCTCGGCTCCGGGACCGACGGCCTGCGGCTACTCGAAGACCTCGTCGAGTTCCAGCCGGACATCGTCGCCATCCTCGTCACCGGGTTCGCCGGGCAAGCCACGCCGCTCGAAGCCCTGCGGATGGGCGTGCGCGACTACCTCGACAAGAACCAGGACTTGAACCGCGAGACCTTCCTGAAGGCCGTTCACCGGCAGCTCGACAAGATTCGTCCGGCCAAGCGGCAGCGCGAACTGAACGAGAGCCTGAAGTCGTTCGGCGAGGCGGTCGAGAATGTTCTGCCGCTGGTGCGCTCGGCCGCGACGCTCAACGACCCGGTGCCGCTGCCGGTGGCCGTCCACACACTGTTCCGCTTCCTGCTGCGCGCGACCGGGGCGACCGACGGCGTGCTGCTCGTGCGGCACCTGCACCCCGACGGCACCGACGCGACGGCCTGCTACACCCCCGGCGGCGACGTGATCGACGGCCCGGCCGTGCCGTTCAGCCGCTCCCTGGCCGCGAGCGTCGTGTCGATGCAGGAGGCGGTGATCCTCAACGACTTCACGGCCGAGGCGGCGGGGCTGGTCGAGCTGCGGCCGTTCGAGCGCGGCCGGCGGTCGATCCTCGCGGCCCCGGTGAGCGTCGGCCCCGGCGTGCATGTGGTACTCGAACTCTTCGACAAGCCGGCGTTCACCGACGAGGACCGCCGGCTGGTCGCGGCGGCGGCCGACATCGGCGCGGAACTGCTGCGGCAGGCCCTCGCGGAGCGGCAGTCGCACCGGCTGATCTTCGATGCCGTCGAGGCCGCGCTGAAGGCCGGGCACGACGTGCAGCGGACGATGGACGGCTCGCCGGCCCCGCTGTCGGCGTCGTCGGCGGCGCTGGAGCGCCTGCGGCAGGGCCTCAGTGCCGACTCGAACGCCGTGGCCGACGCCGACACGAGTTTGAAGCTCGTCGAGGCGGTGCGGTCGCTCGCCGTTCGGCACGGCCCGCCGGCGGTGGACCACTGCGTGAAGCTGGTGCAGAACCTGCGCGACCTGCTCGACGGCCTCACCGCCGCGGGCCGCTGACCCGGTGGCCACGCCCGGCTTCTTCGACGACCTCTTCGAGCGCCTGGCCCCCGGCCGGCTGCTCGCCGACCCCCGCGCGACCGGGGCCGGCGTCCCGGTGGTCGTGATCGACAGCGGCGTCGAGCGCGACTTACTCACCGAGAAGTACGCCAAGCTCGGCACGCCGATCACGAGAATCGAGGGGGCCGTGTTCCGCCCCGGCGTGGCGACCGCGCTGCCCTACGACGGCCGGCAGTCCAGCCCGCACGGCACCATCGTCGCCGACATCATCCTGAGTGTCGCGCCGCGGGTGACGCTCTACAGTGCCGACGTGTTCGGCCCGCAAGGCACCTGCGAGGTCGAGACGGTGATTGCGGCGCTGCGGCACGCCGTAGATGTCTGGAAGGTCAAGGTGGTGAACCTGTCGCTGGGCGTGCCCGAGAGCCGGCTGTCGCAGTTGCCGCGGCGGCAGCAGTTCCAGCGGGCGATCGAGGAGGCGTACTTCCAGGACGTGCTGGTGTTCGCGGCGGCGCACAACGAGCACCCGTTCACGCGGTCGTACCCGTCGGCGTTCGCCCCGCCGCTGATCTCGGTGAACAAGGGCACCTTCGACGACCCCCTGGGCTTCGCGTACCGGCTGCGCGACTCGGTGGAGTTCGAGGCGTACTCGAAGGGCAACCTGGGCTTCTCGCGCGAGCCGGCGACGAGCTGGGCGACGCCGCACCTGGCGGCAATCGCCGCGCGGCTGCTGAGCCTGAAGCCCGACCTGAAGCCGTTCGAGGTGAAGACGCTTTTGTACTGGATGTCGAAGGGCGCGGGGTGACGCCGCAGACTCAGCGCTTCGCGTCCTTGATCCGCTGAATCGCGTCGGCCGCGAGCTTGCGGACGCCGGGGTAGCCGGTGTGGGTGTACGGGTGCAGGTCCTCCCGCTCGCCCGGCCCCGGCTTGCTGGCGACGATCCGCTCCAGCTCCGGGATCGCGTCCTTGTCGCCGAGGTCGCCGAGAACGGGGATGATCGTCTCGGCGAAGTAGCCGACCCCCGGCCCCTTCTCGAGCAACACCTCCAGGATGGCCGGGGCCGCTCGCTTCACCTTCTGGTGGTGCAGGCCGCGGATCACCCCCTCCCGGCCGTCCGGCCACCCCGCCGGCGCTTCGCAAGACACCGGAGGGTTGCCCTCACCTTTGGCGACCCAACTGGTGGGCTTGAGGAGGTCGATGAGAAGATCGATCTCCCGCTTCTCGTCGTAGGTCCACTGGCAAGACGGCAGTAGTTGCCAGCGGATGTACGGGGTCTCCTTGCCTTCGACGGTGAGCGCGTCGAAGTACCGGTCCTTGGCCCGCGCGTCCTTCGTCCCGAGCACGAAGGACCAGGCGTAGGACCGCACCCACCCGTCGGAGTCGAGGCAGTGGTAGGCGTACTCCTTCACCGAACCGGGGTCGTGCTTCTCGAGGATCGGCACGAGCCGCCAGCGCCGCTCGTCGTTGAGTTCCGCCCACCTGGCCCGGATCGCGGGCAGGGCCGGCTTGCCGATCGCCATCAGGATTTTGCCGGCGGTGTACCCGACGTTCGAGGCGGGCGGCTTCGTGAGCACCGCCTCGACCAGCTGCGGGGCGGCCGGCCCGCCGAGCGCGACGAGTTCCTCTTCCGCAGCGACCGCCGCCCGCAAATTCGCGCCGCGGGCGTCGGGGCCGGCCAAGACGGCGAGGAGTTCGGCGACCCGCTTCGGCACGTCCCCCTCCGCCGCGACCCCCGTTGCGGACCAGCACAAGACTGCCACGGCTCCGACGCCGAGCCACCGACCGCCACGCCGTGTGTCCATCGCGATGCCTCCCGAGAGATGACGTGAGCGTACCAGGGCCGGTCGCCCCGCGTCAAACGCCAACACTCAGGAGACGCTCCGGGAAGTGTTTCCTTAAGGCGACTGGCGGATTCGCCCCACGGGTCGAGCCGGCGACGCCGGGCGGCGATGTCCAAGGGCGCGGGGTGATTGCGGCGCGGGTCACTGTGCGGGTATGATGGCGTCACCCCGAGGACTCGCCGATGCCGACCGCGACCGTCCGAGACGAGGCCCGCCGGCTCGTCGATCAACTGCCCGACGACGCCACCTGGGACGACGTGCTGTACCAAGTCTACGTCCGCCAATCGGTCGAGGCGGGTCTGGACGACTGTCGCGCTGGCCGCGTCGTCCCCGTCGCGGAGGTGCGCCGCCGGAGGTAACGCCTGAGTGACGGTTCGCCAACTGCCCGGCGAGCCAAGAGCGTGAGCGACTGGAGGGGTTCGACCTCCGGTCGCTCACGCTTCCGGCTCGCCGTGGCAGTCAGTCCTTGAACTCGACCGGTAGCTCGTTCCTGCCGGACTTCAGCGTCACCACGACGCCGCTGGTCGTGGGGTCGCGGAAGCGCGGCGGCAGGGGTAGCGGCGCGGCTTTTGTCACCGCCTTGCCAGGGGGTTGCGGCTCGGGGCGCGGCGGGGTCACGAACGCCTGGTACTCGCCCGGCGGCAGCGGGCCGGCCACCGCGAAGTGGCCGGCCTCGATCTTGCCGGCCGCCGCCGCCCCGCCGGCTGAGCGAAGGCTGAGCGTCCCGTCGGCGACCGGCTTGCCGTTGTAGGTGACCGCGCCGGTCACCGCGTCGGCCGCGACCGGCGTGCCGGGGCCGCAGCCGCCGGCCGAGACTGTCAGCGCCAGAAGCAGTGGCCCCAGGGCGAGGCGGCGGGTCGTCGTCATGTCGTCGTCCTCCGGTCGGGTGGGGTCACGGGTCACGGCAGGTTGGCGACGAGGCCGTCGGCGCGGGTGCAGAGCCGCTGGTACGTCAGGAAATCGACGCCGTCCTGCAGGAAGCGCACCGAGCCGTCGGTCATCAGGGCGTTGATGCCGCCGGTGTGGAACGAGTTCAGGATGGAGTTGCCGACGTACGAGGTGTCGGCCCCGGCCGCGGCCGTCTTGGAGTTGTTGGCGTAGGCGACGCAGCTCAGGCCCATGCCCCACATGTCGTTGCCGGGGGCCATTTGGGCGATCGGCTTGTCGATCGTGGTGCCGCCGAAGGGGGTGAAGTAGCCGTTGCGCAGGTCGGTCTTGCCGACCAGCCCGGACTGCTCCGCGACCATGACGGTGTTCGACGTGCCGTCGGTGCAGTCGGCGATGCGGAGCGCCTGGTTCGAGATCAGCATCCCGTTATTGCTCCACCAGCCGCCGTAGTTCGAGGCGTAAATGGTGCCGGTCGTCGCCCCGTTGGGGTCGGGGTACGCGCCCATGACGCCCTGGTAGGCGGGCACCTGGTGGTTGTTGTTCGTCCACCAGGTCACCCACGCGGTCGGCTGGGTGTCCGGGGCGGCGCTCGACGGGCACTTGTACAACGCGAGCACCTGGTTCTTGAGGACCGGGCTGCTGTAGACGTCCCCGACGTTGACCTGGGCGAGCAGGTTGGCCTGCTCGACGTAGGGCAGGATTTCGACGCGCCAGTTGGCGAACCCGACGTACGAGCCGCGCTGGCCCATCGGGAACTTCTCGAGCGAGCCGTGGTGGTTGTGCAGCGCGAGGCCGACCTGCTTGAGGTTGTTGCTGCACTTCATGCGGGCGGCGGCTTCGCGCACTTTCTGCACGGCCGGCAGCAGCAGGCCGATGAGGATCGCGATGATCGCGATGACGACGAGCAGTTCGATGAGCGTAAAGCCGGGGCGGCGGAAGGGCCGAGTCATGACGGGACTCCACGATGAATTGGGTCGGATGACGCAACACGTGGGAGAGTGCATGCAATCTACGCGACGCCGGGCGCGGATGTCAAACGCCAAATCGGCGTAATGTGCGGGGGCGTACCGGGGCCGGTCACGCGGCGGTGAAGCGGTCGTAGTCGGCGTGGGTGCCGATCCAGTACCAGACGTTGACGGGGCCGTCGATGAAGAACAGGGCGCGGTAGCGTGGCGTGACGGTTACGGAGAACCGCTCGACCATGCGGTTCCCTGGGCCGTGCGGCTTCAACTTGTGAAGCCTCAGCGACGGCTGGCGAGGGTTCGCTACGAAGAGGATGAACTTACGCCGCGCCGCTTCCCGGATTGCCGCCGGCAGGGCGGCGTCGAGTTCTCGAAACTCGCGGTTGCGTCGGTTGGAGGAACCGAGGGGCACTTCCGCCTCGGAGGCGTCGGCGGGGGGCTTGTCGGCCACGTCAATCGACCAGCCCTTCCAGAGTTTCCCCGCGGGCGTACTCCGCCATCGCTTCCTCGCAGAACTCGAGCATCTTGCCGGAAATCACGTACGACGGGTTCAGGAACGCTTTGACTTCGACGGTGAGCTTCCGCAGCGCGGCGAGTTCGCCGACGCCGTCGCCGCACTGGGGGGACTGCGACGCCACCAGGTCCGCGTGTTCGGCCAGGGCGAGCCAGCGCTTCCAGAGAATGTTCAGCGCGTTGCTGATCTCTTGGCACCGGGGGCCGTCCTTGGTCCAGGCCATCTCGTTGGCGGTGTCGATCGACTCCTGAAGCTCGAACAGGCCGACGAGCTGAGCGACCGTC
>JAYTUC010000133.1:0-26586 GCA_043744775.1 Fimbriiglobus sp. | reverse complement strand
CAGCGCCCACTGCTCGTCGGTGATGTCACTGGGGTAGGGTTGGGTTCTCATGGGCCATTTTACGCACCCCATCACCCCTTATGGGACAGTCACTAAGTCCCGGCGGTCCACGCGTCGTCAGCGTCGGCTGCCGGCGGACTGAGGCACGCCGATTCGCGGCACGGCCTGGAACCATGTTCGGCGACGGAGGGGCGCATGGAGGCGGACGCTATCGAGGCGGTCTTGCTGTCGCTGCAACCGACGCCCTGGGGCTGGCAGGCTGACGTGCCGAGGTTCGCGTTCCTCGGGCGGCCCGTGTCGCTCCGGGTGGACACTCGCGACATACCGGGCGATGGCGCGCCCCCGACACCGGACGCAGCCGAGGCGGGACTGGCCCGGCTCGTACTGGGCGGGCTGCCGGGCGTGCTGGCCCAGGCCGCCGGAGTTACTTATTCGCCGGCCTGGGGACCGGCCGGCCCACCAGCGCCCGCTCGGCCGTCGCGGCCACCGTCAGGCCGAACGTCTGCAGTTCTTCCAACTCGGTCGCCGCCTCGACGCCGCCGACCGACGCCAGCACCGCCCCGCGGACGCGGAACGTCTCCTCGGCCGCCGTCGCCCGTCTGGTCGCGGGGTCGTACAGGACCGCCCCGCCGGCCGCGACCGGCTTGAACTCGGCCCGCAGCACCCGGAACGGCAGCCCGCCGTCGGCCCCCGGCGGCGGCCGGTGGTAGATATCGTGCCGGTACTCCACCCGCTCGGGGCCCGGCTTGCCGGCCGGCTTCTTCGCCACGGCGTATGCCGTTCTGCCGCGCCACGACCCGAGCGGTCCCCAGTCGTGGGCGATGTCCCGGCCCCACGTCGCCCCGGGCGCCGGGGGCTTGTCGGGCTGAAAGAAGGCCAGCCCGGCGAGTTCCTTCCAGGCGTCGGCGTCGAGCAGCGACCAGAGGCGGAGCGACTGCTGCCCCGGGCCGCCGCCGGCGAGGACGCGGAGCGGGTCCTTCGGCACCTCGATCGCCGTGACGGTGCCGGTCGAGTCGACGGCGACGGTGAGCCTCGCCCCGCGGGCCAGGGCGAGCGCCGCCGCGAGGGGTTCCCGCATCCCCGCGTCGGCGTCGAGCAGTCGGCCGGTGCGGACGACCTGTTCGGCGACCAGCGAGCCGTCCGGGTTCACTCGGGAAATAGTCACCGTGGACGCGAGCGCGTACCGGGCCCACTGGGCGACCTCCACCCCGAGGACGCTGACGGCCGACCGCCGGCCGACGGTGACTTCGAGGTCGAACGTGTCGCCGGCCTTGTACCGCCCGGCCGGCTCGACCCACGCCGGCTCTAGGGCGCCGACCCCACCGGCCGGGGCGAGCAGCGGCGGACCCGGCGGCGGTACGGCCGAGGTCGGGACCATGGCGGTCGGCGGCGTAACCGGCGGAACGACCACGGGTGGAGCGGAGCGAACCGGCTCGACGGGGGCCGGCGGGCGGGGCGTTTCGGCCGGGGCCGGGATAGGAACCCGCGTTTCAGACCGCACGACGACGGTCGGCGGGACCGCCGGACTGATTCGCGCGCCGGCGACGAGGACCACGAGCCCGGCGGCCGCAACGGCGGCGAGGAGGGCCGCGGCAGCGAGCAGATAAAGACCCCGCCGGGCGCGGTGACATCGGGTTGACACCGACATGGCGATCCCTCCGGACGTGTTCGAACGCTGGCTCACGGCCCGGCCGCCAACTTGGCGAGCAGCGCCCCGGCGGGGCCGTGGCTCAGGCAGTCGCATAGCCGGTCGGCCGCCCCGGCCCGGCCCGGTCGTCCTTCGACCCGACCTTTCCCAGATGACTGCGGCTGGGGAGATCGGTGTCAGTTTCCGTTCGCTCTCGCCCCAGGTCAAGCACTTTTCCCCTCACCGGTACCGGACTCGGACGCCGCTGGGCGACCCGGACCTGCTTCGACACCTCCAGAACCCCGCCATCCGCCCGATCCCACTCCCGAAAACGACCGCCGAGACGTACCGGCCCCACAAGCGAGCCCGCCCGCTCCGCGGTCACGTTTTCCATCACGACTCAGCGTGTGTCATCCCGAATCGCACGCCCGCCGCAACCGCCCGATCCGCGTCAGGATTGCCTTGAAAAACGTCCGCGGCAACGCCGCCTCGGCGAACTGGAAGACGACGGCCTTGGCGTGCGTCACCACCTTGGCCCCGATCTCGACCAGCTTCCCCCGCAGTGTCGTCAGGCTCCAGTGCCAGACCCGCTTCGGCAGCGCCACCTGCCGCAGGAAGTTCGCCAGTTTGTACGCCAGGGCGAACACCTGCAACCGGGCGGCGTTGTCCCTGATCCACTGCTCCGCCGTGCCTCGCCGGTCATAGAACCGGACCACCCGCCTCGCCCGCCACGTCAAGTTGGTGACGACGAAGCCCACCCGCGGGAACAACTCGCCGGCGTGCCAGGCGATCTTGACGACCACGCTGCGGGCGTGATCCCACGACCCGGCACGGTAGTGGAAGCTATGGTGGAAGACCTTCGGCGTGTGCGACGGGCGGCCCACCGGGCGAGTCATCCACAGGGCGATCTTCCGCTCCAGGACCGCGTTGTACTTGAGCCGGATGGCTTACCGGAACCCCTCCCGCTCCAGCAACGCGAACAGCTTAGAGGCCCGGACAAAACCACATTTCAGCCCTCGCCTAAAGTCGCGTTAGGAAGGTTTTGTCAGAGCCAGTTAGGCAGGGCGAACTGGAGTTCGCCATGGTTTGTTGACGGTGTGTCAGGGTTGTAGGGACTCGAACGTCGCCGGGGCCACGTACCCCAGCGCCGAGTGCAACCGCACCCGGTTGTAGAACACCTCGATGTATTCGAAAATCGACCTCTCGGTGGCGGAGCGCGTGGCGAACGACTCGCGGCACACGAGTTCCTTCTTGAGGCTGGCGAAGAAGCTCTCCATCGGCGCGTTGTCCCAGCAGTTGCCCCTGCGGCTGAAGCAACTCGGCCCCGTGGCCGGCCGCCGCGGCGCGATACTCGGCTCCTCGTCCGGCCCCGCGGCGGCGAACTGGCGGCCGAGCGCGTTCGGCGTGGCGTCGCCGGGGCCGGGGGGCCGCGGCCGCCGGCGGGGCCGGGACGCCGCCAGCCCCAGCGCCCTCATGGCCTTCGCCACGGCGTTGACGCAGCACCTCACGCCGCGGGTCAGGAGCGAGCGGTGCAGCCGCGGGCTGCCGTACCGGCCCATGGCGTCGGCGAACGCGGCTCACGCCTCGGCGGCCAGGGTCGCCTTGGCTTCCGCCCGCGCCGACGCCGGGCGGCCACGCCACGCGTAGTACCCCGCCGGCGTGACGCCCAGGTTGCGGCACAGCGCATGCCCCGGCCAGGCGGCCTTCGACTCGTCCACGAAGGCGAACCTCACGCCAACTCCCGCGCGAAGAAGGTGGCCGCCTTGTTCCGGCGGATTTAGGCGTGTTTGCCCCCTGTCTGCACCCAAGTGTCCTCTCGGGTCTCGTTAGTATAATATCTGTTTGTTCTTTGAGTGATTGCCAAGCCATCTCACAACAATGGAGGTGACGCTGCTTTAACTGCTGGGTAGGGTAGTTCGGTTGCCGATTAATTAATCGCTTTTTCCCTCACACCGACCCACCAGGCGCATCTGTCAGGTGACATGATGGGTGGGAGACGTGGATAACGACCAGGAGCGGGAGTTCGTTCGCCGGGCGCGTGCTGGCGACCGGGTGGCATTCGCCGCGCTGGTTGATCGGTACTGGAACCCCCTGCGCGCCTGGCTCGCAGGGATGAATGGCTGGGATCATGCCTCCGAGGATTTGGCTCAGGAAGCCTTCCTAAAGGCGTGGACGGGGTTACCTGGACTCATTGCCGAGGATACCTTCCGGGCGTGGCTTTTCCAGATTGCCCGCAACGAGTTTTTGGCGCTGACCCGCTCGAGGCGTCCGGTCACCCGCGATACGTTGCCTGAAACGCCTGATCCTCGCCCTGGGCCACCCGAAGAGACCGAGGCGGCCGAAGGCGCGGCCGCCTTACGAGCGGCGGTCGATGCACTCCCGGTCGCGTACCGCGAAGTTTACTTGCTTTGGACTCATGAAGGGATGCCGTATCCCGAAATCGCCCGTGTCTTGACCGTCACGGAAGAGGTTGCTCGGTGGCGTGTGTGTGAAGCCCGCCGCCGGCTGGTTTCGGCAGTCCAGCCGTTCTTGGAGTCCGACCCGCGATGAACTGTCAAGCTGCCGAGAACTGGCTACTCGTCTCCCGGTCGCCCGACGAATTGCCGGAGCGAGTCCGTCGACACCTCACCGACTGTCCCCGGTGCGAAGGTCTGCTCGCCCGTCTGACTCGTCTGGATCAGGTCGCCATGCGGCTAACACCCCCAGCAAATCCAACCGCCCGCACCCGGCTCGACGCGGCCGTCGCCCAAACGCCGCAAGAGCCGTCACCTCCACGCGAACCGGTACTACCCTACTCCCGCCCTACACGCCGACCTGTTCCTAGGTGGGTGATTGGTTTGGCTGCGGCGTTGCTGGTCGCAGGCTCATGGGTAGGAGGACGACTAAGTTCCCCGAAGTTTGTCGCTCAAGCACCCCTGCACGAATCACTGGAGTACCCCCAGAACCCACCGCACATGATCCTAGGTCTGCCGGTCGCGCCACATCCTGCCCCCGCACCAACGTTGGTCGCAAAGGTGTCCAGACACGCAGCGAACATGACGGCTGACCCCACCCCAGTTGCCCAACTGGAAGCTCTTGAAAAACTCGCCGGAGATGTCCGGGCCGAAGCGATGAAGCGTGCGTCAACGGGCGACCTCGATCACATCCCCCGGTTGGTGGGGTTGTATGAACGGATTCTTAAACTCGGTGTTGCACGCCAACTCACCCGTGTTCCCGACCACTTGCGGACCAGCACTACATCTCGCGTGGCGGACGCCCTGAACCAGTCGGCTGATGAGGTTGCCGCGCTCGCCGCTCGGCTCCTGCCTGTAGCCGGGGATCATCTCCAATCTGTCGTTGCTTCGTGCCGGGAAATCGGGACAGCGTTCCGACAGGGCAAGACGATTGTGCCTCCATCCGACTGGCCCTCACCGGCTACCACCCTCGAATCGCTCGTCGCTCAGACGATTCGGGTAGCAAACGTGACCGACCCGCTGGCCCGCGCAGACGAGTCCACCCAACTCGCCGCCGCGCTCGCCCAGGCGATTACGGTGCTGTCGGTGGCAGGGTTGGACGAAGACGCGGTCCGCGTGGGTGAGGCAATGGATGATGTCTTCGACTTTGGGGTCGCGGCCAATCTCGACCGGATTACGGCGACCGACCCGGCCGGCAAGCTCCGCAAGGAAGTGAGCGAAGTCCGAGAACGGGCTGGTCGGACGACCGAAGTTCTTGAACGGAACTTGGCGAAAGCGCCGCCGGCCGCCCGTGGCGGCCTGGAACGGGCATTAGAAGCGTCAGACCCCGGCCGAGCGAAGGCGACGGGCAAAGCTTCCGAGAAGCGAACCGGCAAAGGCCCGCCCTGGAAAAAGGGCGAGGGCGATCACCCTGGCAAAGGTGGAACGCCACCCGGGTGGCTGAAGAAGCTGTGATCCTTATCCGCACTAGGATTCTGGAATTCTTGCGAAATCCCCTCACACTGGTGTTCCTGGCGCATCTCTCCGGTGTGTCGGAGACGAACACGACTCGGATGCCATCCGGGCGGTTCTTGGGCGGCCTAGAGCCGCCGAAACGGAGGTTGATATGCGACGCAATCTGTTCACCCTGTCGGTGCTGCTCGTGTTCGCGGGTGGTGCCTGGGCCGACGAGAAAGACGTTAAGCCCGGCACGCAGGCCGGACCGGCTCCGGGCAAAGGCTGGCGGAAAAACGAAACGCCGACGCCGGCCGTGCCCGCGCCGATGGGGAAGGGGAAGCTTGAGGCTACCCCCACCCCCACCCCCGAAACGAAGGCACCCGCACAGATGCCCCCGAAAGAAGAGGGTATTGGCAAGTATGTCTCCGCTTGGGCGCGGTCCGGCATCCGCGGCCCACAACTTGCGGCGAAGATTCATGCTCTGCAGGCGACGATGGTTAAGCAAACCAATCCCACACTCACCCCGAAGAAGAAGGACAAGAAGGGCAGCGGTGAAGAGTGATGACATCCGTTCACTAGCGGGGGTCACGTCCAGGCCACGCCCACTGCGAGAATCGAAACCATCACCGCCGACCACAAGGCGGTCGGCGACTTGCTAACGTCTTTCATTCGTCCTAGGAGATCGTCATGATGTTCAGACTCTCTCGCACTCAGGCTGCTGTCGCGCTGGCTTTAGGAGTCACACTCCTGTTCCCCGAATCCAACTCTCTCGCCCAGGCTAACAAAGCTAGTGTGGGTGGAATGCC
Organism: Fimbriiglobus sp.; assembly: GCA_043744775.1. Lineage (GTDB taxonomy): Bacteria > Planctomycetota > Planctomycetia > Gemmatales > Gemmataceae > Fimbriiglobus. The sequence goes on along the minus strand of JAYTUC010000133.1, from coordinate 20,263 downwards.
CCTCGCAGGTGGTGTGGCCCCGGCCGGCGGGTTCGCCGGAGGAGTAAAGGTCGGCGGCGGCGGAATCGTGGGTGGTCGCCTCGCGGCCAAAGCAGCGGCCGGCGGCGGGGTGGTTAAAGCACCTGTAGGCGGTGCTGCCGGAGGTGGGGACAAAGTCCCCGCAGGTGGCGGTGCGGTGGTCGGCGGTGGCGGTGTGAAGGCTCCGGCTGGTGGCGCTAAGATGCCCGCTGGTGTGGTAGCTGCGGGGGTTGGTGGCAATGGTGGGAAGGCTCCGGCTGGTGGTGCAAGAGCGCCGGCGGGCGGCGGGAAGTTGGCGGCCGGGGGTGTCGTAGGTGGTGGCATCGGCGGGAAAGGTGGGAAGGCGGTCGGGGGCGGCGGGATCGCAGGTGGGGCAAATGCCGGCGGTGCATTGGTGGCTGCCGGGCAGAATGGCATCGGCCAGCAAGTGTCGGCGCTGACCCACCAGGGCATTCACGGGCAGCAACTCGCCGCCCTCATCCACCAAATGCACGCGGCCGGTGGCGGCATGGGTAAAGGTGGTGGCGGCGGCATGGCTGGGGGAGGAATGGGTAAAGGTGGTGGAATGGCTGGGGGGATGGGCAAGGGCGGAGGAGGCATCGCCGGCGGGGTTGCCGCAGGGGGGGGCGGTGTGGCGGGCGGAGCGGCAAAAGGTGGGGGCGGAGCGATGGCTGGCGGTGGGATGGGGAAAGGCGGTGGGGTCGCTGGAGGCGGCATGGGTAAAGGCGGTGCTGCCGGGGGCGGCAAGGGTGGCGGAGCCGGGGCAGTTGGTGGCGGAGGGCTTGTGCAGGGTGGAGGTGGGATGCCGGGCGGAGTTGCTGGCGGCGGGATGGGTAAAGGCGGGGGCGTCGGCAAGGGCAAGGGAGGCGGGGGCGGTGTTGCCGGTGGTGGGAAAGGTAAGGGCGGTGCTGCCGGTGGTGGAATGATGCCCGGTGGTGGGCACGCAGCGGGCAAGGTCGGAGGCGCGGGCGGTAAGGGCGGCCGGGGGGCTGGGGGCGGTGGACATGCTGCCGGAGGTGTCGGCGCTCGCGGCGGGATGGGCGGATTCGGAAAGGGCGGCAAGGGAAAGCCTTAAGTAGGCGTTAAATTCGTTCCTATCCCCGTTCCGGTCGGCCGACTAGGGCGGGCCATTTTTATCACCACGCGGAGAGTCTTATGTTTACGTTCCGTACCCTCGTCGGCGTCGCCTTGGTCTTGGCGGCTGGTGGGCTGTTTGCGGTCAACACCGCGATCCGCACGACCGGGCAACCGCCTTTATCCAACCCAGCGGCGGTTCAACCCCAACCCGCCCCGGTCGTTCAGCCCGACCAGGCACCCGAGTCCATGGGAGTGCTGACGGAGGCGCTCGGGCTTGTGTCCGGCCTCCAGTTGTACCAGACATATTTGAACATCGGCCTCCTGGCTGATGTTCGGGCTGAAGGGCTGTACGAGGCCGGGGAGTTGTCTCAACTGCTAGGGACTGTCGTCACTCCTCTCGAACAGGTAGACAAGCAACTCGGAAGGGTCGCCGCGATCAAGGGGCTGAGCAAGGACGATGTGGCTGCGCTCGCTCGGATGCGGAAGATCGTCGGGCAACTCCAAGCACAAGGGAAGTCGCTCCAGACGTTTTGGGACACGGGCGTCCAAGACCATGGGAAAAGGTACGAAATAGCGCGGCAGGCAGCTTGGAAGGAGCTCGACGACCTGTTGGGGTTGACCCTGAAGGACGGGATTGCCCCAGAGCCGAGGCCGGCCGAGAAGAAGCCCTGATACCGGATTTCCGGTAGGTGTCGGTGGGCCGCAGCGTGCGTCCCGCCTATGCTTTTTATCTCAACAGAGTCGAGGACATGTACGACACGTTACGGCTCCTACTCCTGGCAATCGGGGTTTAGATGTTTACCCCCGCCGAGTCGCGCCGACGATGCCGAGGAGCGAGCCGCCAAGTTCGTAGACGAACTCGATGGCATGGTCATCCGAGACGACAAGCGACCCGGTAAACCTGTCGTAAAGGCCAGTGTGTATGCTTCCAGGCTGACGGACGCCGGAGTGAAAGAGTTCGCGGTGTTGAAAAGTCTCACCTCGCTGGGGATCGGAGCCACGGCCGTTACCAACGCGGGTTTGAAGCACCTTGCCGATTTTTTAGACTCTGACCGAACTGGACGTCAGCCAAACGCAAATCACTGAAGCCGGGCATCGCAAATTAAGGACTTACGTCGATTCTCGGTGAATCACGTGTGAATTTGCATCTAATTCCGCTTATGGCGTACAAATCCGGGGCTACCTGAAACTTTGTAAAACCTCAGCGAAGTTTTGACCGACGCGGTCACGAACTAACCATACTCTGAGTCGCACCACAGGGGTACACCAGTGCCCCGTTGTGCAACGTCGGGTTGCCGCAAGGCCCGGCGCGAACGTCACCGGGGCGTCAGTTGGTTCGCGGCGGGGAGAGGCTACCGATTCTTCGTTCCGTCACGAAATTTTCGGCGTCCTCGCGTGGCGGGCCCCTCCGGGACCAACCCCGGCTCTGCTCCCATCGGGAACTCGCCGGTCGCGGGGCACACTTTCTTTCGCGCCGGCCGGCATGATTCGAGCTGCGTAACCCGTCCACGGCCGACAGGCGGCCGCCACGACACCCGACAGAGGCAGCCCATGCGCGACGACAAAGACCACGCCCGCCACCACGGCAAGCCGGCCCGGCGGTTGCCGCTCTGGCTGCTCTGCCTGGGTGCGTTGGGGCTCCTGGCGGTCATCACGGGGGCCATCGCGGCGATCGGGTTCGTGGGGGCGGAGTTCATGGCCAAGCCGCCAGGGGACAAGTCCGTCCCGCTCCCGCCTGCGACCCCGCCCACGGGCCGCGACGGCCCGGCGTTACCCGTCGGCCGGTGAGCGTCTGTCAGCGTCCCGCGCGTGCGTCCCGCTCGAAGCCGGGGTGAAGGGTGTCGAGACTATCGACACCCTTTGGGGCCGGTACTGCTGAAGCCGTTTGGGGGGCGGACGCCTCGACGATCGCCAGGACCGCCCGACGCATCGCCTCGGGGAGTGCGGGCCATGCGGCCACGAGCTTCGCCAGGTCGGCATTGGGCGAGGTCGAAGGGGAAAGGGAAAGCCCAGGGGAAAGCGGCCGGCCGATTTCAGCGGAAGTGCGGGGATTCGTAGTGTCTTGGGCGTCCCTACCCATCTTTCGTAAAGCGGGGGTCCAGGGTCCGAATCCCTGAAGCGGCTCTCCGTCATGCCATATTCCGTCGCCCTGCCTCAGCGGCTGTCTGCTGGCGACGACCCCCGTCACTTCCCGCCCAGAACTCGCGGCAAACTCGCCCGGATCTCGGCGACCCGCTCGGCGGTCAACTCGCCCGCCCGCAGCGCGACGTGGACGACGACCTTCTTGTTCACGAACATCACGACCGTGACTTCGGCGTCCGGGCCGACCGTGTAGCCCGGCGGGCCGTCAACGTCCTCGTACGCGCCGACGGTTAGCGACTTCAGGCCGTGCGCTTGGGACCACTTCGCCAGGGCGTCGAGGTCGGCGGTGTCGGTCAACTGCGTGAACCAGCATTTCAACCGCGCGTCCTTGCGGGCCGACGCCGCGGCGTCGAGCGTGGAGAGGAGCCGGCCCGTCTCGGGGCTAAGGGCGCGGCCGAAGACGACGACGGTCGGCTTGTCGGCCTGGCCGCAGACGTAGCACTCCTGCTTGCCGCGGTCCGGGCCGGTGGCGACCAAGAAGCTGTACGGCCCTGGCCGCTGGCCGACGGGCAGCCCAGGGGCGAACGGCTCGCCGGCGACCAGCACGGCCAGTGTCAACGCGAACGCGGTCATCGGGACTCCTCGTCTGCGGTGGCCGTCGTCGCGGCCGGGGAGGGGATCGCCTCGGCCGCGTGGGCGTGGTCGGAGCGCAGGCGGTCGAAGAGGTTGGCGTCGGCCTTGGCCCAGCAGCGTTGGGCGAGCTTGGAGTAGCGGGCCGCTTCGTCGATGCGGCCCTGCCGGCCGCACAGCGCCCACAAGCCCAGGGCACCGCGGACGCTGCCGGCGTCGTGGGCGAGGGCCTCCTGGAACGCCTCCTCGGCGTCGTCGGCCAGGCCGGCCTCGAGCGCGGCGAAGCCCCACGCCTCCAGGTGGTACGCGCCGCCGCCCCAGGCGTGGTGGCTGAAGTCGTCCTTGGTCTTCTCGACCGCCCGCCGCAGCAGCTTCACGCCCGCCTCGCCCTGGCCGCTGCGGCACAACACGCGGCCCTGAATCTCCCACAGGCGGATCGCGTTGCCGCCGCCGCCCTTCGACGGCGTCGGGGCTTGACGCATCACGTCGAGTTCGGCCGTGGCGCGGGGCAGGTCGCGGCGCGCGAGGGCCAGTTGCGCGGCGTAGTACGCGCCGGTGAACTTGCCCGCCTTCCGCTGCTGATCGACGATCTTCTGGGCCGCCGGCCAGTCCTCGCGCATCAGCGCCAGGCGGAACCACTCGACGCTCATCGTGTACTTGTGCGACTTCGCCTCGGCCCCGATCGCGCCGGCCTCCGCCAACCGGCCGTCGTGCAGCAGGCACTTCGTGAGGATTTCGAGGTGGTGGAAGAACTGGTGGTCGTCGCCGGCGAGGACATCCATCGCCTTGTGGTAGGCCCGCTGCAACTCGATGGCCTTCGCGCTCCAGTCGGTGGTCTGCCGCCACTTGCCGACGCGGGTGCCGAGGTGCGCCTGCATGTGGAAGGCGTGGGCGATGCCGGGCGACGAGCGGATGTACGCCTCCGCAAACGGCCAGCCCAGCGCCGGCCGGCGGGCGTTCTCGTAGAAGTGGACCAACTCGTGATTCGCCCCAGGGTGCAGCGGGTTGGCCTTCAACAACGCCTTGTAGAACGGCACCGGGCCGTTGGTGCCCTCGGCGATCTGGGCGCGGGCGAACCACGCCTCCTCGTCGTCGTCGGAGAGCATCAGCAGCTCGTCGAGCGTGGCCGTGGCGCGCTTCTTGCGCTCGTCGGCCGGCGTGTCGGGCCACAGGCCGCGCTCCTGCAACTTCGCGCGGACGAGCAGTTGCGTGCGGTGGCTCGCCTTGGGCATCAGCGTCTGCGCCATGCCTAGGGCGTAGTCGGCCGGCGGCTTGGTGAACTGGCCCGGCAGTGTCGAGGCGAAGTTCGCCCCGAGGCCGGCGAGCGCGGGGTCGCGGGCGGTCGCCGATTTGCCCCACTTGGCGAAGGCGAGGTGCAGGCCGAGCCAGGCGTGCACACACTCCGGGTCGTGTCGCAGGGCCGTCTCGAACGACCGCGCCGCCTCCATCCAGACGTACGAGTAGTGGTACGCGAACGCCTGGTCGCAGTGCGACTGGCACGCGGCCGAAGTCGTACCGACGGCGTAGGTGTAGACGCACAGGTCGGGCGTGATCTTGGCCGGCGAGAGCCGCGTCAGCGGCATCGCGTCGGCCGGCGACTTGCGGGGCTTCAACTTCGCCCGGAAGCGTTCGAGCAGCGTCTCGGCGGACTTCGGAGGCGGGGCGTCGTCGTCGGCGCGAGCCGGCGAGGCCACGCCCGCGAGGACGAGGAGCGCGACGAGAGTGGGGGTCCGCCGCAAGGGTGGGGGCATCGTCGCGACTCGTGGGGCCGGCAAAAAGTGGACGCCGCGGTGGGATCTGTCAACTTTACCGACGCGGAGGCCCGGAAGGAAGCGGCAACCCGGAAAGTGCGGCGGCGCTTGCCGGGGCGGGTGCCGGTTCTATCATGCGGGGTGCCGCCGGGCGACTCCCGGACCCGTCGATTGTTCTTGGGCACGACTCATGGCTGGCCCCGCGATCGCCGTCGAGAATTTGTGCAAGCAGTACGGCTCCGTGCTCGCGGTGGACGGCGTGAGTTTCGAGATCGCGCCGGGCGAACTCGTCGGCTTCCTGGGCCAGAACGGCGCGGGCAAGACGACGACCATGCGCATCCTCACCACCTTCATGCCGGCGTCGAGCGGCCGCGCCAGCGTCGCCGGCCACGACGTGATGTACGAGTCGATGGGCGTGCGCAACAACCTCGGCTACCTCCAGGAGAGCGTGCCGCTCTACCCGGACATGCGCGTCGAGGAGTACCTGACGTACCGCGCCAAGCTCAAGAAGGTCGAGCGCACGACCCGCACCGCCCGCGTCGATTACTGCATCGAGCGGTGCCGCGTCAAGGGCGTGCGCAAGCGGCTGCTCAACACGCTCTCGAAGGGCTACCGCCAGCGCGTCGGCCTCGCCGACGCGCTGCTCGCCGACCCGAAGGTACTCATCCTTGACGAGCCGCTGACCGGCCTCGACCCCATCCAGCAGGACGAGACGCTCGGGGCGATCCGCGAACTCGGCGGCCAGCACACCGTGCTGTTCAGCAGCCACCACCTGCCGGACGTGGAGAAGGTCTGCGACCGGGTGATCATCATCGAGCGCGGCCGCATCCGCTTCGACGACAAGCTGTCGAACCTGAGCAAGCGTGCCCCCAAGTACGTTTTCGAGGTGCGCGGCCCGCGCGACGCCGTCGAGGGCTTCCTGACGGGCTACTCCGGGGTCGAGTCGGTCGGCGTCAAGCCGGTCGGGGACGGCGTCGCCGAGTACGAACTGGCGACGGTGGGCGGCCAGGACTTGCGCGAGCCGCTCACCCAAAAGCTCGTCGAGCACCGCTGGGGGGTGCGTCGCGTCGAGGTCCGCCGCGTCAAGGTCGAGGACATCTTCAGCCGCGTCGTCTCCGGCCGCGACTAGCCGCCGGCCGACCGCCCCGACCCGCCCGCACCCCCCGAGACGGACCCCGCCCATGTCGAACGCGCTGACCCCGACGCCGCCCGACGAGTTGACCACTGACCCGAGCCACGACACGACGCCGTCCGACAGCCGCGACGTGGTGCCGCACCTGTCGCGCCTCGCCGGGATGGTCGGGCTGTTCTTGCTGACCGTCGGCACCGCGTCGGTGATCGCCGAGGGCTACGGCCGCGGCCCGCTCGGCGCGGCCTACGGCTACCTCGCCGGGACTGTGGGCCTGGCGCTCATGCTCATCCACGCCCTGCGCGACCCGGACACCGAAATTCGCCGCATGTACGGCGGCTTCGGGCTGTTCCTGCTGGCCGTCAGCGTCTTGGTCAGCGTGGTGCCTGGTGAGGGCAAGGTTGGGGCGTTCCTGCTGCCCTGGGGCTTCGCGTGCGGGGTCGCCGCGCTGCTGTTCCTGATCCCGTTCACGCGCCACGAGACCGACGCGCGCCTCCGCGACGCGACGGACACCCTACTGCTGGCCGTCGGGGCGCTCCTACTCGTCGGCCCCACGGCGTACAGCCTCGTCGTCCCCGACTCGTTGCTCGGCCCCGCGCTGCTGCTGCCGCTGCTGGGACTCGGCTACTTGAGCGCTTACCTCAGCAACGTCGATCCGTCCGTCGGCCGCGGCTACCGCGTGGCGATGGGGCTGGGCGTCCTCGGGGCGGTGGCGTTGGCCGTCGCCCTCGGCCGGTCGGTCGTGCCGACGGTCCTGTACGACGGCCCCGCCGCCGTGCGCAACGCCGCGCAGGGTTACGACGGCTTCAAAGTCGCGGCCCGGCTGGCGTCGGTCCTGCTCGCCGCGGGCGTCGCCTCGCTGGGCCTGGTGCGCTCGCTGCCGGTCTGGGCGCGCAGCGTCGCCGTCGTGGCGGGCGTCGCGCTGGTGGGCGTGTTCGTGACCGGCACCTTCTCGAAGGCCCTGACGTTCGCCCCGCAGCCGTACCTCGTACCGTACGGCCTGATCCTCGGGTCGCTCGGGCTGGTCTACCTCGTCGCCTCGATCGCGGTGCTGACGGACAACCCGTTCGTCGTGATGACCCGCCGCGAGTTGGGAGCGTTCTTCTTCTCGCCGATCGCCTACCTCGTCCTCTTCGGCATGGTCGCGATCTTGGGCGTGGGGTACTTCTGGTTCCTGCTGATCCTGACGAAGCCCGGCGCGCCGATCCCCGAGCCGATCGTCCAGTACTACCCCTCCTTCGACATCGTCAGCGCGTTCCTGGTGGTGCTGGTCGTGCCCGCGCTCACCATGAGGCTGTTCAGCGAGGAGCAGCGTACCGGCACGCTCGAAGTGCTCCTGACGGCCCCGGTGAGCGACGGGGCGATCGTGATGAGCAAGTTCACGGCCTGCTGGCTGTTCTTCATGGCCTGCTGGGTGCCCGGCGGGCTGTACCTGATCGCGCTGCGTGTCGGCGGCGCGCCGTTCGACTACCGGCCGCTGCTGACCTTCTACGTCGCGTTGGGGAGTAGCGCCGCCGCCTTGGTGGCCATCGGGCTGTTCTTCTCGAGCGTCACGCGGAATCAGGTGGTCAGTGCCGTGCTGACGGGGTCGGTGACGTTCCTGATCGTGCTCACCGTGCTGAGCGGCTTCGGCCAACTGCCCGGCGGCGTCAAGGTCGTCATGATGAAGTTCGACCTGCTCCGCCTCTGGCACGAGTCGCTGGGCGGTCAACTGCCGGTGCAGACGGTCGCGTTCCAACTGTCGGTGGCGGCGTTCTTCCTCTTCCTGACGGCGAAAGTCCTGGAAGTCCGCAAGTGGAGCTGAGCCGCCCGGCCGCGCTTTTGAAGGGTCGGATGTCATGAGTTCGCTACCGAGTCCGTCGCCCGCCGCCTCGCCGGTGAGTGCGTTTCTGGTCCGCAGCCGCCGCCCGGTGGGGTGGGCCTTGCTGGCCGTCGCCCTGGCCGCGTTCGTCGGCGGGGCCTGGCTGTTCGCCCGCACCTTCCAGGCGGCCAAGCCGGCCGACGGGGCGAGTGAGGTCGAGAAGCTGGTCCGCGACAAGGCCGACGCCGTGGGCAACGCCAGCACGTCCGAGTCGGTGCTGGGCGGCCTCGGCCTGCTCACGCTCGCCGCGGTCCTCGGCACCGCCGGCGTCGTCACGCTGTCGTCGCTGCCCAAGCCGACCGTTGCGGCCCAAGAGGCCGACGCCCGCCGGGCACTCGTGCTTTTCGGCGGCCTCACCGGCCTGACGCTGATGGTGGTCGGCTTCGCCTTCGCAGTGGAGTGGTACCACTACCTCGGCGAGTGGCTCGACGCCAAGTCCCCGCCGCCGGGCGCGTACCGCTTCGTCTTGGCGTTACTGGCGTTCGTCGCCGGGGCGGGGCTGGCGTTCGCGTCGGCGTTACCGGCCCGCGCCGACGAGCGCGACGACCCGCTCGTCCGCCGCCTGGTCTTCGGCATGAACCTCGGCCTCTCGACGTTCCTGCTCCTGGTGCTGTTGGTCGTCGGCAACATCTTCGTCACGCTCAAGGTGCCGAACAAGCTCGACACCACGGCGGGCGGCCTGAACTCGATCACGCTGAGCGAGCCGACCGGCGAGTACCTCGACGCCCTCGCCACTCCGGTCACCGTCACGACGACGATCTCGGAGGAGACGAACGTCGGCGCGGACGTGCATCGGCTGCTCGACGCTTGCCGGGCGCGCAACCCGCAGATGGTCACGGTGAAGTACCTGTCGCGGGCTTTGGACAAGCAGAAGGTCGCCGACCTGGAGGCGCGCTTCCCCGCCGCCGACCTCAAGGGCGACGGCCTGCTCGTGTCCGCGGGCCGCGACGAGGAGCGCTACTCGTTCCTGCCGATGTCCGACCTCACCACGCAGCCGGACGCGCGGGGCGAAGGCCCGCCGCGCACGGAGTTCGTCGGCGAGTCGAAGCTGTTGCGCGAGCTGCTCTTCCTCGCGGACAACAAGTCGAAGCCGGTGCTGTACTTCACGAGCGGCCACGGCGAGTTCGAGCTGACGCCGGCCGACCCCGCCGCCCCGCCCCCGCCCGGCCCGCGCCGCCCGGCCAACACCCTGCGGGCCGCGCTCGAGCGGAGTTACTTCGACGTGCGGCCGCTGCGCCTCGACGCGACCAACCCCGCCGTCCCGGCCGACGCGACGGTGGTCGTGATCGCCGACCCGCGGGTCCCTTTTAGCCCCGCCGAGGCGGGCGCGGTCAAAGCGTACCTGAAGGCCGCGCCGGGGGCGACCGGCAAGGGCGGCAAGCTGATCCTGATCGCCGGCCCCGTGCCGACGCCCGACCGCAAGGGCCTCGTCGATGTCGGCCTCGACGGCGTGTTGAGCGACTACGGCATCACTCTGGGCCGCAAGTACCTGTTCAGCCAGCCGCTGCAAGTCGCGGGACCCCTGATGGCGCTGGGCGTGGTGGCCGACTCCGGCGACCGCGACAGCCCGTTCTACCGCGAGTTCGTCCGCGAACGCCGCGACTTCTTCCTGCCCTTGGCCCGCGAGGTGATCGTCAGCCCGCCCGGCGGGCCGGGGGCCGCCGCCCGCGCGGACCCGCTGATGGTGAGCTTCCCGGACCGCCCGACCTGGCTCGAGAGCGAAGTCCCCGCCAGCGCCGCCCGCGCCTTCCAGCAGGTGGTCCAGGACCCGGAAATGCGCCTGGCCAAGGAGGCCGAGCCGGGCGGCCGGCGTGTCCTGGCGGCGACCGCCTCGGAGGGCGGCAAGGGCAAGGTCGCCGTCTTCGGCAGCGGCAACGCCTTCCTGGACGCCAACCCCCGCGCCGAGCCGCACGACGCCGAGTTGTCGGCCCAACTGTTCACCGTCACGGTCAACTGGCTGCGCGAGCAGCCGCCGGTGGCTAACATCGCCGCCAAGACTTACGGCACCTACGCCCCCAACCCCAAACTCGACCTACTACGCTTCGGCGTGCTGCCGGTGCTGATGGCCTCGCTGATGACGGCGGCGCTCGGCGTCGGCGTCTGGATCGTCCGGCGGAAGTAACCGCGCACCCCCCACGGCCCTCGGGACCCCGCCCATGAACTTCCGCCTCACCGCGACCTTCTTCGCCCTCGTCCTGGCGCTGGTGGTCGGCCTGCTCGTGCTCGTCCTGACCGACCCCGGCAAGGGCGGCCTCGGCGACGACACGATGCTCCCCGAGTTGCGCGCCTTCAAGGAGAAGGATGTCGATGCGGTCGAGTTGACGCGGGCGACCGCGGCCGGCAACACCGAGGAGAAGTTGGCCTTCGCCCGAGCCGCCGACGGCAAGTGGGAGTTGAAGGAGCCGTTCGCGGCCAAGGTCGATTCGGCGGTCGTCGAGTCGCTGATCCGCGACCTGTTTCGCCTCAAGCCGACGGCCTACGGCGACCTCACCGACAACCTGACGTTGCACGGCCTCGACCGGCCGACCTACCGCGTGACCTTGCGCAAGGGCGACAAATCGTCCGGGCTGAACGTCGGTCTTTCGACCCTGGGCGCGCGGCCGGTGACCTTCGTGACCACCTCCGGCAAGCCGTCGCGGCCGCTGGCGGTGTTGCGCAGCGACCTGGCGTCGCTGTGGCGCGAGTCGGCGGCGCGGCAGGACGGCGAGGGGTCGAAGCTGGGCAAGTGGCTGCCCGACTTCCGCCTCCGCAAGCCCCTCGGCAGCGACCTGCGCGACGCCCCGCTCGAAGCGACTGCCCTGCGACTCGTGAGCGGCCCGCAAGAAGTCGCGCTGGCCCGGCCGGTCGGCGGCGTCTGGGGCTTCACGAACCCCGCCAACTTCGGCGAGGCCGAGGAGGTCGGCGACAGCGCCGCGCAGCCGCCGGCCGCCGCGTTCACCGGCGTCCGCCCGCTACTGAGTGCCCTGACCGCGATGCAAGTCGCCAGTGTGGACGACTACCTCGAAGCCCCCGGCGACCTGGCGCAGTACGGCCTCAGGCCGGGCGACCCGAACGCCGTGCGCGTCGAGTTGTCGAGCCGCTCGGGTGTTGAGGCGCTGACCCTCGGCAAGCCGGTCGAGGCCGACGGCAAGCCGGTCAGCCCGGCCAAGGTCTACGCCAAGATCGACGGCGACAGCGGCGTCATGATGGCGACCTTCGACCGCCTCGACGCCCTCAAGGCGACCATCCGCGGCCCCGGCGAGCTGCGCAACAAGGACCTCCTCGCCGAGTCGTCGCGCGGCAAGATCGACGCCCTCGACCTGACCGTCGGCACGACCCTGACGCGGCTGCGCAAAGTCAACCTGGCCGGCGAGGCCACGCCGCAGTGGGTGATCTACCCCGCCGGGGCGGCCCCGATGGCGGCGCGGGCCGCGGAGGTCGAGAAGCTGCTGGCGGCGCTGGCGAAGCCGCGCGTCGTCCGCGAGGTGCTGTCCGCGCCTTACGACCCGGTGTTCGCCGACGCCGAGAAGAAGGCGACGCTGCGCGTCTGGGGCGGCGGCCTCGACGGCGTCAAGCCGCCGGCGGTGAAGCTCGAAGTCGGCCAGTTCCCCGCCGAGCCGGTGCCGGCCGGCACGCCGACCGAACTGACCTTCGGCAAGTCCGAGGGCGACATCGTCTTCGTGCGGCGCGTCGGAGAGGGCAAGTCCGCCGACATGAAGGTGCCCGACACGCTGCTTGGCGTGGTGACGAAGTCGCGTGGCGACTTCATCGACCCGAAGTTCCGCTCGTTCACACCGGCCACCGTCAGCCGAATCACGTTCAACCGCGCGGCCGAGGCGTTCGACCTCGAAAAGGACGGCGCGGGCAACTGGGTCTTCGCCAAGCCCGTCGCGGTCAAAGGTCGCACCGCCGACGCCGAGCGCGTCAGCACCATCGTCGGCCAACTCGCCACCCTGACCGGCCGCGTCGTGAGCGAAGCCCCGACGCCCGACGAGTTGAAGAAGTACGGCCTCGACCCCGCCGCGCCGCGCCTGCGGGTCACGCTGGCGGTCCAGGACGCCGCGAACAAGGAGCGCATCGACGAGTTCGGCAACGACGCTGACGAGGGCCGCGCGATCTACGTGCGCCAGGCCGGCAAGCCGTTCGTCGTCCAGGCCGCGCGGGGCGCGTTCGACACGCTCGCCGTCGGCGACCTGCGCGACCGCACCCTGTTCACGCTCGACCCGGCCAAGGTGAAGCGGGTCAAGATTCGCGGCTGGCAGGCGGCCAAGGGGGCGCTGACGACGTACCAACTCGAGCGCGGCCCGGCCGGCTGGGCGGCGACCGCTCCGGCGGGCGTGACGATCGACCCGGCCAAGGTCGAGCAACTCGTCGCGCTGCTGGCGAAGCCCCGCGTCGAGAGTTTCGTCGGCGACGTGAAGCCCGAACAGGGCGTCTACATCGACTCCAACCCCAACGGCTTCGAGTTCACGCTGGAGTCCGACGGGGCACCCACGGTTGCGCTCGTGCTGGGCAACCCGGCCGACGGCGGCAAGACCTTCGCCACCGCCTCGACGACTCTCGGCGTGGTCGGGGTCCTCGACACGACGGCGATTCGGCCGCTCATCGAGAAGCCGGAGTCGCTGGCGAAGTGACGCACGGCAGGAGTGCCCGCAACTGCGCCTCCAGAACGTCGGCCTCATCGACGAAGTGCGCCCAGACGGTGTTGACCTCCCAGCGGTCGTCGGGCTTCGCGTACAGCGCCACCGGCCGGGGTTCGTCGTCGTCCGCCTGCGGCCCCGGCAGGATCAGGTGCCGCTCGGCCGTCCGCAAGTACCACTCGCCGACGCCGTCGAGGGTCAGCCCGCCGAAGGTGACGCGCTCGGGGAACGCCCGGCCGTCGCACAGCGGCAAGAGGCTCACGCCGTCGGTCGCGGCGTCCGGCGTTAGGCCGTGCCACGCCAGGATCGTCGGCATCAGGTCAAACGGCTGCGTCGCGGCGGTCACGCGCCGGCCGCCGTGCGCGCCGTTTGCCAGGCGGATCAGTAGCGGCAGGTGGACGAGTTCCTCGTGCATCCACGGGCGGTGCGGGCCGATGACGCCGTGCTGGCCCAACGGCGTGCCGCGGTCGGCGGTGACGACAAGGTTGGCCGTCGCGTCCCAGCCGTACCGCTCGATGGCCTTCCAAAGCCGGGCGAAGTCGGCGTCGAAGGTCGTCACCGCGGCGGCGAAGCTCGTGTGCAGCAACTGGAACGACGGCAAGTCGTCGGCGTCGAACCAGCCCGTCGCCGGGTCGGCCCACGGCTCGATGGCGTCCTCCGGTGCGACGACGCGCTCGGCCTCGACGCTGTTGTCGTGCTCCGTCGGGTCGTAGGGGGCCTCGTCCTCGAATAGCCCCTCGACGTAGGCCTCGAACACGTCCTTGGGCACGTCCCACGGCGGCACGAAGCGGTCGATCTCGACCCAGAGTAGCCAGGGCGTGCCGTCGGCCGTCACCTCGCGAACGGCGTCGAGCGTGCGGAGCAGGGCGTCCTGCGGCGAGCGGTCGCCGGGCACCGGCCGGGCGTCGAACTTAAAGTCCCAGTCGGCGTAGAAGTCAGCGGGGCCGTCGTGGACTGCGCGGCCGTGCCGGACGAGGACCGTGCGGACGCCGGCCGCCTTCAGTTGCCGTAGCAAGTCGGCTGGCGCTTCGGGAGTCGTGGCGATGCCGGGGGTCTGGCGGCGGCCGCTCCGCCAGGCGCGGCCGGCGGACCCGAGGTCGGGGGCGTCGGAGAAGTGCCGGTCGAACACGACCGCTTGCGCGGCGAGGCGGTCGAGGTTCGGCGTGGCGATCCACTCGTTGCCGTAGCAGCCGAGCGGCCCGACGGGGCAGCCTTGCAGGGCGAGGACGATGGTGTTCATGCGGGCGGCGTTCTCGTCGTCGGCGCGGGCTTCGGTAAGGTGAGCCATTGTAACGGTTCCCGTAGGCTTGGGGTGCTGGCGTGCTGGGACCGATTTTCGCCCGCGAGTTGACGACCGTCCCCCGCCGCGCCAGCCACTACGGTGCCCGCGCGGGCGTGTTGGCCCTCATCGCCGTCCTCGGGGCGACCGCCTGGCAGGCGACCGTCGGCTTCGACCGCGACGCGACCCTGGGCGAGTCGGCCCGCTTCGGCCTGCTGCTGTTCCAAATCGTCGTCTTCCTCGAACTCGTCTTGGTGATCTTCTTCGCGGCCCTTTCCGCGGCGAGTTCGGTGTCCCAGGAGAAGGACCGCCGGACGTTCATCCTGCTGCTCATCACCGACATGCGCGACTCGGAGATCGTGCTCGGCAAGCTCTTCGGCAGCCTGCTGCCGATCGCGGTGCTGCTGACGGTGACGCTGCCCGTGCTGGCGATGCTGCTGTTACTCGGCGGCATCGACCCGTCGCAGGTCGGGCAGGCGGCGGCGGTGCTGTTCACGACGGCCTTCGCCTCCGGGTCGCTCGGCGGCGTCGTCGCCCTGTGGCGCGAGCGCACCTTCCAGGCCCTCGCCCTGTCGGTGCTGTTCCTGGCACTCTACCTGAGCCTGGCGCAAGCGGTGCCCGCGGTCGGGCCGGCGTTGCTCGGGGCCGACGCGGGCGTCTCGTGGGGTTACGTCCACGCCTGCCTCGACCCGTTCACGGCGATGCGGGCGGTCCTGGACCCGTCGCCCGACGGCGACGGCGGCGTCGCCCCGGCCTACGGCTTCGCCCTAACGATGCTCGGCTTCGGCACGCTGCTCAACGCCTTCGGAACCTGGAAGCTGCGGGCCTGGAACCCCAGCGGCGAGCCGATCATGCAGCGCGAGAAGGCCGCCGACCCCGAGGCCGACTTGACCAGCGAGCAGTTGCAAGACTTCCGGGCGAAGGCCCACGCCGCGCCGGGGGCCGTCCGCACCGTCTGGGCCAACCCGATCGTCTGGCGCGAGATCGGCACCTACGCCTACGGCCGCCGGCCACTCTTGGTGAAGTTCGCCTACCTCGTCGTGCTGGCGTTCATCGTCTACTCCAGCGTGTCGCTGGTCTACTCGCCCAACGGCCGGCCGCCGTTCGCTGCTGCGTACGGGCTGGTCCCCGCGATGGTGCTGAGCATGCTGCTCGTCGCGGCGCAGGCGGTCACGTCGGTCACAGGAGAGCGCGACGGCGGCACCCTGGACGTACTGCTGGTGACCGACGTGTCGCCGGGGGAGTTCGTCTACGGCAAGCTGCTCGGCGTGCTGTTCAACACCAAGGAGTACCTGCTGCCGCCGCTGCTGCTGGCGGTCTACTTCGCGCTGGAGGGTCTGTACACGCGGACGCCGGCGAGCCTGAGTGCCACCGACCGGCTGCTGGCCAACCTCGGCCCGCTGGCGTCGGTGCTCGTCGGCATGGTCGTGCTGTTCGCCTTCGTGATGGCCCTGGGGCTGCACGTCTCGCTACGCACCGTCAACAGCCGGCTGGCCATCGTCAACACCCTCGGGACTGTGTTCTTCCTGTCGGTCGGGACGCTGATCTGCATCTACCTGATCGTCATCAACGGCGGGAGCTTCGCCAACCAGTGGCTCAGCTTCATCGCGTTCCTGGTGCTGGGCATCGGAGGGCTGACGTGGGTGCTGTCGGGTGACCGGCCGTCGGCGGCGTTGACACTTGGCAGTGTGCTTTGCCCGCTCGCCATGTTCTACTGCGTGACCAACGTCATCATCGCCCGCCCCGGCACCGACGAGTCGGCCGACCCGCTGGTGCCGTTCGCGGCGCTCGCCGTCGCCTTCGGCTTCACGATCGCGGCGATCATGGTGCCGCTGCTGAGCGAGTTCGACGTGGCCCTCGGCCGGACGACGGCCGCCTACGAAGAGTGAGGTTCTGATGCTGCGTGCCCTGGCCCTGTCGATGTTCGTCGCGTGCGGTTCGCTGCTGGCTTCCGACCAGCCGCCGCGGGTGCCCAAGAAGAGTACCGCGCCGACCAACGAGGGCGAAAAGCTCTCGACCTTCCCCGCCGGGACTCACGGCAAGGGCGACCTGCGGCACGAGCAAGGGCTGTCGGTCCTCACGCTGCGCGGCACGCCGGCGGAGATGGGCGAGCAGTTCGGCGTCCTGGCGGTCAAGGCCGCGCCGGGCCTCGACGCCTTCCACAAGAACTTCGTCGCCGACGCCGGCATCGGCGCGACCGAGCCGCTCGTGCGGCTACTCGCCCTACGCCTGAAGGCCGGCATGACGGCCGACCACTTGGCTGAAGTCGAGGCGGTCGTCGCGGCGTCGAAGCGGCCCGTCGATCTGATGATGTTCGCCAACACCGTTTACGACCTGTCGAGCACGATGGGCTGCTCGACGGTCGTGGTCGAGCCGGGCCGCAGTTCGACCGGGGGGCCGGTGTTCGGCCGTAACTTCGACTGGCTACCGACCCGCGGCATGCGCGAGCACACCCTGCTGGTGCTGGCGCACCCCGCCGGCAAGCGGTCGTTCGCCATCGTCACGGTGCCGCCGATCCTCGGCTGTATCTCGGGCATGAACGACGCGGGGTTGAGTTGCACCGTGAACGAAATTCACATCCCGCAGGCGGCCGACAAGCCGGTCTTCCAGTGGGACGGCGTGCCGATGCTCTTTGCGTTCCGCCGCGTACTCGAAGAGTGCCGGACGGTCGCGGAGGCGGAAACGCTGCTGCGCGGCATGAGCCGGACGACGACGGCCTGCCTGACGGTCTGCGACGCCAAGGGCGGGGCGGTCTTCGAGATCACGCCCAAGACGCTGGTCGTGCGCAAGTCGGTCAACGACGTGGTCTGTTGCACGAACCACTTCCGCTCCGGCGAACTCGGCAAGCCGACGAAGTGCTGGCGCTTCGACGCCCTCGACCCGCTGCACGCCCAGACGGCGAAGCTGGGCGTCGCCGAGGTCTTCGGGCAACTCGACGCGGTGAACCAGGGCAAGTTCACGCTGCAGTCGATGGTCTTCGAGCCGGCCGTGCGGAGGTGGCACCTCAAGGTTGGGGAGGAGCCGTCGTCGAAGCTCGACGCGCGGGTGTTCGACCTGGGCAAACTGCTCGACGCGAAGTGACGGCGAGTCGGAAGCGTTAGCGCCCGGAGTCCTGGACGCACGATCTCCGGTCGCTGACGCTTTCGGCTCGCCGTTGAACATTGACGGAATCCGCCGCAGACCCCCCCCGGCGAAACAATATCAACAAAGCCGGCGGGAAAAGGGGCTTGTGAACCCGCTCCCAGTGGAAATTTGTCTTTTCCGAGTGTAGGTCTTTGGGAAACTGATCCCCCCACGTCGTTGCAGGGTCGGTCGAAGTCGCCGTTCTCCCCGCCGGCTTTGTTGATGTTATTCCGCAGGAGGGGTTGCGCGGCGGATTCCACCAAAGTCAATCGCGCTCGGAGTCCGAAGGCGAGCCGGAAAGCGTCAGCGCCCGGAGTCTGACACGCGACTGACTCAGAACTCCGGTCGCTGACGCTTTCCGGCTCGCCTTTACTCATTGATGGAATCCGCCGCGGACCCCCCCCCGCGGAATAACATCAACAAAGCCGCACCTCGATTGCCACCTCGCCCAGTTCGCCCGCCGTCACGATCGCCAGCCGGTTTCGCGGCTGCAACTCGATGCCCACTTGCACTTCTCCGCCGCTCCCCAACGCCACGCCATTGATGCTCACCTCGCCGGGGGTCGCGGTCACCACCCACAGGGTCTCGCCGGGGTCGAGGGTGCGCGGCCGTCCGAAGTTGCGGGCGTGCTCGACGCGGCCGTCGGCGGTCGGCGTGGCGACCCAGAAGCCGGCCAGGCGGATGCGGTGCGCCGTCACGACTTGCCGGCCCGCGTCTCCCAGTCTTCGAGCATCGTGCCGATGTTCTTGTACGCGAAGTCGAGGTTCGCCAACTCGTGGCCCAGATCGACCGCCCGCGTCAAGTCGTTGTTCTCGGCGCTGCCGGTGGCGAGTTGGAACAGCACCTCCTTGCGGCCGGCCTCGTCGCTCGCCGGGATCGACGCCAGCGCCTCCTCGAAGTTGCGCTGGGCGAGCCGCCAGTTGTTGCGCTTGCGGAAGCAGGCCCCCAGGTACATCGCGGCGCGGCCCTTCAGCTTCTCGTCCCGCCGCGCGACTTGCAGTTCGCTGATGGCGTCGTCGATGCGGTCGCCCTTGAGAAGCCGCGCGCCGAGTTCGAGCCGGTGGCCCAGGTCGTTGGGGAAGCGCTCGGCCCGCAGGCGCAAGATTTCGACCTCGCGGGTCAGTACCTCCTTGGTGAGCTTGGCGTGGTTGGCCCGCAAGTCCTCCTCGCTCGGGCCGTCGAATTCGGTGTCGTCGGACGCCGCCGACTTGCCGAGGGCGCGGAGCTTGGCGTCGGTCAGTTCGAGGTTCTTGCGGAAGGGGGCGAGGTCGAGTTCGTGCAGCTCGAGTTGCAGGCTGAAGTGCTGGCCGGTCGGCCCGAGGCCCTGTTGCAACACCGCGCGGGCGCGGTCGTCCTGGTGGCCGCGCTTGTAGGCGGCGGCGAGTTGCACGTACAGCGTCGGCTCGGTGGGGTTGGCCTCCAGGCGCTTCAACAGCGGGGCGATTTCGCGGCTCGACTTGTCGTTGCGGTCGCTCGACTGGGCCTCCATGCGGGCCAGGATCGGCGACTCCTTGGTGCCCGCGGCCGCCTCCTCGTAGCCGCCCTTGGCGATCGTCTCGCTCGCGGCGAGGAACTTGACCTTGTGCGACGCCTCCACGTCCTGCGGGTTGTTCTGGTGGACGAGTTGCCACAGCATGATCGCCTGCTTGAAGTCGCCGCGCTTCTCGAAGAGCCGGGCGAGGCTGCGGTTGAGCGTCGCGTCCTTGGGGTACTTTTGGCGGGCCTGGTCGAGCGAGAAGATCGCGAGTTCGATGAGGCCCAGCGCGTCGAACGCCTCGGCCATGTCCATCTGGGTGCCGAGGTCCCAGGGGTTGCGGGTCAGCACCGCCTCGCCGTGCTGCAACACGCGCAAGTAGTCGCGCTTCGCCTCGGCCCCTTTGACGCGGGCCTTCAAGCGGGGCGTCGTGAAGAAGGCGAAGCGGCTGCCGCGCAGGTTGTTGTCGTACTTCTCCTTCTGCGCCCGGCGGAGTTCGCGACGGAAGGTGAAGTTGCCGGGGTCGAGCTGGCAGCACAGGGTCAGCAGCGAGATGCCGTAGTCGAAGTTGCCGGTGGCGATGACTTGGCGGGCGCGGTCGTAGTTCTCCACGGCGACGCGGCGCTGGTCGGGGTTGGGCGCGGGGACGGTCGGGGTACTCCGCGGGGCCATGACGGGAGTCTCGGGCGTGTCGGGGAAGAGTCGAACGGCAGTTTACCAATTCCGCACGCAAACGGAACCGGCCGAGTTCGTCAGGCCGCCGCGGCCTCGAAGGCGACCCGCGACGGCGACGGCACTTGGCGGGCGAAGGCGTCGCCGGCGCGGGCGGGGAAGTCGCTGCGGAAGTGCGTGCCGCGCGACTCCTCGCGGGCCGCCGCCCCGGCGATCATCAGCCGCGCGACCGTGAGCAGGTTCTGCAACTCCCAGCCGGGGCGGTTGTCGAACTCCTTGCGTAGGGCGTAGCGGCACCAGAACTCGACCTGCTCCGCGGCCTCGGCCAGCCGCTTGCGGTCGCGGACGATGCCCATCTTGCGGACCATCAGCGAGCGCAACGAGTTGGCCACGTCGGTCGGGTCGAAGAAGCCGTTCGGCTCCTGCGGCGGCATGGCGAAGCGCTCGGCCGGCACCCGCAGGCTGTCCGGGGTGGCGAGCGCGGCGGCCGCGGCGTTGCGGCCGCAAATCGCCCCGTAGACCAAGCCTTCGAGCAGGCTGTTCGACGC
>JAYTUC010000132.1:0-1861 GCA_043744775.1 Fimbriiglobus sp. | reverse complement strand
GGCCAGGACGGCTTCGGGCCGGTGCTGTGGGACGACTTGGCGGTCGGCGAGTGCGACGTGCGTGTGGTTGCGCGGGGGCAGTAATCGTTTGAGGTCTGCCTGCCGCGACCCGACAGGTGGGCCCCGCCAAACCACGCGATGCTGACGGCCAGAGGTGAGGTCGCCTCTCGCGGCGGGGGGCAGAGACCTCACCCCCGGCCCCTCTCCGACGCGGAGAGGGAGCAAGTGGGTTCGCGTCGTTGACTGAAAGCCACTTGCTCCCCCTCTCCGTTTCGGAGAGGGGGCCGGGGGGTGAGGTCGCCTTTCCGGTCGCGGCCGCTATCTGGTAGCGTATGAACCCCATCGACACGCTGTTCACGACCCTCCGCGCCGCCGGGCGCAAGGCGTTCATCCCGTTCCTGCCGGCCGGCGACCCCGACCTTGCGTTCACCGGCGAACTGCTGCCGCGCGTCGCCGACGCGGGGGCCAGCCTCATCGAGGTCGGCTTCCCGTTCTCCGACCCCATCGCCGACGGGCCGGTCATCCAGGCGTCGTACACCCGCGCCCTCGCCCAGCGAATCACCCTCGCGGACATCTTCGCCACCACCCGCCAGGCCAAGGACCTCGGCGTCAGTGCGCCCATCATGGCGATGGCCTCGTACTCGCTCATCTGGAAGAAGGGGCCGGCGGCGTTCATCACCGAAGCTATGGCGTCCGGGGTCGTCGGGGCCGTGGTGCCGGACCTGCCAGTCGAGGAGGCGGCCGAACTCGGGGCGATCGCCAAAGACCTCGGCTTCGCGCTGACGCTGCTCGTGACGCCGACGACTTCGCCGGAGCGGGCCGCCAAGGTCGTCGCCGCGTGTACCGGATTCGTGTACGTGGTCAGCCTCGTCGGAATCACCGGCCAGCAGGCGGCCGCCGCGCCGCCGATCGAGGCGATGATGGCCCGGCTGCGGGGCATGACCGACCGGCCGCTGTGCGTCGGCTTCGGCGTCAGTCGGCCGGAGCATGTGCGCGCGTTTGCCCCCTTTTGCGACGGCGTCATCGTCGGCACGGCGTTGGTCAAGCGGCTCGACGGGGCGGACAGCCCGAAGCGCCGGGCGGCGGCGGCGGACTCGGTCGTCGAGTTGGTCCGGGAACTGGCCGAGGCGTTGCCAGCGTGAAGCGGCGAAACTGTCGCCGTTCCCGACATCGCGGCCGGAAAAACCGGCCCGCGTTGGCCGTATCCGGTTGCGTATTGGAGAACGCCGAACCATAATGGGCCTCATGAGCCGCTCGGATGCGGCAACAATAATCATCCTGCTCCTGAATAGGCGTGATTCGATGGCCGACCGCAACGACGACGGCGACATCTTCCAGGCGAGCGGCCACCTGCGGCTGGACGTGTGCGACGAGGCGACGACGAGTGCCCTCCAGGAGTCGCTGACCTTCGCGCGGCTCACGAACTGGGACAGCCTGCGGACGCCGCACCTGTTCATGGGGCTGCTGCACGTCGCCGATCCGGGCGTATTCAACTGGGCGAACCGCTTGAACGCCGACTTGGGCAAGTTGCTCAACCAGTTCCGCGACCTGTTCTACCAGGACAGCGAGCCGGTGCCGCGCCTGCTGATGCACCGCGAGTTCCTCTCGGACAACGTCATCCGCGTGCTGCGCGAGTCGTCGGCCCGCGCCGCCGACTTGGGCCGCGACAGCTTCACGGCGATGGACCTGCTCATCACGCTCTTCACTGTGCCCAACAGCATCGTCGCCGAGTGCTTCGAGCGCATCGGCGTGACGGCCGAGCGCCTGACGCACCTCGCCGTGCTGGCGGAGCAAGAGAGTTCGGGCGTCTGACGAAGTCGGAATTTTACCGCGGAGACGCGGAGACGCGGAGAGAACCAAA
>JAYTUC010000131.1:0-26770 GCA_043744775.1 Fimbriiglobus sp. | reverse complement strand
GTGAGCGCCCGGAGTTCCTAGCGCTAGGAACTCCGGGCGCTCACGCTTTCCGGCTCGCCTTTGACTATACCAGTTGCGCCTCGGCCACCTCGGCGGGCACCTTGGCCTTGCGGGCCGACAGCTCCATCACCGCGTAGATCGTCGTCGAGAGGGCGGTCAACGCCAGCAGCACGCCGAAGAGCACACTCGGCATCCCCGTCGCGGCTTGCAGCGGGGCGACGCCCAGCGGGATCAGAATCCCGCCGAGGGCACCGAGCATCCCCACGAGGCCGCCGACCGCGCCCACGTCGTTGGGGAACTGGTCGGGGATCAGCTTGTACACGCTCGCCTTGCCGATGCCCATGCCCGCGCCCAGCACGAACAGCAGCCCCATGAACGGCACGACACTCAGGCCCAGCGGGACCGTCAGCAGCGCGCCCGAAATCAGCATGGCGACGAAGACGCCGACCATCACCGGGCGCGGGCCGTAAACGTCCGACAGGTAGCCGCCCAGAGGACGCAACAGCGACGCGGGGAAGACGTACAAGAACGCCACGAGGAAGCCGATGACCTTCGTCAAGTACGCCATGTCGGCCTTGGCACCGGGGATCGCTTCGAGGGCCGCCTTGTACTCCGGGCCGCTGAGCTTCACCAACTTGCCGACCTCGGCACTGACCTCCGGCGACAGGCCGAGCATCGGGGCCAGTTCGACCGAGTAGTTCTTGTACAGGTACATCGGCAGCATCCCCGAGAAGGCGACGTACGCCCCGAACACCACGACGTAGTGCAGGCAGTACTCCCAGACGCGGAACTTCTTGAGCGGCTGCACCATCTCGACGAACTTGCGGCCGCGGCCGGGGCAGCGATCGGCGCTCGGCGACAGGAACCAGACGGCCGCGGCCATGACGACCAGCAGCGTGCCGTAAAAGACCGGGATGAAGCGCCAGCCGCCGGGCACCACGCCGCCGAAGTAGCCGGCCGCGGGGATGGCGGCGATCAGGAACGGCCCGATCAGCTTGGTGACCGAAGCGCCGACGTTGCCCGCGCCGAACACCCCAAGGGCGAAGCCCTGCCGCGCCCGCGGGAACCAGGCGGCGTTCCAGGCGATGCCGACGGAGAACGAGTTGCCGGCCACGCCGTACATCAGGGCACATGCCAGCAGTTGCTCGAAGCTCGTGACCTGACTGACCAGGAGCGTCGGGACGACGCTCAGCAGTAGCAGAGCCGTCAGCACCCGTCGGCCGCCGTACTTGTCCGTCCAGACGCCGAAGTTGAACCGAAGCAGCGACCCGGAGAGCATCGCGGCGATCGTGAGTTGCAGGAACTGGCCGTCGGTCAGGCCGAGTTCGTTCTTGATGGGGATGCTCAACATGCCGAGCATCAGCCAGACGGCGAACATCAGCGTGAAAGCGGTCGTCGAGAGCCACAGCACGCGCTGGGCCCCCGGCGGGCTGCCGCTCACAGCAGGGGTCGCGGTTTCGGTCGTCGGGGACATCGGGGGCCTTTCTCGGGCGGGGTCAGGCGCTGGGCGCGTGCTTCGAGATCAGGCCGGCCAACGCGCCGCGGCACGAGCCGCAGCCGGTACCGGCTTTGGTACAACGGGAGAGTTCGGAGAGGGTCGTCGCGCCGCCGCGGATCGCCTCGGCTAAGGCGTTCTCGCCGACGTGGTGACAGTTGCACACCTCGGGGCCGGTCGCCAGGGTGCCGACGCCCCCGCCCGGCGAGGCGAGCACGTCGAGGCGGTTGGGCGGCAGCAGCTCCTCGCGGTCGTAGAGGCGGATCAAGGTCGGGGCCGCCTCGGCGTTGCCGACGAGCATCGCCCCGGCGAGCTTGCCGTCGCGGACGATCAGCTTGCGGTAGATGCCCTGGCGGTCCTCGAGGACCTGGATGACCTCGTCGGTGTCGCGCTCGGACTCGACCAGCCCCATGCTGGCGACCTCGACCCCGGCGACCTTCAGCCGCGTGTAGACCTTCGAGCCGAAGTAGCGGGCGCGGGGGTTGGCCCCGGTCAAGACATCCGCGAGGACGGCGCACTGCTCCCAGATCGGCTCGACGAGGCCGTAGACCTTGCCGGCGTGCTCGGCGCACTCGCCCACGGCGTAGACGCCGGGGATGGCCGTCGAGAGGCGGTCGTTGACGACGATGCCGCGGTTCACCGCCACCCCGGAGGCCCGCGCCGTCTCGGTGCGCGGGACGATGCCGCACGAAAACACCACAATCTCGGCCGGGATCGACTCGCCACTTTCGAGCCGCACGCCCTCGGTGCGCGACTCGCCCAACACCTCGGCGATGCGGGCCTCGGTGCGGACGTAGATGCCCATCTTCTCGATGGCCCGCCGCAGCATCGCCCCGCCGTGCGCGTCGAGCTGCGCGTTCATCAGCGTCGGGCCGTTGTGCAGCACCGTGACGTGCAGCCCCAGGTCGCACAGCGACTTCGCCGCCTCCAGTCCCAGAATCCCCGCCCCGACGACGACGACCGACGCCGCCGGGTGGGCGTAGTCTCGAATCGCCTCGCAGTCGGTGACGGTGCGGTAGACGAACGCGCCGGGCTTGCGGGTGCCGCCGGGCAGGGTCAGCCCGGCGACCGGCGGCACCACGGCCGCGGAGCCGGTGGCGAAGACCGCGGCGTCGTAGGGCAGCGTCCGGTCGTCGCACGTCGTGAGGGTCCGGCCGACGGGGTTGACCTGCCGCACGCGGACGCCCGACTCCATCGTGATGCCGTGGTTCGAGTACCAGGCGGGGTCCTTGAGCGTGATCGAATCGACGCCCGCGCCGTTGAGCACGCGGCCGAGCTGGATGCGGTTGTACGCGGCGTGCTTCTCCTCGCCGTAGACCGTCACGTCGTAGGTGAGGTTGGCGTTGCGGCGCGTCAGCTCGTCGAGGAGCCGCCCCGCCGCCATGCCGTTGCCGATCACCGCGAGTCGCTTCTTCACGAGCCGGCCCCCTGTTGCGCAACCGGTTGTGAACCCTTGACCGCGGCGATGCGCACGGCCGCGTACTTGAACTCCGGCATCCGGCTGACGGGGTCGAGCGCCGCATTCGTCAAGGCGTTGGCCGCGCGGCGGCCGCCCCAGTGGAACGGCACGAACAGCACGTCCGGCCGCACGTCGGTGGTCACGTCGGCGACGAACTCGGCCTTGCCGCGGCGCGACTCGATGACCACCGTCGCCCCGGCCAGGATGTCGTGCCGGGCGGCCAGCCGCGGGTGCAACTGCACGCACGGCGACGGCTTCGACGCGGCCAACCGGCTCACCAGGCGGGTCTGCGTGCCGGAGTTGTAGTGCTCCTTGTAGCGGCCCGTCGTCAGCGTCAGCGGGTACTCGGCACTCGGCTCCTCGCCGGCGGCGCGGTGCGTTACGGCGAAGAACTTCGCCCGGCCGTCCTTGTGGTGGAAGCGCTCCGTGAACATCCGCGGCGTGCCGGGGTGTTCCTCGTTCGGGCACGGCCAGAACACGCCGTCGGTCGCGTCGATCTTGGCGTAGGTGATGCCCGAGTAATCGGCCGTCGCCCCGGCGGTCGCCCGGCGCAACTCGGCAAACACCGCCTCGGTGTTGCGGAAGGCGAACTTCTCGCCGACGCCCAGCCGGTCGGCCAGCCCTTGCAGGACCTGGATGTCGGTGCGGACGTTGCGCGGCAGGCGGGCCGACACGCGGCGGCGGATCACGCGGCCTTCGAGGTTGGTCATCGTGCCTTCCTCCTCGGCCCACTGCGCCACCGGCAACACGACGTGGGCGTGAGCCGTCGTCTCGTTCTCGAAGCTGTCGTTGACGGCGAGGAAGTCCAGCGACCGCAGCCGGCTCTCGACGCGCAGCGAGTCGGGCGACGCCACGACGACGTTCGACCCAGCCACGAACAGCGCGCGAATCCCGGTCGGCCCGAGCGCGTCGAGCAACTCGAAGGCGCTCTTACCTTTCCGCGGCAACTCCGACGCCGCGACGCCCCAGAGCTTGGCGATGAACTCGCGGTCACTCTCGACTTCGATGAGGCGGTAGCCGGGCAGTTGGTCGGCCTTCTGGCCGTGCTCGCGGCCCCCCTGTCCGTTGCCCTGCCCCGTCAGGCAGCCGTAGCCCGACGAAGGCTTGCCCATGAGGCCCAGTGCGAGCGCGAGGTTGATCAGCGAGTGGACGGTATCGACGCCCTTCGACTGCTGCTCCGCCCCGCGTCCGCTGAGCAACATGCACGACTTCGCGGCCGCCATCCACCGGGCGGCGGTGCGCATCTGCGCCTCGGGCACGCCGGTCAGCCGCTCGACGTGGGCGGGGTGGTAGTCCAGCACCGTGCGGCGCACGGCGTCGAAGCCGGTCGTGCGGGCGTCGATCGCGGCGCGGTCGATGAGGTTCTCTTCGATGGCGATGGCGAGCAGGCCGTTGTGCAGCGCGAGGTCGCTGCCGGGGTTGAGTTGCAGGTGCAAGTCGGCGGCGCGGGCGGTCGCGGTGCGGCGGGGGTCGGCGACGAT
Source organism: Fimbriiglobus sp. (assembly GCA_043744775.1). GTDB lineage: Bacteria > Planctomycetota > Planctomycetia > Gemmatales > Gemmataceae > Fimbriiglobus. Next base: position 22,335 of record JAYTUC010000131.1, on the reverse strand, counting down.
CAGCCGGCCGCCGTTGGCCTTCTGCTGGTCGAACCACTGCATGATCGGCGGCAGCGTGTCGGCGCAGTTCGACCCGGCGAGATACACCACCTCGGCGTGGGCGATGTCGCCGACGGGGAACGGCAGGCCGCGGTCGATGCCGAAGGCGCGGTTGGCCCCGGCCGCCGCGCTCGACATGCAGTAGCGGCCGTTGTAGTCGATGTTGGGCGTCCGCAAGGCGACGCGGGCGAACTTGCCCAGCAAGTACGCCTTCTCATTCGAGAGCGCCCCGGAGCCGAACACCCCGAGTGCCGCCGGCCCCGACTCGGCGCGGATCGCCTCGAACTTCGCGGCGATCACGTCGAGCGCGTCGTCCCACGACGCGGTCTGGAACGGGTCGCTCGCCTTGGCCCGGACCAGGGGCGTCAGCAAGCGTTGCGGGTGTTCGAGCAGCGTGTGCGAGGTCCAGCCCTTGATGCAGAGCTGGCCGTTGTTCACCGGGAAGTGCGGATCGCCCATGACACTCGCCGGCCGGCCGTCGCCGTCGCCGAGCAGAATCCCGCACTGGTAGGCGCAGTACGGGCAGTGCGTCCGCAGTGCGTAGGTCTCAGTGGCAGTGGGCAGCGACATCATGGCGGCGGGCGGGGTCTCGGGTTTGCGGCGAGCCGGAAGCGTCAGCGCCCGGAGTTTTGTCGCGTCAGCGACTGGTGTGCGTGTCAGCGACTCGTTGCAAAGACCTCCGGGCGCTGACGCTTCCGGCTCGCCGGGATCAGACTTCGACGTACACCGCGTCGCCCTCGACGGTCACCGGGTACGTCGTCAGCGCACAAGCGTTGGCTTGGTCGCACGCGCCGGTCGCCGAGTCGTACTTGAAGGCGTGGTACGGGCAGACGATCTGGTCGCCCGCGATCATGCCGTCAGCCAGCGGGCCGCCCTTGTGGGGGCAGTACGCCTCGACGGCGAACACCTTGCCCTCGCGGCTGCGGAACACCGCGATCGGCACGTCGCCCACCTGGAAGGCGTGGCCCAAGCCCACCGGTAAGTCCGCGAGTGGCCCCAGCGGCACGCGCCGCTTCAATGTCGTGGTCATCGGTCGGTACTCGTAGGGGTGAGGTCAAACCATCGGCAGCGACACGGTCCGCACGTCCTCGAACTGCCCGGCGTACACCGGCTTGTCGCGCTCCAGCCACGGATCGACGTAGGCGTCGCACGTCCGCACCACCTCGGCGTCGAGTTCGGCGCAGATGCCCAAGGAGTCGTTCACCAGCACGTCGCGCAGGTGCTCGATCGAGAAGCGCGGCACGAAGTCGTAACTCCTCTCGATCCACTTGGCGTTGTCGCGGTAGTAGACGAAGAACCGGCCGACCATCGCGATGGCCTCCTCCTGCGTCTTGACGCGGCAGAGGATGTCGGTCTTGCGGACGCTCGCCCCGGCCGCGCCGCCGACGCTGATCTCCCACTCGCCGCCCTCGGTGGCGATGATGCCGAGGTCCTTGACCGTCGATTCGGAGCAGTTGCGCGGGCAGCCGCTCACCGCGAGCTTCATCTTGGCGGGGAACTCCCAGCCCTGGTACTTCTTCTCCAGGGCGATGCCCAGCGCGGTCGAGTCGTTGGTGCCGTAGCGGCAAAAGTCCTTGCCGACGCAGGTCTTGCAGGTGCGGAACGCCTTCGTGTAGGCGTGGCCCGACGGCATGCCGAGGTCGGCCCAGACCTTGGGCAGGTCGTCCTTCTTGATGCCGAGCAAGTCGATGCGCTGGCCGCCGGTGAACTTGACCATGCGCACGTCGTACTTCTTGGCGACCTGGCCGATCTTGATCAGTTCCTCGGCGCTCGTGATGCCGCCGTAGATGCGCGGGATGACCGAGAACGTCCCGTCGTTCTGGATGTTGGCGTGGACGCGGTCGTTGATGAAGCGGGCGTCGCGCTCGTCGATGTACTCCTTGCCCCAGATGCCCGCGAGCATCGACGCCAGGCCGTTCTTGGTCTTCTCGTCCTGCGTCGTCGAGAGCTCCCGGAGCACCGCCGACACGGACTTCAGCCCGCGTTTCTTGACCTCGTCGACGAGCGTCGGCTTGTCGAGCGGGATGCCGGGGACATACCACGACTCGGACGGCTCGGCCTTGACCTCGCCGTTGACCGCCTCGATCAGCCCCTTGATCATCTTCTTGCAGGAGCCGCAGCCGAGGCCGGCGCGGGTCGCCTTGCCGACGGACGGTACTGTCGTCTTGCCGGCGCGAATCGCCTCGACGATCGTGCCCTTGCACACACCGTTGCAGTCGCAAATCTGCTTGGCGTCGGGCATGTCGGCCAGGCTGAAGTCCTCCCCCTTGGTCGCGGTGGCGGCGGCGAAGAACAGCTCGAGCCGCCGCGCCGGGGCCGGGGCTTCCGTCATGAACAGCCGCACCAGCTCATCGGCCGGCCCCAAGTCGCCCAGGAGGCAGGCCGCGGCGACCTTGCCGTCGCGGACGATCGCCTTCCAGTAGACTTGCCGGTTCGGCTCGGCGAACTGCACCACCTCGTCGCCGGGCCGCACGTCCGAGACGCGGCCCATGCTGGCCAACTCGACGCCCATGACTTTGAGCTTCGTGGCCAGCTTCGAGCCGGTGTAGACCGCGTCGGGGTTCTTGCCGGTGAGCCGCGCGGCAAGGGCCTTCGTCTGCTCCCAGATCGGGGCGACGAGGCCGTAGACCGTGCCGCGGTGCTGGGCGCACTCGCCGACGCTGTAGATGTCCGGGTCGCTGGTCCGCAAGGCGTCATCGACGACGATGGCGCGGTCGCAGGTCAGGCCGAACTCCTGGCCGAGTTCCTTGTTGGGCCGGATGCCCGCGGCGATCACGACCATGTCGCACGCGACCTCGCTGCCGTCCACGAAGCGGACGCCGGTCACGTCGCGGTCGCCGAGCAGTTCCTTCGTCACCGACGCCGAGCGGACGACGATGCCGAGTTTTTCCACCGTCTCGCGCAGGACCGTGCCGCCGGGCACGTCGAGCTGGACGCCCATGAGGGCCTCGCCCTTCTCGACCACGGTGACTTCGAGGTTGTGGTTCATCAGCCCCTTGGCCGCCTCCAGCCCCAGCAGGCCGCCGCCGATCACGACGGCCTTCTTCTTGCCGACTGCGAAGGCCGCCATGTTGTTGCAGTCGTCGATGGTGCGGAAGACGAACACGCCGTGGAGTGTCGTGCCCGGCACCGGCGGCACGAAGGCGCGTGAGCCGGTGGCGATGACCAGCGTGTCGTAGGACTCGGTCACGTCGCCGGCGGTGACGGTCTTGGCCCCGCGGTCGATGGCGGTGACCCGCGCCCCGGCGTGCAGGGTCACGCCGTTGTCGGCGTACCAGGCCAGCGGGTTCAGGAAGATTTCCTTCACGTCCTGCGAGCCGTTGAGCACGTTCGAGAGCAAAATGCGGTTGTAGTTGCCGTACGGCTCGTCGCCGAATATCACGATGTCGAAGGCGTGGGCGGGGTCGGCGGCGATGATGTCCTCGGCCACACGCGCGCCGGCCATGCCGTTGCCGATGATGACGAGTTTCTGCCGGGTGACCGGGGTGTCGGTAATCGTGTTCAGGCGGATCATCGGCTCACCTCGGCGGCGGTCAGTTGGGAGAACAGTTCGCGGTACGCGACCACTTCGCCGATCACGACGAGTGCCGGGCTGACCAGCCCCGCCTCGGCCATGCGGGCGGCCACGTCGTCGAGGGTTGCGACCAGGATGCGTTCGCGCGGCGTCGTCGCCTCGGTGACGACCGCGACCGGCGTCGAGCCGACGCGGCCGGCCTCGACCAGGCGGGCGGCGATCTTCTCGACGTGCCGCACGGCCATGTAAAAGACGACGGTCGTCATGCGCGAGAGGGCGTCCCAGTCAAGGTTGCACTCGGGCGAGTCGGGGTCGTGGTGGCCGGTGGCGAAGGTGACCGACTGGCCGACCTCGCGGTGCGTCAGCGGGATGCGGGCCGACGCGGCGGCCCCGAGCGCAGCCGTCACGCCGGGCACGAACTCGAAGGCGATTCCGGCGGCCACGAGCACTTCGGCCTCTTCGCCACCGCGGCCGAAGATGCAGGGGTCGCCGCCCTTGAGCCGGCACACGGTCTTGCCGGCGAGGGCGAACCGGACGAGCAGGTCGTTGATGTGCTCTTGCTTGGTCGAGCCGACGCAGTAGCCGCGCTTGCCGACGGCGATCTTGAGCGCGGCGGGGTTGGCCTCGGCGACCAGTTCCGGGGCGACCAGGGCGTCGTACAGCAACACCTCGGCCGCGCGGACGGCCTTGAGGCCCCGCAGCGTGATGAGGTCCGCGGCACCGGGGCCTGCCCCGACGAGCGTGACGAACCCCGTCGGCGGGGGCGGATTCTCGGAGCGGTCGGGAGTCACGGGGCAGTCCTTCCCGCAGGAGGGGGCGGGCGTCGGGTCGGGGGAGAGAAAGCCGTGAACTTGCGAACAATCTAGGCAACGCAACCGCCATGCCGGAGGATCGACCCCGACGCGATCGGACGCCCCAGGCGCGGCGACCGAGCCACGAATCGGCCGGAATTCATCTTGCACACTCGCAAATTCGCGCGGCACGACTCTGACGCGACCCCGCGGAAGAGTCGTCACCCGTCGAGCCTCCGACCGACGGCTTGCCAACAGGCTAGGCGGGCGGTGGTTCAATTCTAGCACCGTGCCCCGATGTCAAGCACCCCGACGGCCTGCGGGGTCGGTTCGCCCGCAAGCCCCCGCGCGGGCTTCGAGCCGTCTCGATCCCCAGGAACAATTTCGAGTGGGCGACCGTCGGACTTTTCCGGTATCATCAGGAACCTCCCTCGCTGTTCCGGTTGCACCCCCGCGCGACCCCCGGACGAACCGCCATGTCAACGCCCTCGAAGCAGGTCACGCAGAGCCTCCCCGATTTGGCGTCCGCGTCGGCGTCGAACCACGGCGACGAAACCGCGGCCTCGCCGCACTCGGCGGGCGACTCGCCACCCGCCGACGCGCCGGCGTTCGCGCCGCCGGCGGTTGCCGGCGAAGTCGGCCGGCTGGGCAAGTACCGCTTGCGCAAACTCCTCGGCCGGGGCGGCATGGGCCTGGTCTACCTCGCCTTCGACGAGACGCTCCGCCGGCAAGTCGCGCTCAAGGTCATGCTGCCGAAGGCCGCCGCCCACGCCGGGGCGCGGGGGCGGTTCTTGCGCGAGGCCCGCGCCGCCGCGGGCGTCACCAGCGACCACGTCGTGGCGATCTACGAGGCCGACGAGGCCGACGGCATCCCGTTCATCGCCTTGCAGTACCTCGAAGGCTACCCGCTCGACGTGTACCTGAAGCGGAAGGGCGTGCCGTCGGTGCCGCAGTCGGTGCGCATCGCCCGCGAGGCCGCGCTGGGGCTGGCGGCGGCGCACCGGCTGGGCCTCGTCCACCGCGACATCAAGCCCGGCAACCTCTGGCTCGAAGCCCCCAACGGCCGGGTCAAGGTGCTCGACTTCGGGCTGGCCAAGCCGGCCGACGGGATCGACGCGGCCGACGCGGCGGAGCTGACGGCGGCCGGGGCGATCGTCGGCACGCCGGCGTACATGGCCCCGGAGCAGGCCCGCGGCGAGCGGCCCGACGGCCGCGCCGACCTCTTCAGCCTCGGCTGCGTCTTGTACCGCCTGCTCACCGGCCGGCTGCCGTTCGACCGCCCGACGCTGATGGGCACCCTGACGGCCCTCGCCACCGAGGAGCCGACGCCGGTGCGGCAACTGAACCCCGCCGTGCCCGAGCCGCTGGCCGCGCTGGTGCGCCGGCTCATGGCGAAGGACCCCGCCGACCGCCCGCCGACCGCCGACGCCGTCGCCCGCGAGTTGGCGGCGCTCGCCGACGCACCGCCCCACGGGTCCGCGACGACGCCGCAGGTCGTTTACGTGCCGTTGCAGGTGACGGTGCAGGAGCTAAGCCCGTTCGCCGGCCTGACCGAGTCGGGCGGGCCGACGGCTCCGCGCTCCGCGCGCACGGCGGCCCCGCCGGTCAAGACGCGCCTCCGGCCGGCGGTGATCGTCGCGCTGGCGTTCCTGCCGGGCTTCGCGCTCGTGCTGGCCGGGTTCATCGTCATCAAGATCACGAACAAGGACGGCACGGTCACGGAGATCAAAGTCCCCGACGACGCGAAGGTCGAGGTGATCCGTGACAAGAAGCCGGACGTGCCTGCGAAGCCGAAACCCGCGACGGCGAAGGCCGACGAGCAACTCGCCGACGCCGTCCGCAAGCTCCTCGACAACAAGTTCACCGTCATGGTCGCGCCGATCGACGGGCCGCAGACTTACCGCGCGGTCAAAAGCGTCGAAGAGTTGAGGCCGGGCGAGCGGATCTACCACTTCGCCGCGTTCGGCAGCGACAAGCTCGCGGCGTTCGACAACCCGGCGAACCTCGCGGTGCTTCAGTCGCTGCCGGAGGTCATCGCCGGCCCGCCGGGGACGAGCTTCGGCATCCAGGGCGGCGCGGTCACGGCCGCGCACGTCCGGGCGTTCCACGCGACCCCCCAGGGCAAGAACTTCACCTGCCTGAACTGGTCCGACGTCACGAGTTCCGACGAGGCCGTGGCCGAACTGAGGCGCTACAAGACGTTCGTGATGCTCACGTTTTGCCGCGTCCAGGGGTTGACCGAGAAGTCGTTCCAGACGATCGCGGTCGCCTTCCCCGAGATGTACCGGCTGACCCTGAGCGACCTTGACGTGCCCCCCTCGTTCCTGAGCCACTTCCGCGCCACGAAGTTGCGGTGGCTCGACCTCGGGGCGATGCCGCAGATCGACGACGGCAGCGTCGAGTCGCTCGCGGCGATCAAGACCCTCACGCACCTGACTCTCAAGGGCTGCAAGCTGACGCCCGAGGGGGTGAAGCGCCTCGCGGCGGCGTTGCCGCGGTGCCGCATCGAGTGGGACGGCGGCGTCATCGAGCCGACGCCGGCGAAGTGACTCACGGCTTCGCCGGCAACTTCGCCGCGACTTCGGCCAGCAGTGCGGCGGACTCGGTGCGGTACAGGTGCGGGCCGGGGGCCGCCGCCACTTCGTTGAGCAGCTTCAACGCCTCGGGGTAGCGCTTGCGGTCGGCCAGGACGCGGGCGGCGAAGTACGCCGTGTCGCGGCTCATCGGCGCGGCCTGCCCGGCGGCGGCCAGCAGCTTCTCGGCGTCGTCGAGCTTGCCCGCCTTCCAGTAGCACCATCCCAGCACCGCCAGCGCCTCGGGGTTGCGGGGGACCTTGCGGGCCTCGCCCTCGGCCAGCTCCGTCGCCTTCGCGAGCTTCGCCGCGTCGCCCGCCTCGACCAGGACCAGCGCGAGGTTCAGCGCCGCGAAGGTGTTGCCGGGGGCGTCTTTCAAGAGGCCCTCGAACAGCGGCTCGGCGGCGGCGTAGTCCTTGCGGTGCCGCAGCAAGAGGCCGCTCAGGGCGAGCGTCTCCTTCGACGCCGGGTCGAGTTTGGCCGCCGCGTCGAGCGACAACTTGGCCTCGTCGAGCTTGCCGCGGTCGAGCAGCCAGCCGGCGTAGGCGCGGTGCGGCTTGGCAAGCCGGCCGTGCGCGGCGACGGCTTTCTTGAGCCACTCCTCGGCCTTGGCGGCGTCGCCCTTCGCGGCGTACAGCGTGGCCATTTGCGACTCGGGCAGGTCGATCGCGGGGTCGTTCCGCGCGGCCGCCTGGAACTCGGCGAACGCCTCGTCGGGCCGGCCCAAGTGGAAGCTCGTCGCGGCCAGCCGGCTGCGGGCGGGGCCGCTCGCCGGGTCCGCCGCCAGCGCCGCGGCGAGTTGGTCGCGCGCCGCCGCGTAGTCGCGCCGGCCCTCGAACGCGGTCGCCAGGCCGACGCGGGATTCGCGGGTGAAGCGGGCGCGCTGCGCGGGGTCCCAGCGCGGCTCGGCGGCGACGGCCAGGGCCGCCTGGCACGACAGGATCACGTCCGTCAGCCGGCCCTCGGCGAGCGCGAAGTTGGCGTTGAGCAGCAGCGCCTCGGGGTGCCGCGGGTCTTCGGCGAGGGCCGTTTCGAGGTTCTGCCGGGCCGCCGCGCCCTGCTTCGCCTGGTAGAACATCGCGGCGAGTTGCACCCGCGCCGGCGCGAGCTTCGGGTCGGCCTTGGCCGCCTCGCGCAGTTGGGCCAGCGCCTCGTCGAACTTCCCGGCGGCGAAGAGTTCGCGCGCCTTCTCCTCCGCGGGACTGGCGGCCGGCGTTTGCGCGGGGGGTTGCGCGAGAGCCGTGGCGGCGAGGGTCGCGGCGCACACGAGGGTCATCAGCGGGCGGCGGGTCACGGCGACTCCTGGAGAAGTTGGCGGGCGGCGGCGGCGTAGTCCGCCTGCTCCTGCGGGCTGCGGGGGAGGGTTTGGGCGAGAGCCAGGGCGGCGCGGGCCTCGGGCAGTTTCCGCTGCGCCAGGTAGACGAGAGCTAGTTGCACGGAGACGCCGGGCCGCGCCGACGACGAGCGCGACAGCCGCCCCAGTACCCGCGCCGCGTCGGCCAGCCGGCCGTCGGCGAGGTGCGCCGCGCCCAGGGCTTCGAGTTCGGCGGCAGTCACGCACGGGTCGGCCTCGGCGTCGCGCAGCGGGGCCGCGTCGCGCGACGCCTGCGCCGCGTCGCCGGCGCGCAACCGCAGGGTGACGAGCATCACCGCCGCGGCGCGGTCGCCCGGCGCGCGGGCACGCCAACGCTCGGCCGCCCGAATCGCGGCGGCGACCTTGGCCGCTTCCCAGTCGGGCGCGGACGCCTCGGCGGCGCGGTGAAGGGCCTCGGCGCGGAGGCGGGGGAAGTCGCCGGCGTCGGGCCAGCGGCCGGCGAAGCGCTGGCACTCCGCCGCCAGTCGCTCGGCCGCGACGGCGTCCGGCCGCGCCTCCAGTTGCCCGCGCAGAGCGGCCGCGAGTGGGGCGGGGTCGTCGGAGTCGTGCGCCGCCTTCTCGACGGCGGCCAGGAAGTCCGGCACTAATGCGTGCAGCCCCGCTGCTTCGAGCGACCGGGCGTACAGCCGCGCCCCCTCGGCATCCTTCGCAAGTGCCGCGCTGCCCAGCGGGTGCAGCAGTTGTGCGGCCCGCGCGGCGTCCCCGGCGTCGAGCCACAGCCGCGCCTCGGCCTTCGCCGCCCACAGGTGGCCCGGCAACGCCGCGCGCATCGCGGCGCAGTCGGCGAGTGCCAAGTCGGCCCGGTTGGCGGCGACCGCGGCGGTCACGGCTAACCCCCACCACGCCGCTTGCGTCGGCTCCCGGCGGGCCAACTCGCGCAACGGGCCGTACGACTCCGCCGCCCGGCCTTCGAGCTGCAACATGCGGCCGAACAGCGCCGACAGCTCCGGGTCGTCGCCGCAGTGGCTTAGGCCACGCGCGACTTCGGCGCGGGCCTCCTCGTAGCGCCCCGCGTCGGCCGCCAGCCGGGCGAGTCCGCGGTACGCCTCGGCCGCCGCGGGGTCCACTTCGGCCAGCTTGACGTAGCAGCGCCGCGTCCGGGCGTTGCCGTCGCGGGTGAAGTCGGCGGCCTGCGCGGCAGTGACCTGCTCGGCCGCGCGGAGCGTCGCCGCCGCCACGACCAGACCGGCCGACAGCCCGCCGGCGCGGCGCAACAGCGGCGCACTGCCGGCGGCCGTCGCCTCCTCGGCGGCGCTGTCGAGCAGCGTGTTCGCCGGCGTCCAGGCGAGTGGTAGCGGCGGCGGTTGCGGCTTGCCGGTCGGCGGCTCGAAGCCTTCAAGGTAGCAGGCGACCAGCGCCAACTTGTCCGCCGCGTTGAGGCTCTGCACCGTGCCGGCCTTCAAGAGCGGGCAAACGGAGGACTGGACGAACCCCCGCAAGCGTGACGGGTCGCGCTCCAGGGCGTCGTGCAGCCGGAAGGCGACGAGCAGGCCGACGGCCTCGACGTTCGCCCCCTCCTCGCCCGGCCCCGGCAGGGCGTCGAGTGCCAGGAGCGCCGCGGCCCGGTCGCCGCGCCGCAGGGCGTCCGCCGCCGTGACGCAGAGGGCCAGCCAGTCTTTCGGCCGGTGCCGCAAGAGTTGCGCCGCCGACCGCGCCGCCGCGGGGATGTCGCCGTCGCGGAACTGCTGGCGCAGCAAGAAGGCGGTCAGCGCCGCGTCGCCGTCGGGGGCGACGCCGGTGGCGAGTGCCGCGCGGCGGGCCAGCGCCGTCGGCTCCGCGGGGTCGGCGGCCAGCACCTCGTCGAGCGCGGCGTTCATCGTGGCGGCGTCGGCGGTTCGGGCCGCCTCGTCGAACTTGCGCCACCCCGCCAGCGTCGCCCGCTGCGTCCGCCCGGCTACCCAGTGCCGCGAGCCGACGGCGACGACGACGACGGCGGCGAGCAGGCCCAGCGTTAGAGTGAGCTTCAAGCCCCTCGACGCGGCGCGGAGCCGGCCCCCGACGCGCGGGGCGAGGCTTCGCGGAGTTGAGGCGGAACCCGGCGGCATGGCGGGCCTCGGGGCGGGCGGGGTGGTCATTGTAAGCCGCCGGTGGACAACTCGCCGCGGCCCGCCGACAATGCCCCGACTTCCCCGCCAGCAACCCGTCGCCCCACTCCGCCCGGAGCCTGCCACATGTCGCCCCGCTCGATTGTCGCCTTCGCCCTGTCTGCCGTATTCGCGGCGGGCGTCGCCGCCCAGGAGGCCCCCGCCCCGCGCGTCGCCGGCACGCCCGACGCCAAGGCCGCGCCGCCGGCCGCCGCGCTGCTCGACCGCCGGGTCCTCGACGAGGTTAAGGCGCGCAGCGAGGTGATGGCCAACTTGCGCCACCTCTCGGACGTGATCGGCCCGCGGCTGACCGGCTCGAAGAACCTCGAAGTCGCCAACAAGTGGGCGGCCGAGCGCATGAAGTCCTACGGCCTCGAAAACGTCCGGCTGGAGCCGTGGGAGATCCCCGTCGGCTGGGAGCGCGGCACCGCGACGGTGACGCTCGTCGAGCCGAACCAGGGCCGCACGCTCCTCGTCGCCGCGCGCGGCTGGACCCCCGGCACCCGCGGCAAGCTCACCGGCGAGGTCGTCGTTCTGGAGGCCAAGACCAAGGCCGACCTGCTCAAGTACAAGGGCAAGCTCAAGAACGCGGTCGTGCTGCGCAACCCGCCCGCCACGGTCGCCCCGGTGACCGACATGACCTACGGCCCCGGCGGCGGTGGCCCCAAGAAGGACGCGCCCAAGAAGGACGAGCCGAAGAAGGAGGAGGTCAAGAAGGACGAGCCGCCGCGGCCGTCGTTCGCCGAGGTGCAGGCCCTGCGCCGCGAGATGGACGAGTTCTTGAAGGGCGAGGGCGTCGCGGTCGTCGTGTCGGACGCCGGCAAGCCGCACGGCCTCCTCGTGACCACCGGCGGCTGGCGCGAGGGCGACCGCGGCACCGCCCAGGACCCGCTGCCGTCGCTGTTCATGGCCCACGAGCACTACGCGCTGCTGTACCGGCTCGCCGGCCGCGCCGGGGTCGCCGCCCCGCGCGTCGAGGTCGAAGTGTCGAACAGCTTCGTGCCCGGCCCGGTGGAGGTCTACAACACCGTCGGCGAGGTGCGCGGCTCCGAGAAGCCCGACGAGGTCGTCGTCGTGGGGGCGCACCTCGACTCGTGGGACCTGGGCACCGGCACGACCGACAACGGCACTGGCAGCACGGTCGTGCTCGAAGTCGCCCGCGCCGTGGCGAAGCTCGCCAGGGAGGGCCAGCGGCCGCGGCGGACCATCCGCTTCGTGCTCTTCGCCGGCGAGGAGCAGGGGCTGTACGGCTCGAAGCGCTACTGCGAGCGGCACAAGGGCGAACTGCCGAAGCACTCCGCGGCGCTGGTCCACGACACCGGCACCGGGCCGGTGCTGGGCTTCGGGATGCAGGGCCGCGAGGCGGTCCGCAAGGTGCTCGAACCCGAACTCGACGGCCTGAAGTCGCAGCCGGGCTGGAGGGGCCTCGACCTGGGCAGCCTGAACGGCACCGACCACCAGTCGTTCGAGGCCGCCGGCGTCCCCGGCTTCGCCTGCCGCCAGGACATGGGCGAGTACCGGCTGACGCACCACACCCAGAGCGACACGTTCGACAAGGCGAGCGAGCCGAACCTGGTGCAAGGCGCGGGCGTGATCGCCGTGACCGCGTTGCGCATCGCCAACCTGCCCGAGTTGCTGCCGCGCGACAAGCCGACGCCGCCGGCGAAGAAGTGACCGATGGCGAGCCAGAAGCGTGAGCGCCTGGAGTTCCTCGCGTGAGCGCCTGAGCGCGAACAGCTCCAGGCGCTCACGCTTCTGGCTCGCCGCTCAGGGCTTCGCCAGCGTCGTCGGCAAGGCGTAGCGGTTGTTGCGCGGCGGGTTGACGCCCAAGAAGTCGGCGGTAATCGCGGCGGCGTGCAGCGGCGTCACCTTCTCGTCGCGCCGGCCGCCCGCCACGCCGGGGCCGTACACCAAAAACACCGCGTGCGTGTCGTACGGGTGCGGCGAGCCGTGCGACGTGCCGACCCGGTAGGCGTCGAACAGCGTCAGCGGCTTCGGCACGACGACCACGTCGCCGCTCCGCTCCGGGTGGAACGACCGCCGCATCGGCGCGAACAGCGCGTCGCCGGGGGGGCCGTCCGGGGCCGCGAGTTGGGCGTGGGTGTAAGCCCGATCGACGCCCGGTTGCGTGCGCAGCCAGGCGGCCAGCTTCTCGGCCACGTCGGCGGGTGCCAGGTTCTGCGCCTTGATGAGCCGCCGGTTCAGGTACAGGCTCGGCGCGGCGACCTTCTCGATCCAGACCGGCGGCGCGGGCTTCGGGTCGCCCGGCGTGGCGGCGGGCACCGACTCGCCCTTGGCCGCGTCGGGCGTGCCGTAGGCGGCTTGCAGGTGCGCGTCGGCCCCGACGAGGAGCTTGGCCGGCGACACGCGCTCGGCGGCCTGGCCCTTGGCCTTCGACGCCTGCGGGATCGGGCAGACGCCGTGGTCGGCCGTGACGACCAGCGAGTAGTTGCCGGGGCCGACCTTGGCGTCGAGGAACTTCAGCAGGTCGGCCACGATCAGGTCCGAGCGCAGCGTGATGTCGAGCACCTCGTGCGAGTCCGGCCCCCAGGCGTGCCCCACCAGGTCGTTCGACGAGAAGCTGACCGAGAGCAAGTCCGGGGCGTCGCGCTGCCCGAGCCTCTCCGCGACCACGCACTCCTTGGCGAAGGCCAACAGCAGGTCGTTGCCGTAAGGCGAGGTCACCATGTCCTGGTAGTACGCCGCGCTCACCGCCGGCTTGCCGCCGGTCATCGGGTGCGGGAAGGTCTTGCCCAGGCGGCCGGGCGAGCCGGGCTTCTCGCTGAGGCCGGCCCCCTCGCCGGGGCCGTCGTCGGGGCCGGCGAGCTTGTCGTAGTCGAGGTCCGGCCGCAGCCGCTCCCAGGCCTTGCCGTGGAAGCTCTGCGCCAGGCCGGCGGCGTTGAACCTCGACACCCAGCCCGGCAGGTCGTCGCGGTAATAGGTCGAGGTGACGAAGCGGCCGTTGAACCAGTACGCGCCGTCGGGTTTGCGGCCGGCCGGGAAGATCGCGGAGCGGTCCTTGAGCGACAGCCCAAAGACCTTGCCCTTGCCGCCGGTCGATTCCTTGAGCACGTCGGCGAGCGTCGGGCCGAGGAAGCGGTCGGGGTTGCCGACGACCGCCAGCGGCCGCGGCTTGGTGTCGGGCGTCTTGGGCAGGGCCGGCTCCTCGTCGAGCGGCTTCTGCGGCACCAACTCGTAGCGCGTCGAGCCGGCGCAGTAGACGAGCGCGGCGGCGCTGCGGTCGTACCAGTCGTTGTTGATGACACCGTGCGTCTCCGGCGAGCAGCCGGCGAGGATCGAGGCGTGGCCGGGGCCGGTCGTGGTGCCGCCGTAGGGGTAGTGGCAGTCGGCGAACCACGCCCCGTCGTCCTGGAGCCGCCGGAAGCCGTCCGGCCCGAACAGCGGCCGCCACTTCTCGACGTAGTCGCCGCGCATCTGGTCGAAGACGACGAGGACCGCGAGCTTGACTTTGGGCTTGGCCGGCGAGTCGCCGTCGGCGGGCCTCGACCAGGCCGCGGCGGCACCGAGTAGGGCGACGCCGGCGAGCAACATCACACGGCGCATCGGGGCGACTCCGGGGGACGGGGGAAGTCAAGGTAGTGCGCGGCGAACTCCGCGGCTCCGCCGCAGGCGCGGCGAGCGGCGGACGTGAGTCCGCTGTTCCAACCCGCAATAGGGGCGATTTCCCCGCGGGGTCAGGCCGGGTACTCCGTGCCGGTCGCGTCCACCCTGACCGGGTGGGAACAGCGGACTCACGTCCGCCGCTCGCCGCGCCTGCGGCGGAGCCGCTACCGCACGAAGACGAATTCCTTCACCGTGAACAGCGCGTGCGCCAGGTCGGCCCACGCCTTGGGGTCGTTGCCGGCCACGAAGTCGGTCGCCGCCTTCGCCTCGGCCGGGGTCGCGCTCCGGGCGAACGCCTCGCGGTACATGCGGTTCACGCGCTCCTCGGGCGTGCCGGGGCCGGCGAGCGCGCGCGTCGCCCACAGGGCCGCTTGGGCGTGGACGAACGGGTCGTTCATCAGGATCAGCGACTGCGCCGGCACGTTCGACGACTGCCGCCGGCCGACGGTGCTGAACGGACTCGGCGTGTCGTAGGCCAGCAGGAACGGCGAGAGGAAGTTGCGGCGCACCGCCAGGTACAGCGAGCGCCGGCCGTCGCCGTCGAGGGGGCCGGAGGCGGGGCGGCCGCGGCCGTCGAGGAACGCCGTGAGCGCGATCGGCGTCGAGGGGCCGCCGGCCTTGGTCACGTCGAGCCGGCCGCTGACCTGCAACATCGCGTCGCGGATCGCCTCGCCTTCGAGGCGGGTCGCGCGGAAGTGGTGCAACAAGGCGTTCGTCGGGTCACGCTCGTCTGGGGTCGGCCGCGAACTCATGGCGTAAGCCCGTGTGAGCATCAGCCGCTTCAGGAACGGCTTGACCTGCCGGCCGCTCGCCGCGAACTCGGTCGCCAGGAAATCGAGGAGTTCCGGGTGCGTCGGGGCCTCGCCGAGGACGCCGAAGTTGTCGGTCGTCGGCACCAGGCCGCGGCCGAAGAGGTGGTGCCAAAGGCGGTTGACGATCACGCGGTCGAACAGCGGGTTGCGCGCGGCGTCGGTCAGTTGCGCGGCCAACTCGCGGCGGCCGCTGCCGGGGGTGCTCGTGATGCGGGCGGTGCCGGCCAGGGCTTCGAGCGACCGACGTGGGACGACCTCGCCGGGGACGCGGGGGCTGCCGCGGACGAAGACTTGCTCATCGACGCCGTCGGCGTCCCAGAGCGCCGGCACCAGCCGCGACGACCACGCCACGCCCTTCGCCAACTCCGCTTCGGTCGCCAGCCACCCGGCGGCTTGCTCCGCCGGCAGCGCCGTCGGCGGATCCGCCACGAGCGGTGGCGGCGGGGCCTCGTCGGACTGCGCGACGGCGGCCACGGCGAAGTCGGTGCCCTGGGTCGCGGTCAACTCGACGTGCAGCCGCCGGCCGACGTAGTTGCCCAGGTCGAGCGTGACCCAGCGGTAACTCGGCGCGTCGGGGAAACTCTTCACGAGCGCGCCGTGCAGCGGGCCGGCGATGATCGTGTGGCCGCTCACCGCAGCGTAGGCCAGGCCGCCGCCGCGGACGAGCAGGTGGACGCGCTTCGCTTCGAGCGTGAAGTGCGGCGTGCGGACCGTCAAGCCGGCGCGCGGCTGCTTGCTCAAGGCGTGGCCGTCGGGGGCGCTGCCGGGCGTGACCTTGAGCCGGTCCCAGAAGCGGTCGTAGACGAGCGCCCCGCGCGGCTCCGCCTGACTGGAGACTTGCGTCCCGGTAGCGCTGTAAGTCAACCGGCCGGCGGCGGCGTGGCGGAAGGCGGGGCCGTCGAACGTCTCGGGGGTCGGCGCGGTCACGGAGTAATCGACCACGACTTTCTGCTTCGCCAGCCACGCGGCGAAGGCGGTGTCTTTGGCCGGGTCAAGGCTCCGGCGCGACGCCCCGGACGACAGCCGGGCGAAGTCGTCGGCCTTCGCGGCGAAGCGCTTCGCCAGGTCGCGGTGCGGCTCCATCGTGTCGAAGCGGACTTGCCGATAGCTGCTGCCTTCGAGCACGCCGTAAAGCGCCGCGTAGTCCTTCGCCGAGATCGCGTCGAACTTGTGGTCGTGGCAGCGGGCGCAACTCACCGTCAGCCCGAGGAACGCCTTCGAGAGCACGTCGATGCGGTTGTCGAAGCGGTCGGCCTCGTCCTGGCGGATGTCCACCGGCGAGTGGACTTCCTCGCCGAGGTGCCAGAATGCGGTACCGATCACCGACTCGTTGGCCCCCGTCGCCGGGTCGCGCCGCGGCGACGGGTCGGTGTCGCCGGCGAGGTGCTCGCGCACGAAGCGGTCGTACGGCACGTCGGCGTTGAGCGCCCGCACGACGTAGTCGCGGTACTGGTACGCATTGGGGATGTCGGGGTCGAACTCGTGGCCGCGCGTCTCGGCGTAGCGCACCAGGTCAAGCCAGTGACGGCCCCAGCGCTCGCCGTAGCGCGGACTCGCCAGCAGCCGGTCGATCGCCGCCGCCGGGTCGGGCGACTTCAAGTGGGCGTCGAGTTCGGCCGGCGTCGGCGGCAGGCCAGTCAGGGCGAAGGAGGCACGGCGCAGCCAGGCGGCGGGGTCGGCGGCCGGGGCGGGGGCGAGCTTGGCCGCTTCGAGCTTCGCCAGTAGGAAGCGGTCGATCGGGTCGCGCGGCCAACTCGCGTCCACGACGGTTGGCACCGCCGGGCGGGTCAGCGGCTGCCAGCACCAGTGGGCGGCCTTGCGGGCAGCCAGGTCGAAGGCGGTCGCCTTGGGGGCGACGCCGGCGGCCGCCTCGTCGGGCCAGGGTGCCCCGGCCTTCACCCAGGTCTCGAAGTCGGCGACGACGGCGTCGGCCAGCTTCCCGGCCGGCGGCATCAGCAAGTCGGCGTTCTTGTAGCGGAGGGCTTCGAGCAGCGTCCCCTTGGTCGCGTCCTTGGGCACGAGCGCGGGGCCGCTCTCGCCGCCGGCGAGGAGGTGCGCCCGGCCGTCCACGCGTAGGCCGCCCTTGAGCGACTTCGACGCGGCGCTGTGGCACTTGTAGCACTGCGCGACCAGGACGGGGCGGATCTTCGCCTCGAAGAAGTCGTCGGCGCGAGCGGCACCCGGCGTGGCGGCGAGCGCGAGGAGTAAAGCGAGGGCACGGGTCATCGTGGAGAGGCTCCCAGGCAGGTGCCGACATTGTAGCACGGCCGCGCGGCGACTCCGAAGGGGATTCGTGGCCGCGGCGCGACACCGCCGTTACAATCGCACCACCCCAGCCCGAGCCGGCAGGGGTCCATCTCCCCATTATCTTGGAGGCCACGGCCATGACCCGACGCACGCTCCTCTCGCTCGCCGCGTTGCTCTTACTCGTCGGCGGCGTGGTCGCCGCGGACGCCCTGGAGGCCCCGCTCAAGGACTTCAAGTTGACCGACTACGACGGCAAGGCCAGCGCCCTGGTCGTCTACGAGGAGTCCGAGGGCCGCATCGCCTTCAACGTCAACGGCACCGCCAAGGCGACCGTGAAGGCCGAGGAGGCCGGCGACTACACGCTGACCCTGGACGCCTCCTGCGTCGAGGCCAACAAGACGCTCGCCAAGATCAAAGTCCAGGTCAACGGCAAGAGCGTCAAGGACGAGTTCGCGCTGACGCAGGCCGACAGGAAGGCGTACAAGTTCGACGTGAAGCTCGTCAAAGGCGACAACACGGTCCACATCGAGTTCCTGAACGACATCTACAAGGAGAACGAGTACGACTTGAACTTCTACGTCCACGCCGTGAAGTTCGAGAAGGCGAAGGCGAAGTAGGCGATTGGTGTCGGTAAGAATTCTGCCGCGGAGACGCGGAGCAAACAAAACCCAAGAGTTGAGTTGGGTTTCGCCCGACACAATCGACGGGTGGACGAAGGGTTAAGGTTTGCAAATATGGATTTGGTTCTCCCCGCGACTCTGCGTCTCCGCGGCAAAATCCGACTCCTGGCCCGCCACCGTTCGACCCTTGACCCTTCGCCCACCCGTCGAGAGGGCCAGCCGAAGCCCAACTCAACTCTTGGTTTGCTCCGCGTCTCCGCGTCTCTGTGGCAAAAATTGCTTCTCCTCGACCTACTCCAGCCGGAACAGCTTCTTGAGCGACTCCAGCAGCGTCCCGCTGTGGCCCTCGCGGCCGGCCTCCTGGAGCGCGGCGATCGGGCCGTGCAGCAGCTTGTTCTGGAACAGCCGGAAGGCCCCCTCGATCGCCTTCTTGTCCTCGGCGCTCAGCTTGCCGTTGAGCCGCGGCAAGAGTTGCCCCGTCACCTCGACGCGCAGCTTATCGACCTCGGCGGTCAGCTTGCCGATCACCGGGCCGGTGCGGCGGCGGCCCCAGTCCTCGGCGAACTTCTTGACCTCCGCCTCGACGATCGCCTCGGCCGGCGCGACCTGCTTGCGCCGACCGGCCAGCGTCTGCTCGCGCACCCGCGTCAGGTCGTCGATGTTGAACAGGCAGACGCGGTCGCCGTCGTGGATGGCGGGGTCGAAGTCGCGCGGCACGGCGATGTCGAGGATCACCTGCGTGCCCGTGCGCCGCGGCGCGACCTTCGCCGCGTAGCGCTTGGCCGTGACGATCGGCTCGCCGGCCCCGGTCGTGCTCACCACGATGTCGGCCTTGACCAAGGCGTCGTCGAGGTCGTCCCACGGCACCGCGACGCCGCCGCACAGCCCCGCGACTTCGACCGCCTTGGCCGGGCTGCGGTTGGTCACGAGGACGCGGCCCGGCTTCAACTCTTGCAGGTGCTTCAGCGTCAGCCGGCCCATCTTGCCCGCGCCGATGATGAGCACCGTCTTGTCCGCAAAGGTGTCGAAGACTTGGCGGACGTAATCGACGGCGACGCTCGACACCGAGACGTGGCCGCGGGTGATGCCGGTCTCGGTGCGGACCCGCTTCGCGCAGCGTAAGGCGAACGGCAGCAAGGCGTTCAGCAGCGGCCCGGTGACGCCGAGGCCTTGGGACGCCTCGAAGGCGTGCTTGACCTGCCCAGCGATCTGGCCCTCGCCGACGATCAGCGAGTCGAGGCTCGCCACCACGCGGAACAGGTGCCGCACCGCCGCCGGCCCCGTGTGCTCGTACAAGAGCGCCGCGACGCTCTCGGCCGGGACGCCGTGGACCTCGGCCAGAAACTCCGCCGCCAGCCCGGCGTCGAACGGCGGCGCGTCGCTGCCGCCGGTGGCGGGCTTGGCGACCAGGAACTCGACGCGGTTGCAGGTACTCAGCAGCAGCACCTCGCAGCCGAAGCGCGCGGCGACTTCGGTGACCGCCTTGGCGTGCCCGGCGGCGTCGAAGGCGAGCTTCTCGCGCCACTCGACCGGGGCCGTGCGGAAGTTACACCCGACCATGCGCAGGTTCACAGCGGCCTCCCCGCCACCGCGGCCACGGCGAACGGGTGCGTCGAGGCCAGCACCAAAACCAGCAGCGCGAAGGCGACGATCGTGCCCAACGCGAGCCGCCGGCCGGAGACGTTGGCCCCGTAGCGCAAGTACGTCAGCACGCCGAAGGCCGCCCAGAGGCCCAGCGTGCCCAGGATCTTGACGGCGAACAGGTTCTCCGCCAAGTCCTCGCCGTGCCGCAGCAGCACGAGGCCCAGCAGCAGCCCGAGGCTCAAGAGCGGGAAGGCGACGTTGACGGCGTGGCGGTTCATCGCTTCGAGGCGCTCGAGGCTTAGCAACTTCACCCCGCCCAGCGGGTTGCGCTTGGCCTTGAGCCGGCCGGCCTGCACGAGGTACATCACACTGGCCAGGAAGCCGACCGACACGCCGACGGCCGCGAGCAAGAGGATTAGCCCGTGCAGGCTGCCCCAAACTCGCTGCGTCGGCAGCCACGGCGGCGCGGCCTCCGGCTCCGCGACCGACGCCAGCGACAGCCCGACCAGGCCCACCACGACCGGCAGCACGAACACGGCCCAGGCTTGCCGCGCGTGGTGGACGGAGCCGTACAGCGAGAACACCGCCAGCACCCACGCCACGCCCAGCAGCGAGCCTTCGGGTGACGCCGGCGTCGGGTGCTGCACGAACAGGAAGGCCGAGTGCGCGAGCAGTCCGGCGGTGCCCCAGGCCAGCCCGGCGAGCCGCAGGGGGCGCGACGGCCAGCGTAGCCGCGCCGCCTCGCAGGCGAGCGCCGCGAGGTAGCTCAGCCCGAAGCAGGCGTGCGAGACATTGTCGAGCGAGGAGGCCACCGAGGCGACACCATCCGGGGAGGCGGGGGGGACACGACGATTATAAGCGGCGACGCCTCAACGCTTCTCGTTCCACGTCGCGGAGCCGTACTTCTCGACCTCCAGCGCCGCCCGCAGCGCCAACTCCGCCGGGGTCCAGTCGCCCGGCGTGACGGCGAACTCGGTGGCGAACTTCGCCGCCAGACGCGCCGCCAACGCCTCCGGCGCGATGTCCCGCCCCGTCAACTCGAACAGCCCCGGCAGGCTCGGGGCGAACTCGCTGCGCCGCAGCAGGACGCCGCCGTGTTGCAGCAGCGCCCCGCGCGACTTGCGCTGGGCGCTGCCGACGACCTTAACCCCGCCGCTGGTCAGGTCGCCGGCGGTCTGGTGCTCGAAGCAGAGCACGTCGCCGAACTTCCGCTCGCGGCCGCAGACGACGGCTTCGGTCGCCGCCCCGAGTTCGCCGAGGGCGTCGCGAATCCAGTGGTGGACGCGGCACAGCCAACTCACGCCCGCCGGCTGCCACGCGCGGCCGGCCGGGAGTGCCACGGCGTAGGTCAACTCGCGGTCGTGGACGAGCGCCGCCCCGCCGGTCGCCCGCCGCAGCCACGGCAGCGCCGGGAACGCCGCCCGCGCCGCCGCCGCCGGCTGGAAGTAGCCCAGCGAGAGCGTCGGCGTCGCCCAGGTGTAGAAGCGCAAGCTGGCCACGCGGGCTTCGGCGGCCGTGGTCAGCAGCGCGTCGTCGGCCGCCATCTGCGCGACGCCGGGGAGGTTGGCAAGCGGCAGGAGTCGCATCGGGTCCATGCGGCTATTGTAGCGGCCCGCCGCCGGGTATACTGACGCCGACACTCCCGACCCCGGAGCAACCGCATGGCGATTCTCGTATCCGACCCGACTGTTGAGGCACCCATCCGCGGCCGGTGGCCGGGCGTCGAGGACGACCGCTGGACCGAAGTCTGGGAGGGAGTCACCGTCATGTCGCCGCTCGCCAACAACCAACACCAGAGGCTCTCCGCCGACCTCACCGCCATTATTTGGACGGTCATCCAGCAACCGGGGCTTGGGCAGGTGTTTCAGGGCGTTAACCTGACCGACCGCACGCCCAACTGGGTCGAGAACTACCGCAACCCCGACGTGGTCGTGTTCCTCAAAGGCACGACGGCCGTCGATCACGACACGCACTACCTCGGCGGCCCGGACTTCGCGGTGGAGGTCATCAGCCCCGGCGAGCAGCCGACCGCGAAGTTCGCCTTCTACGAGTCGATCGGCACCCGCGAAGTGATGGTCCTGCACCGCGACCCCTGGCGGCTCGAACTCTTCACGCTCCAAGCCGGCCGGCTGGTGCTGGCCGGCGCGTCGGAGCCGGCGGCCCCGACCGTGGTCGCGTCGGAGGCGCTGGGGCTGACGTTCGCGCTGGTGCCCGGCGACGCCCGGCCGCTCATCGCCGTGACCCACCCCGCCACCGGCCGAAGCTGGCAAGTCTGACCCCGACCCCCCTGCCCCGCCCCGAGGACCCGCCCGATGGCCCGCGACCGCCGCCCCCGCGACGACGACGACTTCGACGACGACCGGCCCCGCCGCGCCCCCCGGCCGCGGCCCCGCGACGACGACGACGACGACTTCGAGGAGGCCGATCGGCCGCGTCCCAGGCCGGCGGGGAGCAACACCGCCGTCAAGGTGTTGGCCATCGTCGGCGTCGTGCTGCTGGGCATCACTCTGATTTGCAGCGGGGCGTGCTTCCTGGTCTACCGCTCGATCGCCCGCGGCGTCGAGGAGACGCAGCAGCGCCTCGCGCAGGCGGCGGCCGAGTCCCAGAAGCGGGCCGAGGAGTCGCGCAAGGAGGCCGAGAAGCAGGCCCTGCTCGACGCCCCCAAGCGCGAGGCCGAGCGCAAGAAGCGCGAGGCCGACGAGGCGGCGACCGACAAGGCCCAGGCGACGGTGGCCGTGCAGGCGTTCATGTTCGAGTTGAAGGGCGGCCAGACGGCGGCGGCCTACCAATCGACGACGACCGCCTTCCAGGCGCGCGTGACCGAGGCGGCCTTCGAGGCGATGGTGAAGCCGCCGGGCGTGGCGCTGAACTTCAACGTGATGATGGTCCGCCCGGACCACTTCGCCCCGTCGTCGGGCCGGTCGTTCACCTACGAGATCTGGCTGGTGACGCGGACGGCCAAGGTGACCGCGGTGAAGCAGGACGGCCAGTGGCGCGTCGATCAGTTCACGGTGGCGGCGAAGTGAGCCGCGCCGCCCGCCAGCGGACGCCGAGGTCGTCGTCGCCCTTGAT
>JAYTUC010000130.1:0-1872 GCA_043744775.1 Fimbriiglobus sp. | reverse complement strand
GCTTCGCCGCCGGGCAAGAACTCACGTACTCGGTCGAGCAGACGACGACGATCAGCGAGGCGACCGTCGAGGACGGCGTGGCCGCGGTCGCCGGGACGGTCACGAAGTTGAACCTGACGCGCCGCTGGGCCGTGACGGCGGTCACCCCCGCCGGCGAGGCGACGCTGGAGATGACGCTACTCGGCCTGAAGCAAGTCATCTCGCGGCCCGGTCCGAGGGGCAAGGACGGCACGCGCACGGTCGATCAGGTCGTCACCGACTCGGCGACGCCGGAGGGCAAGGCGCAACTCGCGGCACTCCTGGGCAAGCCGATCCTGACGGTGCGCCTCGACGCGCTCGGCAGGCTGCTCGACGCGAGGGGCGACAACCCGGCCACCGCGGCGCGGCTGCAAGTCGAGTTGCCGTTCCGCGTGACGCTGCCCGAGGCGTTCCCGGCGGTCAACGGCACCTGGGGCCGCGAGGTCGTGCTGAAGCTCGACCCGCCGCAGGGCACCGGCGAGAAGTACGAGGCGACGCAGACGGCGACGTACAAGGGCGACAACGCCGGCTTCGCGGTGCTCGGCTTCGCGACGAGTATGAAGGCCCCGCCCAAGGACCCGGCGGAGTCGGTCGGGCTGGTGCCGCTGCTGTGGGAGGGCGAAGTCTACTTCCACAAGCCGACCGGCCGCTACGCCGGGGCGCGGCTGACCGTCAAGCGCGAGGTCGTCGGCCACGCGGGGCCGGGCACGAAGTTCACCTACGAGACGGCGTACACCGAGGCACTCGCGGGGAAGTGACGCGGGACTACCCCAGCGTCGCGGCGATCTCGTCGATCTCGTCGAGGTCGAACGTCAGCGCGTTGTTGGTGAACAGCGCCGCAACGGCGGCCTTGTGGAGCCTCATCTTCGCCCCGCCGACGCCCAGCGCCCCGTAAGCAATGTGGCCGTCGCGATCGACGCCCTTGTCGGTCAACTCGACGCCCTCGATGCCCGTCGGCGGGACGCCGTTGAGGTCGATGGCGACCCGCAACGTTTTGGCCCCGGCGCGTAGCCGCCGCGGCAACAGGACCGCGCCGGGGGCACCGGCGGCGACGACGAGGTGCTGGCCCTCGAGGGCCTTGGGGCCGTCGGCGCTCGACGCCACGGCGACGGCCGCCACCCGCGCGGACGGGTAGGCCGCGCGGACGCCTTGGGCCACGGCCTCGGCGCGGTCGAGTTGCCGGCTGCCGATCGTGACGCGGCCGCCGTGCTTGGCCAGCAGCCGCGCGACCCGCCGGCCGACGGGGCCGGTGCCGCCCAACACCAGCGAGTTCGTCGCCGCGAGGTCGAGGTGCCGGGCCGCGGCGCGCACGGCGGCGGCGGCGGTCGTGTTCGCGCCGTTGCTGTCGAGCATCACCGAGACGCTCAGGCCGTAGGCGGGGAGGAGGTGCCGCTTCACTTCGGCCAGGACCGCCTCGCCGAGGTCGGCGTCGGAGCCGCCGACGAAGATCGCCGTGCGGTGCAAGTCCTTGGGGCCGCGGGTGAAAATGCAGCCGTGGACGAGCGGCATGACGTTAGCGACCGTCACGCCGCCGTAGCTGAAGAGGTGTTGCACCCCGGCATCGACGGCGACGACGCGGTCGAAGACGCTGGGGTGCGCGTCGGTGTCGAGGTGCAGCAGAACCGTGGGCTTGTCCATGACGTTTCCGAGGCGAGCCGAGAGCGTGAGCGACCGGAGTTCGTGCCGGAAGCGTCAGCGCCCGGAGTCTGTGCACGCGAACTTTGAAGACACCTTCACCGCCAAGACGCAGAGAGCGCCAAGAAATCTCGAACTCGGGTCTGGTTCTCTTGGCGCTCTCTGCGTCTTGGCGGTGAAGCATTCCGACTCGACTGGCGTGCGTCAGAACTCCGGTCG
>JAYTUC010000129.1:0-7167 GCA_043744775.1 Fimbriiglobus sp. | reverse complement strand
TCATCGCCCTGTTCGAGACGCAGCACCACGGCGACTACGTGCGCTGCGACCGCTGCCACGGGCAGTTCAGGCCCGAGGTGCTCGACTACGAGCCGCCGAGTTCGGGCGAGCGCGCCTTGCAATCGGTTCGCGCCGACCTCGACGGCGGCACCCCGCTGCAGATGGCCCGCACCAAGCTCGTCAACGCGGGCGTCGAACCGGAGGTGGCCCAGCGGCTCGTGGCCGCCGCCGCCGGCGAGCCGACGAACGTCTGCGTGACGTGCGACCTGACCTACGTCAAGGACGTGCCGCGCTGCTCCGGCTGCGGGGCAACCCTGTGACGCCAGTCGGCAGGGGACGGTCGCGTCATCCGCGGCGTCAGGGCGCGAAAGCTAGCACCCCGGTCTCAGTAAGCGAATCGCCGTGAGACGGTTCGCGCCACAATTCGCCGAGGTCCGCGAGGCCGACCGTCGCGGGGCCGACCTCGACCGCCGCCAGGACCCGACGCCGGTCGCCGGGGAACGGGCGGGCCGAGCGGACGTGCGGGGCGGGCAGCTTCAACACGCGGACCCCGCGGCGGACCAGCAACCCGACCGGCTCACCCGCGCCGCGCCACCGCGCCACGACGAGTTGGGCGTCCGGGTCGGCCCCGGCCGGCGGCATCCCGAGCCACGCGGGCAAATCGACGACCGCCACGGCCGCGCCCCGCCAACCCGTCACGCCGACGACGTAAGGGTGGCACCCTGGGACCGCCACGACGCGGCCGGGTCGGGTGACCTCGGCGTCGGCCGCCATCGGCACCCCGGCGACCCACGGACGCCCGACGGGCGCGGCGTCGGTGAGCGGCAGCAGCAGCAGCCGGCCCGACGGACCGGCCGACCCCCGCGCGTCGCCGGGGGCACGCGGCAAGCGTGGCTCGCTCAGGAGTCGGGCGGGGTCGATTAGTGGCAAGAGTTCGTCGCCCTGCCAGAGTAAGCTGGCGAAGCGAACCGGGCCGACTGACCGCGGCACGGGCACGACCGACCCCGGCGCCGCCTCGGTCACACCCGCGAGCTGATCGACGAGCAGCGCGACCGGGCCGTCGGGCGTGTCGCACCGCACGACCTGCGCGTCGGGGCCGGGCACCTCCGGGGGAAGGCCCAGCAGGCCGGCGAGGCTCAGGACCGGGACGCGCCCGTCGGGCGTCGGCAGGTCGCCGACGTGCGGCCAGGCGTCTTCGGCCCACGCCACGCGGTCCGCCCGCCCGACGCCGCGCACGGACGCCAGGTCGAGGGCCAAGGCCTGACCGCCGGCCCGGCAGTGCGACACCCGGCGCGGAGGCCCCGTCAACGTCTGGTGCATCGCGAAACCTCTGGTCACTCGGAGAACGTCAAATGGATTGCGACCGGGCGGCATCGACGGCCTGGCGCAGGGTGCGGAGCAGTTCGGCCGGTTGATACGGCTTGACGAGATACCCCGTCGCCCCGACCTCGGCCGCCTTGCGGCGGTGCTTCTCGCCCGCGCGCGAGGTCAGCATCACGACCGGCAGCCGGGCGTACTCGGCCGTCGCCCGGAGCGTCGAGAGGAGTTCGTAGCCGTCCATGCGCGGCATCTCCACGTCCAGAAGGATCGCGTCGGGCGGCCGGTCGGCCCGGTGCAGGGCTTCGAGCGCGTCTACGCCGTCCTTGGCGGTGAGCGCGACCCAGCCGGCCTCGCGCAGCTGCCCGCTCACGACGCGGCGGACACTCGGCGAGTCGTCCACGATCAGCACCGTCGGGGCGTCCCGGTTGGCCCGCGCGGGCGATGTCGGCTCCCGAAGGGCAGGGCGGGGGCTGCCGGTTGTGGGGGTCGTGAACAGGTCGAGCGGGTCGAGGATCAGCACGACCGAGCCGTCGCCGAGCAGCGTCGCCCCCGCCACGCCGGGCACGCGGCGCAGGTGCGAGCCGAGCGGCTTGACGACGACCTCGCGGCCGCCCAGGACCTCGTCCACGACGACGACGTAGCGGCGGTCGCCGACGGCCAGCACGACCGCCGGGGGCCGCGCGCCGTCGGCGACCGGCGGGGCCTTGAGGCCCATGAGTGCGGCCAAGGTCACGCGGGGGTGGGTGCGGCCGGCGACGCGGGCCACGTCCTCGCCGCCGAGGCTGTCGGCCGCGCCGGGGTCGAGCCGCAGCACCTCCGCGACCGCCCCGAGCGGCACCGCGAACGTCTGACCGGCCGCCCGAACCATCAACGCCCGGATAACCGCCAACGTGAGCGGCAGTCGGACCGTGAACGTCGCGCCGACGCCGGGGACCGAGGTCAGACCGACCGTGCCCTTGAGGCGACCGACCATGACCCGCACCGCGTCCAGCCCGACCCCGCGGCCGGAGGTTTCGGTCACGGCCGCGGCGGTGCTGAACCCCGACTGGAAGAGCAGGTCGAGTAGGGCGTCGGGGGCGAGTCTCGCGGCCTCGTCGGCCGGCAGGTAGCCTTGCGTGACGGCCGCGGCCCGCACCGCTTCGAGGTCGATGCCGCGGCCGTCGTCGCTGACGCGCAGGACGACCTGCGTGCCCTCGGGGGACGCCTCGACGCGGACCGTACCGGTCGCCGGCTTGCCGAGCGCGACGCGCTCCTCGGCCGGTTCAAGGCCGTGATCGATGGCGTTGCGCAACAGGTGCAGTAGCGGCTCGCCCATCTCTTCGAGCACGGTTTTGTCGAGTTCGGTTTCCTCGCCGGAGATCACCAGCCGCACGCCCTTGCCGACGGCCGCGGCGGTCTGGCGGGCGGTGCGGTGCAGCCGCGCGCTGAGGTGCGTCAGCGGCACCATGCGGACGCGCGTGAGCTTGTCCTGCAGGTCGCCGGTGAGCCGCGACTGGCGCAGCAACGTCCCGTCGAATTCGCCGGCGAGGGCCGCGAACTCCTGGCCCAGCCCGCCGAGGTCGGCGGAAGTCTCGGCCAGCTCGCGCGTCAGCAGGTGGGCGTCGGTGTAGCGGTCGAATTCGAGGGCGTCGAAGCCGTGGCCGCGGTCGGGGGCGTCGAAGTGCGCTGCCAGCCGGCCGCCGGGGGCCTTCGCTTCCGACTGGGCTTCGAGCGTCGCCGCGGCGCGGCGGAGGCGGCCGCAACTCAGTTGCAGGTCCTGCACGAGCCGGGCGTACTGCGCCAGCTGCCGCTCGAAGCCGGAGCGGCCGATGACCAGCTCGCCAAGCAACTTGCCGACCTCGTCGAGCCGGGCGATCGGCACGCGCAGGCTCTCGCCGGCGGCGCGGCCGGCGTCGGCGGACGGCGGCGCGACCTCCTCGAGCGGCTCGGTCGGCGGCGCGATTCGTTCAGGCTCCGGCGCGGTGGGGGCGGCCCCGACGAGGGCGTCGTAGCGGGGGTAGAGCGTCTCCGCGGCGTCGTCGGGGCGGCCGCCGGCCAGGTCCTCGAGCGCGTCGAGCGAGTCGAAGAGCAGGGCGAACTCGGCGGGCGTCGCCGGCTGGCCCGTCTCGTCGAGCCGGTCGAGCAGGTCTTCGGCCCGGTGCGCCAGCCGCGCTAGCGCGGCGAACCCGACCGACGCCGCCGCGCCCTTGAGCGTGTGGAAGGCCCGGCGGACCTCCTGCAAGTGCTCGACGCTCTCGGGGTGCGCTTGCAGGATCGGCAGGTTGCGGCTCACCGTGAGAAGGTGCTCCTCCGCCTCCGCGGCGAAGACCTCGAGGATTTCCGGCGCGACCGCGGGGCGCTCGGCGGCTTCGGTCGTCGTCATCGTCGTCGCACTCCGGTAGGGGTCAGGGTTTGCGGCCGGCGTAGCGGTTGGTGTCGATTCAGTGGTGGCGTGGCGGGGGGGGTCTTCTGTAGCTGGCCTCTGTGAGGCCGGGCCCGCTCCCACTCACGGAAGTCAGCAGCACAGGGGGTAAGACCGGCCTCACAGAGGCCAGCTACAGAAAACCGCCGCGCCTGCGGCGGTTAGAACCGCGCCGCCGGCGTCGTCGGCTTGGCGGGGCCGCGGCCCTTGGCCTGGGCGCTCGGGGCGACGACGACGGGGGCGGCACCGGGCATCTTGAACGCGGCCACCGACGCCTGCAACTCCTCGGCGAGGCCCGAGAGCGACCGCACGGCGTCGGCCGCCTGCTTCGTGCCCGCGGCCGTCTGCCGCGTCACGCCGGAGATGTCGAGCATCGCGCGGGTCACCCCGTCGGACGCCTCGGTCTGCCGCGTCGAGGCGTGCGAGATCTGCTGGATGAGGTCGGCCAGCTTGCCCGACACGCCCTCGATCTCGTGCAGCGACTGGCCGGCCTGGGCGGCGAGCTTCGACCCGGCGACGACCTCGGCGATCCCCTTCTCCATCGCCCCGACCGCCTCGTTCGTCTCGCTCTGGATGGTCTTGACGAGCGTGGCGATCTTCTTGGTCGCGTCGGTCGAGCGCACGGCGAGCCGCTCGACCTCCTCGGCGACCACCGCGAAGCCGCGGCCGGCGTCCCCGGCCATCGCCGCCTGGATCGAGGCGTTCAACGCCAGAATCCCGGTGCGGTCGGCGATGTCGTCGATGAGCTGGACGATCGCGCCGATCTCCTGCGACGACTCGCCGAGGCGCTTCATGCGCTTGGCCGTCTCCTGCACCTGGTCGCGGATGCGCCCCATGCCGGCGATGGTGTCCTTCACCGCGTCGTTGCCCTGCCGGGCGTTGCGCAGCGACTGCTGGGCGACCGCGGCCGATTGGACGGCGTTCGCCGACACCTGGCGGATCGAGCCGGCCATCTCCTCGACGGCCAGCGACGTGAGGCCGATCCGCTCGGCCTGCTGCTCGGCCCCGCCGGCGAGGTCGCGCGTCGAGGCGTAGATCTCGGCCGCCGACCCCGTGACCTGCCGGGTCGTGCGCTGGACGTTGCCGATGATCTGCCGCAGTTGGTCGAGCATGTAGTTGAAGGAGTCGGCGATGGCCCCGGTCACGTCGGCGGTGACCTCGGCCTCCTGTGTGAGGTCGCCGTCGGCCACGCCGGACATCTCGTCGAGGAGCTTGCCGATGGCCGCCTGGGTGCGGTCGCGCTCGTCCTGCGACTGCATCAGCGCCGTCGTGTTGTCGAGCATGGCGTTGAGCGCCGCGGCGACCTCGCCGAGTTCGTCGCGGGCCACGACCGCCACGCGGGCGCTCAAGTCGCCGACGCCGACTTTCGTCAAGGCCCCGGAGATGGCGCGGGTCTGCCGGGTGATGCCGCGGGCGATCAGGAACACGAGTGCGGTGGCGAGCAGCAGCGCGGCCGAGGTGAGGGCGACCGTGACGTAAAGCTGGCGGTTCTCGGAGGCGTAGCGGGCGCTCAGGAGTTCGCGCAAGATCGGGATGCCCTCGTCGTTGACGCGGCCGTAGCCCTCGATCGCGGCGGTGCCCTTCTGCCACACTTCTTGGGGCGGCACGGTCAGCGCGACGCGGCCCTCGCCGTCCGCGGGGGCCTCGATGATCCGCTTCTGGAGCAGCGCCGCGAAGGCGTCGAGGGCGGCGGCGGCCTCGGCGTGCCGCGGGGCGAGCCGCTCGCCGATCTTGGCGTCCTTGTCGCCGAGCGCGGCGACGTTGCCGTCGAAGCCGGCGCGGGCGGCGGAGACTTGCCCGAGGACCGCGGCGAGCTTGAACTTCTCGGCCTCGGTCACGTCGCGGCGCGCGGCCAAAGTCTCGGCCTGGGCGCGCGCCTCGCCGACGTACTCCATCAGGGCCGGGGCGCGGCTGGTCACGTCGTCTTGGAGGTAGTAGGTGATCAAAATCGGGTCGAGGATCAGGTTCGACTTCTCGCCGATCTCGACCTCGATCGCCAGCACGTCCGCGAGCAGCTTGGCGTGCCGGGCGGTCGCGTCCTCGGCCGAGGCGTCGGCGGCGCGGTCGCGCAGCGCCGCCCAGTCGGCCTTGACCCGCTGCCACTTTTCGGCGGTGCCGAACTTGGCCCCGTACTTCAAGTCGGCGGCGTCGGCCTGGCGGATGGCGTCGTCGATCTTGCCGCGCCGGTCGGCGGCCTTGGGGGCGAAGAACGCCTTGGCCGCGGCGTCGCCGTGCAGCCCGCCGACGGTGGCACTCAGGTGGGCGGGGACGTGGGTGACGAGCTTGTTCAGCCCTTCGAGGTACTCCAAGCCGTCGAGCTCCTTCTTCAAGAACGTGCTGTCCTCGGTCACGGCGGCGACGTAGGCCGCCGCGAGCAAGAGCGCGGGGACGCCCGAGGCGAGGGCGAGGGCGGCCAGCTTCTGCCACATCCGCAGGCGGACGAGTCGCGGCACGGTCTTCATGGGGAACCTCTCGAAGGGTCGGTGAAACGGGTGGGTCGGGTGGGTCGGTCAGGCCGGCTCGAACTGCCGGAACTCGGGGGACAGTAACAGAGCGTCGGGGGCGAGGACGACGACCGGCCGGCCCCCCGCGTCGGCGACGCCGCGCATGAAGCCGGCGGCCCGCGCCCGGATCGGCGCGGTCGGCGGGTGGACGTCCGCGGGCGGGATCGAGCGCAGGCCGCGGACCCGATCGACGAGCAGGCCGGCCGTCAGGTCGCGGCCGGACGCCGCCACGACGATGACGCGGCGGTCGCGCGACTCCGGGCCGGGCGGCTCGCCGAAGAACCGGCGCAGGTCGGCCATCGACACCACGTCGCCGCGGACGTTGGCCACGCCGGCTAGCCAGTCCGGGGCGTGCGGCACCGGCGTGACCGCCGGCGTCCGGCCGACCTCGCGCACCGCACTCAGCGGCAGGGCGTAGTCGGTGCCGGCGACCGTGAAGACGACGTGCTGGTGCTCGCGGCCCGACGCCCCGCCGCGGGCCGGCGCGACGGCCACGGCCTCGGCGGCGACCGACTCGGCGGCGCGGGCGAAGTCGTCCAGCAGCCTCTCGCCGTCGCCGGGGTCGATCTCGGCCTCGGCGTGGTGCCCGGCGTGCGCGGCGTTCTCGGTCAAGTCCTGGGCGGTGGCGCGGAAGTCGCCGGGGCCGGGGAACGGCGGGCGGACACTGGCGGCGAAGTCGGCCGTCGCCCCGGCCGCGAGTCGGTCGGCGTGCCAGTAGAGTGTGCGTGACGCCGGGTCGAACTGGCCCGACGGCGACGCCGCGCCCCACCCGTCCGGCACTTCGAGGCGCACCGCGACGAGCCGGGCGTCGGCGGCCCCGCGGTTGGCGACGCTCACGGTCACGGCGTGGTCGCGGTTCACGAGCCACCCGGCCGGGCCGCCGATGCGCACGGCCAACTCGGGGGCGATGACCGCGCAAGCGGCCTCCGCGGAGCCGTCGCA
>JAYTUC010000128.1:0-26838 GCA_043744775.1 Fimbriiglobus sp. | reverse complement strand
TCGAAGGGGCCGTGGTCCTTCTCCTTCTCGTTGGCGAGGTTGTACTGCTCGACGCGGAACTTCGGCGCGGTCGCGTTGAAGTCGTAGGGCTGGCCGTTCGGCGCGAGCAAGCGGGCTTGCACCCGCACCTGCGAGCCGGCGGTGAACTCCTTGCCGATGAGCACCCGGCCGCGCGCCGGGTTGGCGTCGCGGTTGCCGGCGGCGAAGCGGGTCATCTTCACCCAGAACCGGTCGAAGAAGTCCTGGTTGTACGCCCGGAAGCGCCACGTCTCGCCGGAGCCGAGGAAGACCGTGCGGCCGCGGGCCGGCTGCGTCGTGACGATCCATGGCTTCGGGTCCGGCTCGCCGCGGTCGTTGGTGTCGAGGAACTCGCCCAGCGTCGTCGCCCCTGGCTTGGTCGCCTTGACGGGGTAGTACGAGAAGAACCCGCGCGTGGGGTTCAGGCTCTCGCGCGGGGCGGTGCCGGCCGCGAACTTCGCCTTGCCGGTGAAGAACGGTTCCCACCCGGCGGTGGCGTCGTCGGCCGGGTCCTCTTCGAGTTTGAGCACGTCGTACTCGGGGTTGGGTTTCAACAGCAGCCGGCGCGGCGTGCGCGGGATCGGCCGCGTCTTGACGAGGATCACGTCGTCGGGCACCACGGGGAGGATGTCGAGCAGCGGCTTGAGCCGGCCGCTCTCGTCGCCGCGGGCCAGTTGGAAGGTGTTCAGCGGCCCGGCGACGTAGATCAGCCCGCCGCCGAGGTTATCGACCCAGGTTTGCAGGTTCTTGATCTGGTCCGGCGACAGCTCCGACCAGTCGGGGTCGAAGGCAATCACCAGGTCGTACTCGTTGAGGTTGGCGTACTTCTCCTCCGGCTTGCCGCCGACGGCGGCGAGGTCGAGCCTCGACGGGAACCGCGTCAGCAGCCGCTCCGCCGGCACGTCCTGCACGCCGGTGCCGTCGCGGCCGCCCTCGGTTTGCAGGCAGATGCTCAGCTCGGCCCGGTTCTGCGCCGTCTCGCGGACGAGCAGCGTCCGCAGGGTCTGGTACTCGCGCGTCGGCCCGCCGGCGAACAGCAGAATCCGCGTCGGCTTGTCGAGCACCTGGATGGTCCGCGGGGCGCTCAGGTGCTCGGCGTCGGCGAAGAGTTCGCGCTTGTCCTTGGCGATGCGGGCGACCGCCTTCCACTCGCCCTGTTTGAGTTGCGGCTTGCCGCCCGGCTTCTTCGACGGCTGTGTGAGCGACTCCGGCATCTTCTCGGGGTCGATGAGGAACTCCGCAGTACCGTGCGGCGGCGTCGAGTCGCCGGCGAATTTGAGCGGCAGCGGCAACAGGTCAAAGTCCGGCTTGTCCTTCTTGGGGTCGCGGCCGGGGCCGAACAGCCCCACCACGACATCGACGGTCTGCTCCGGCAGCCCCACGCCGTCGGCCTCGACGGTCAGCTTGAATGCCTCGTCCGGCGGGGTGCGGTCCGGCGACTGCACCTCGGTAATTTGAATGCCCACAGTCTCGCGGGCCTCGCCGACGGCGACGGTGAACACCGGCACCTTCTCGGCGGCCGCCCGCTCGCGCAGCTGGTTGTACGCCGACTCGGAGCCGAGGTTGCTGCGGCCGTCGCTGAACACGATCACGGCCTGCACGAGGTTGCCCGTCTCGCGGTTCAGCACGGCGGTCACCGACTCCGGCACGTTGGTGCCCAGCGCGATCGAGCGGGCCACGTCGATGCGCTTCTCGACCTTGCCGCGTGCCTCCGCCAGCAGGGCAACGTCGGCCTCTGGCAGCCCCGCCGGCGTCGTCTCCTCGGCCGGCAACTTGGCCCACGTCACAGCCCAGTCGGAAGTTCCCAGGGCGTCGCCCTTCCACGCGGCACTCGCCCGCACGGCTTCGACGGCCGCCGGCGAGAGGCCACGCAGTAGATACGCCTTGTAGTCGTAGGTCGCCCACGCCTGCAACTCGGCCTTCGACCACGGCGACGCCCCGGCCTCGAACGCCTGCGGCTCGTCGTCGAGGCGGCTGCCGAAGCGGTAGACGAACACCGGGTTCTTTTCGAGCAGCTTGTCGAAGAGCTTTGCCGTCAGCACCGCGTCGAGCACCTTGTCGAGTCGCGTCGGCGGCTTGCGGCCGGCGGCGGTGGCCTGCTCGTCGCTGACCTGCGTGACGCTCGGCGACACGTCGAGCAGGATCACGACCCGCGACCGCTTCTCCGACAGCTCCCAGTACTGCACGGCCGGCAGCAGGAACGCGACCGCCAGCAGCAGGTAGACGCCGGTGCGGAGCAGGCCCAACGGCACCGCGAAGCCGCAAGCGGTGCGCGAGTCGCGGGCGTACATCGCCAGCACGAAGCCGAGCGCGAACAGGACGCCGCCGAGCGTCAGCAGCAGCCAGGCGGCGTTGGCCCACTCGCCGATCACCATGTTCGGGAACGCGAACGCCGTGACCGCCGCGGCCACGCCGCCGCCACGCAGGACGCCCGCCGGGACCGCCCAGAGGCCGACCCGCCGCCAGTCGGCGCGGAACAGCAGCGCCACCAGCCCGACCGCCACGAGCGTGAACAGTGCGAGCGGCCAGACGCTGGACACGAGGTCGAGCGGCAGCGGCTCGCCGAGGCGTCGCAGGATGAAGTTCGATTCGGTCGTGTCGGTCGGGGTCGTCACGCTTGTGGGCACCAGTCCGGGGTTCGAGGGTTACGCCGCTGCGGGCACATCGACGGCACTGTTGAAGCTCAACTTCATCGACAGGTACTGCTCCGCGAGCAACATCGCGCCCAAAATCAGCACGAGCCACAGGCTCTCCGACAGGTCGCCCTTCTTGTTACGCAGGGCCTTGGACCACTCGGGGTCGTCGGCCGAGTGCAGTTGCGCCCCGCGGGCTGTCAGGGTCACGTCGTCGCGGGCGGCCCGGCGCAAGTCGCCCTCGCGCGCCGCGTCGAGGTTCACCGCAAAGCCGCGGTACTCGGGGGCCTCGCCGCCCTCGGGGCTGTTCGCCGCCTGCGGCTTCAGGCCGGTGAGCGAGAACAGGTACGCGCCGGGCGTCTTGGCGTCGGCGAAGTTCAGCACCAGCCGGTCGCCGACGGCCGTCATCACCTGCTCCTTGAGGTCGATGCGCGGCGCGGGGTTGGGGTCGTTGGCGGCCCCCGGCGTCGGGGTGTGCGTCACGAACGCCCGGCCGACGCCCGGCTTGTAGCGCTGGGCGTCCAGTGACAGCACGATGTCACGCCCCAGCGTGCGGTTCTCGGTCGCGCCGGCCCCGGAGAGGTAGTTCGCCATCTCCTTCATGATCGGCGCGAACGACGCGCTGCCGGGCTTCTCCGACGGCCAGTCGGTCCACGTCTCGCCGGCCGTCGTGGTCACGACCGTGACCCGCCCGCGGCCGTAGTCTTTCGCCAGGTAGAAGGGGTCGCCGAACTTGACCGCGTCGCGCAGCCGGGTCGCCTCGCGCCGCAAGTCGGCGTGCTTGGGCGTCGCCCAGAACTCGCGCAGCAGCGCCTCGCCCGCGTCCCCCGACCCGCGCTGGTCGGCGAGCAGGTCGTCGAGCGAGCCGGCCAGGCGGTACAGCGGTTCGGACGACACCGCCAGCCGCCGCAGGTCGTCGCGGGCCTTTGTGAGCAGTTCCTTGAACTTCGCGTTCTCGGCGTCGTCGGCCGGCAGGGCGTCGGCGACCTTGCGCGTGGCGGCCTCGTAGTCGGCCATCGACTGCTCGTTCGGCATGCAGTACAGCTCGGTCAAACTGCGGTCATCGCGCTGCCGGCCGAGGCGTTGCACCGGCCAGTAGCGCTTGATCGAGATGAAGCCGAAGACGCGCTCGAGTTGCTCCGCGTCCTTGACCGGCTCGCCGCGCTCGTCGGTGTACAGCCCCGCCAGCGCCGGGTGGCTTCGATAGGCCGGGTCGCGTACCAGCAGCTTCTTCTGCGAGATGCGGAAGCGCCGCGCCTGCAACTCGTCCTCGGTCAACTCCGCACTCGGCTGCTCCTTGATCGGCACCGGGAACAGGCCCGCGCCGTCGCGGTACAGGTCGCGGTTGTAGTCGGCCGGCCGCACGTCCGGCCCCAGGAAGAAGCCGACGCCGCCGCCCGCCTTGGCGTAGCCCTCGACGTTCTTCGCCGCCACCTCGTTGAGCGCCGGGACGTTCAGGATCATCACGAACGCGAACTTCGCCAGGTCGAGCTTCTCGAGATCGACGAGTGTGCCGTTGACCCAACTGTAGCCGCCCAGGACCGCCGTGAAGACGGGCCGCAGGTAGAAGCCGTCACCGTCCTTCGAGTCGCGCGCGTTCGGCCGGCCCTCCACCACGAGGATCGGCAGGCGGTCGCGCACCTCGACGACGGCGTGTCGAACGTTGTCGGCCGTTAGCCCGCCGGGTTCGGGGGTCTCGAGCGTCACCGACACGAGGCTGAAGCGGTCGAGCGGCTTGTCGTCGCTGCCGAGGCGGTCGAAGGGGATTTCGAACTTGACCGCCCGCTCCTGGAAGCCCGGCAGCGTCTCGACGGTCACCGAGCGGCCCTTGTTCTCGTCGCCGTTGACCTTCACCGCGAAGCGCAGGCCCTTCAACTCCGCGGCCCCGTAGTTCTTGACGCGCATCGTGAATTCGAGCGGGTCGTACCGCGCGACCGTCAGCTTCGCCGGCTGCAACTCGGTGATGGCGAGGTTGTCGTGGGCGAGGGGTGCCCGGCGGTCGTCCTTCTTGCGGAACGGGTGCGCGACATCGACGAGGTTGACCTTCACCTTGGCCGCCGCCAACTCGGACGCGACCTCCTTGAGGCCGTCGGCCCCCTCGGACCAGTCGCCGGCGCGGAAGTCGCTGACGACGTGGACGACCTTCGCCGTGTCCCCCGGCTGCTCCGCGAGGGCGTCTTGCGCCCGCTTCAGCCCGTCGCGCAGCGGCACCCGCACGTTCGACGGCGTCAGCGACTTGAGCGATGTTTCGAGCTTCGCGATCGACGTGTCGTTGAGACGCTCGACGACCTCGGGGTTGGCGAGGTCCGACAGCCGGAAGACTTCGAGGCGTTGCGCCGTCGTCGCCTCCGCGGCGGAGCGGGCGATCTGCTCGACGATGACCTTCTTGGCTTGCTCGAAGCTCGTCGTCGGGGTGCCGTCGTCGCCGCGCCAGCCGTCGGCCATGCTCGGCGTGTCGTCGAGGATCACGACGTGCGCCGTCTGCCGGCCCTCGTCCTCGCCCAGGCTCAGCCCGAAGAAGCGGCCCACCAATAGGCCCAACAACAGCATCAGCAGGATGCGGAGCAAGAGCAGTAGCAGTTGCTGGACGATGAGCTTGCGGCGGACCCGCTTCTGGGCCTTCAGCAAGAACTCCATCGCGGCCCAGCGCACCCGCTTGTAGCGGACGCGGTTGATCAGGTGGATGAGCACCGGGACCGCGACCAGCAGCACGCCGGCGAGCATCGACCAGGGGTTCAGGAACCATTCAGACATCGCGGTGGGGCGTCCAGGGGGCGAAGGCGGGCGGGGTCAGCGGCGCGACAGGCCGGTGCGGTCAGCGCGGCGGAACAGGAAACGGGACAGCACGGCGTCGAGGGTGTCGCTGGTGCGGACGAGGTTGTAGTCGATGCCCAGCCGCGTGCAGCCGCGCCGCACTTCGACGAGGTACTCCTCGACCGCTTCGAGGTAGCCATCCCGGAGCGCCTTGGGGTCGCACATCAGTTGCGGCAGGTCTTCGAGGCCCTCGAACTTGGTCGTGCCGTTGAACGGGAAGTCGAGCTCGTCGTCGTCGAGGATGTGGAACACCATCACGTCCTGCTTGCGGTGCCGCAGCATCTCCAGCCCGCGGAACATCGGCTCGCGGTCGGCGAGCAGGTCCGAGAAGACGACGGTCATGCCGCGCGAGTGCGACGCCTCGGCCACGCTGCGCAGCACCTTGTCGAGCCGGGTTTGTTCGGCGGGCTTGGTGGCGTTCAGGGTCTTCGTCACGGCGTCGAGTTGCCGCTGCGAACTCTTGGGCGGGATGACCGACTTCACGTCCCATCCGAAGCTCGTCACCCCCGCGGCGTCCTGCTGCCGCACGATGATGTACGCCAGGCACGCGGCGGCCGTACAGGCGTAGTCGTACTTCGACAGCGTCCCGGCCTTCGTGTGCTTCTCCGCCCCGTATCCCATCGACTCGGACGTATCCACGACAAGGTTAGCGCGGAGGTTGGTTTCGGCCTCGTACTGCTTGATGTAGAACTTGTCGGTCTTCGACCAGACCTTCCAGTCGAGGTGGCGGATGTCGTCGCCGGCGACGTACTCGCGGTGCTGGGCGAACTCCATCGAGTGGCCGAAGAACGGGCTTTTGTGCAGCCCCGAGATGAACCCCTCGACGAGTTGCTTGGCGCGCAGGTCGAGCCGGCCGACCTTCGCGATGGTCGCGGGGTGCAAGAAGCGGCGGGCGTCGTCGTCGGTCGGCATGGGTATGGGTCTCTTGATCTCGAACCAAAACGTTTTGCCGCGGAGACGCAGAGGCGCGGAGAAATCCAAATTCAAGCTTTTGTTTTCTCCGCGCCTCTGCGTCTCCGCGGCAAAACGTTTTGGTGTTGCACAACTTACACCGCGAAGATTTTCTGGAACCGCGGGTCGCGTTCGAGGTCGCCCTCCTTCGACGGCGTCTCTTCGAGGATGCGTGTAACCACCGTGTCGGTCGTCACGCCTTCGGACGCGGCGGTGAAGTTGGTCAGGATGCGGTGCCGCAAGACCGGCAGCGCGAGGGCCTTGATGTCGTCGGTCGAGACGCTCGGCCGGCCGTAGAGCAGCGCGCGGGCCTTGGCCCCGAGGATGAGGTTCTGCACCGCCCGCGGCCCCGCGCCCCAGCTCAGCCAGTCCTTGACGAACTTCGGGCAGCCCGGCTCCGTCACGCGGGTCTGCCGCACCAGGGCGAGCGCGTACTTGATGGCGTGGTCCGACGCCGGCACCTTGCGCACCACGTCTTGGAGTTCGAGGATCTGGTCGCCGGACAGCACCGGGCGGATGTCCTCGATCTGGTTCGAGGTCGTGCGGGCCGCGATCTCGAACTCCTCGGAGAACGACGGATACGTGACGAACACCTTGAACATGAAGCGGTCTTGCTGCGCCTCCGGCAGCGGGTACGTGCCTTCTTGCTCGATGGGGTTCTGCGTGGCCAGCACGAAGAACGGGCTGCCGAGCTTGTGCCGCACGCGTCCCACCGTCACCTGCCGCTCTTGCATCGCTTCGAGCAAAGCGGCCTGCGTCTTGGGCGGGGTGCGGTTGATCTCGTCGGCCAGGACGACGTTGGCGAACAGCGGGCCGGACAGGAACTTGAACTCGCGCGCCCCGGTCGAGCGGTTTTCCTCGATGATCTCAGTACCCGTGATGTCCGCGGGCATCAGGTCGGGGGTGAACTGGATGCGGCTGAAGTCGAGGGAGAGCGTCTTAGCCAAAGTCGAAATCATCAGAGTCTTCGCCAGCCCCGGCACGCCTTCGAGGATGACGTGGCCGCGGCTGAACAGCGCGATCAGTAACTGCTCGATCACCTTGTCTTGGCCGACGATCACCTGGCGCAACTGCTCGCCGATGTCGGCGAACGCCTTCTGGATACGCTTCATGGCGTCGAGGTCACTCTCGCCGAGGCTCATCGTCATGGTCTGGCTGCTCTGGCTCATGCAAGTCTCAAGGAAGGATTGCTTAAGGGAATACGCTAGACGAGGGCATTCAGAATCGCTTCGGCTTCGAGGATGCCTCTCGACCTGCGGAGCGAACTCAACTCCGGTCTTGGTTTTCTCCGCGTCTCTGCGTCTCAGCGGCAAAATTCTTAGTCCATCTGGTCAGCGGTGGTAGATCGGCACGACGCCCTTGTCGAGTTGTAGGATCGTCAGGTTCACCGCGGTCGAGTACACCGGGCCGATGTAGCCGCTGGTCCAACTGCCGTCGGCGTTCTGCTGGGTCTTGAGGTAGTCGAACATCGCGTCCTTGTAGCCGGTCCAGGTCAGCCAGCCGGCCTTCGGCTCCTTGGGGAAGAGTTCGCCGTAGCGGTCGTCGCCGAGGACGTACAGGGCCTGCGCGTAGTAGTAGCTTTGGTACTCGTCGTGCGACAGGCGGCCTTTGCCGATGGGGATGTTGTCCTTGCAGTACTTGATCCACTTCATGGCGAACTCGTCCTTGTACTGCCCCGCGCTGAACGCGCACGCCACGGCGGCGGCGGTGAGGGCCGGCCGCTCCTGGCCGTTCGCCACCCCGCCGTTGGCGAGGCTGTAGATGATGCCGCCGCGGGCGGTGGTGCAGTCGCGCAGGTACTTCGTGGCGTTGTCGAGGATCTCCTTCTTGACCGGGATGCCGGCGTTCTTGGCCGCGCGGATCGCCTGCAACTGCGTGATCGTCGTGGACCCCTCGTCGAAGTCCGAGCCGTCCTTGGCGGAGACGTAGCCCCAGCCGCCGCGCTTGGTCTGCGAGTTGCCGCAGAACTCGACCGCCTTCTTGAGGATCGTTTCGAGCTTCTTGCGCCGCTCCTGGTCCTCCTCCTCGCCGTAGACGCTCGCCAGGAACAGCAGGCCGTAGCCGTGGCCGTAGGTGTAACGCGACGACTCGGTGGGGTTGTTGGGGTTACCGATCAGGCCGTTCGGCTGCGCGCGCGCGACGAACCAGTTGACCGCCTTGACGAGGTTGTCGCTGTACTTGCCCTCGCGCAGCGTACTGCCCTCCATAAGCATCGCCATGCCGGCGAGTGCGGTCATGGTGGTGGGGTACTGGCCGCCCTGTGCCTCCCAGTGGCCGTCGGCCGCCTGGTTCTTCTTGAGCCACTCGAGGCCCTTGTCGATCACGGCGTCGTGGTCGGGCTTGCGCTTCTTGGCGGGCGGCTCCTGGGCCGCCAGCGGCGCGAACGCCAGGCTCGCCAACAGAAGCGTGCCCAGCCAGCGGACTCGTGAAGTCATCGTCAAGCTCCTGCCCGCGGACTGCGACCCCAACCCTCAGACGACCCGGCCCGGCGAAACCAACCGACTATTCGTCGGGGGTGATGCGGAGGCGCAGGCCGTCGTTGTAGCGGAAGAACTCGACGCCCCGGCCCCTGGGGTCGCGCG
The DNA here is from genome assembly GCA_043744775.1 of Fimbriiglobus sp. Classification (GTDB taxonomy): domain Bacteria; phylum Planctomycetota; class Planctomycetia; order Gemmatales; family Gemmataceae; genus Fimbriiglobus. Next base: position 17,840 of record JAYTUC010000128.1, on the reverse strand, counting down.
CGGCGTTGGCGAACTCGCCGTTCTGGTTGTAGCCGTAGTTGTGGACCAGCCGGCCGGTGCGCTTGTCGAGCGCCACGACGCGGTACTGCGGCAACTTCGACGCGGGGTCGTTCGACGGGGCGGCGGCGACGAGCGTCGGCAGCTCCTCGAAGCGGTCGAGGACGACCTGCTGGTTGGCGAAGGCGTCGAGATTGTACCACAGGCGCTCGCCGGTGCGGCGGTCGAAGGCGACGACCGGACCGTTCACCGCGAGGGAGCGTAACATGGCCTGTTGCTGGCCGTAATAGAAGCGGGTCTGCACGCCGGCGTCCTTGGGCTTACTCAGCACGAGGTAGGCGCGGTCGGCGTCGAGCAGCAGTAGCGGCTCGGTGGCGATCATCGCCCCGGACTCGTACGCCACGCTGCCGACGACGAGGCCGGTGTCCACCTGGCCCGACGCGACCGCCTTACCGGTGCGCACGTCGAACGCCTCGAACTTGCCCGAGGGGTCCAGAACCCCGGCGACCCCAGGGTCGGCGGTGCGCAAGAGGGCGGGCTTGCCGGGGAACTCGCGTCGCCAGACGTCCTTGCCGCTCAGGGGGTCGTACAGGGAGAAGCCGCGCGTGCCGCCCTTGAGCTCGTTGGTCAGGATGAGGCGGCCGAGGAAGGAGGTCGTGCCGGGCTTGCCGACCTTGGCGGCGAAGTCCGCGACCCCCTCGACGGGCGTGCCGTCGAGGGCGCGGAGGACCTTGCAGTTGGCCCCATCGACAACGAACAGGTGCCGCTCGTCGCCGAAGATTTGCACCTTGGGCGACAGGTTCGTGCGGACCCAGAGTTCCTGGCCGGTGGTCGGGTCGATCGCCTTGAGGCCGTCGCGGGTGACGAGCGCGACGTACGACGGCTGCAGCACCGCGGAGCGGGCCAGGCTGAAGGTCCAGCCGTCGTCGTACTGGAACACCATCTCGCCGTCGGGGCCGGAGGTCGGCTGGGAGGTCACGCCGGGGGGGGACTTGCCCAGGAGGTTCTGCCGCCACAGTTCGCGCTTCTCGGCCAGGTCGAAGCAGTAGGCGTACTGGCCCATCGTGAGCAGCACGAGTTGGCCGCTGGCCTGGGCGAACTTGGAGTTCGACGGGTTGGCGGGCTGGCCGCGGCCGTCGAACATGCCGTTGTTGACCGCGGCCCCGAAGGGGCTGAGGCCGGCGAACTTGCAGCGCTCCTCGCCGGTGTTGCGGTCGGTGACCCTCATCAGCCAGTTGTTGTTGTTCGCGGCGTCCTGCACGAGGTCGAACCGGAAGCGGCGGTAGAACGGGAAGAGTTCGCCGCTGGGCCGCACGGAGAAGCCCTGGACGTAGGGCCGGTTGCCGGGGGCGTTGGCCGCCTCGACCTTGTACGCGCCCATCGCCGCGACGCGGCCGGGGTCGAGGTGCGGCAGCAGCCGCTTGTCGGTCACGAGTTCGCCGTAGATCTCGGCCCCCGTCTTGCCGTCGCGCACGACCAGGTCGGCGTAGCGGCCGCCGAGTTGGGCGTACAGGGCCACGGCGTCCTCGAGCATCCCCCGCCGCTTCATCACCGCGGCGAGGCGATCGACCGCGCGGGCGGCAACAGCCGGCGTCTCGGCGGCGGCCCAGAGTTGCATCAGCAGCGACTGCGCCTCGCGCTGGTCGTCCTCGTTGTTGGTAGCCAGCAGCCACTCGGCGAGGAGCAGTTGGGCCTCCTGGCCGGCCTCGAAGAACGCCCCGAAGACGCGCACGAACTCGCGCAGCCGCGGCAGGTCGTTGGCGGCCTTCAGTTCGGCCCACTCCGCGGCGACGCGACCCTCCAGCGGCTTGCGGGCGGCGGGGTCCTTCGCCCCGCGCAGCATGGCGTCGATGCGGCCGCGCGCCCACACGTCCGGGCGGGTCAGGGCGTTCGGCTCGTCGTGGATGGCGACGAGTTGCCGGTTGTCCCCGAGCGAGGCGAAGGCGCGGTAGGCGTCGAAGGCGTCGCCGAGCCGCCCCTGGGCCTCCCGGCCGCGGCCGACGAGCGTCAGGTACAGCGCCTTGCGGCGCAACTGTTCGTCGAGCAGCCGCTGACGCTCCGCGGGGTCCTCGGCGTCGATCGGCAGCTCGCACAGGGCCTCGTACTCCGCCAGGTACGGCTCGCCGTCGGCGAACTTGTTGCGCAGCAGTTCGGTGTAGGCGACGTAGAATTTCTGCCGCAGCTTCTTGCGCAACTCCTCGGCCGGCTTCGACTTCTCGACGGTCTTGAAGTCGGCGACGGCCGCGCGCAGGTCGCCGCCGTCGAGGGCGAGTTCGCCGCGGGCGAACAGGCCCTCGGGGTCGTCGGGGTTGGCCTTCAGCCGCTCGGCCATCTCGCGCCGCTTCAACTCGATGAGCGGGAACGAGGCGAGTTCGACGGCCGACTGCGAGAAGAGTTGGCCGTCCTGGAACAGCAAGTTGCCCAGCACGTGCCGGGGGTCGGCGGCGGCGTCGATCTTGCGGCGGAACGCCGTCTTCGACTTGACCGCCCCGGCCGCCGTGTCGATGGCCCAAACCTGCGGCTCGCGGCCGTCGGCCTTCTCCGGGGTGCCGAGCATCGGCAGGTAGTAGACGCCGTCGCGGCCCATCACGCCGTGGCCGCACGGCGTGCCGATGGCGACCTTGGGCCACGCCAACCGATTCGCCCCGGCCCCGGTGCCGTTCAGCTTGAACGCGCGGACGCTGCGCTTGCCGACGACGAGGACGTTGTCGCCCGAGACGCCCCCGACGTACAGGTCGTCCTGCTCGCGGCCGGTCCACCACAGCTGCTCGCCGGTGCGCAAATCGAGGCACTGCAGCAAGTCCGAGTCGTAGGCGGTCACCAGCACCTTGCCGGCGGCGACGATCGGCGCGGCGGCGCGCCAGCGGTCGGTGACGATCGGCTGCAGCGGCACGCCGGTGTTGAAGTTGGGCCGGACGAAGGCCGCGCCCGGCCCGACGCCGCCGGGCAGGTTCTTGGGGTCGCTCGCCGTGCCGTAGTAGCGCGCCCACAGAAGCCGCCGGGCACTCACATCGACGCCCACGACGACGCCGTTGTTCGTTGGGCAAACGAGGACGCCGTCGGCGTAGGCCAGGTAGGACGGCTGGACGCGGCGCTGGGTTTCGGTGCGAAGGCTCGTCGAGGCGTCGCCGAGGGTCTGCGTCCAGAGCAGTTCCGGGTAGCGGTGAAGCGTCGCGGACCCCGGCGCGGCCGGGGCGACCACGACGTGCGCCGGGTCGAGGCAGGCGAGTTTGACCTGGCTCTTTCGCTCGAACAGCACGTAGAGCCGGCCGTTGACCGCCAGCGGTGGCCCCAGGAAGAACGAGTTCTCCGTGAGGAGTTGCGTGTCGGTCGATTTCTCCTCCTCCTCGTCCTTGAGCGGGACGCCTTCCGGGCCGCCGAGGGTCCAGACGAGCTTGCCCGTGTCGAGGCTCACCGCCGTGAGCCGGTTGTAGTTCTGCATCGCCGCGCGGCGGGTGCCGGCCCCCGCGCCGGGGGTCTGGACCTGCTGAGGCATCCCCATGTTAGGGTTGTTCATCGGCGGCGGCGGCGGCACGGCCAAGTCATCGACGTAGTACGCCAGCCGGCCGTCGTGGCTCAGCGAGCCGACCTGCGCGTTCTCGAACAGGACGGCCGGGTTGCGCGGCCCCCAGTGGGTGTTCCACCAGGCTAGCGGCACGGCGCTGTCCTCGGCGCTCATGATCGACTGCGCCCCGCCCTCGGCCTCGGCGATCCAGAGCAGGTCGCCGACGGCCCGCCGCTTGCCCTGCCAGACGAGGCCGTCCTGCGACGCGACGGCGTAGACGCCGTCGTAGGTGCGGTAGATGACCATGCCGTTGGCGGTCACCGGGAAGAAGCCCGGCAGGCTGACTTCGCGCTTCGCCGGGTCGGCCCGCTTGAACGCCGCCTCGAGACTTTGCGCGACCCACTCGGCCCCCTGCCGGGCCACGCCGTCGCGGCGCAGCAGCAGCGGCTTCGTGAAGATCGGGTCGAGGAACGGGGTGCCACCGTCGCCGGTGCCGGTGTGCGAGGCGTTGCCCAGCCGCATCGACACGTACTGGTCGGTCGCCCGGCTGCCGCCGAGGTCGATGTGGCGGTCGAGTTCGGCCTTCAACTCGTCGAGCGTGTAGTTCTTGCGGCCGACGGCCAGCCCCTCGCGCGGGAAGGTCTTCTCGAGTTGCCCCCACAGCTTCGCCACCGACTCGCCTTGGCGGGCGTCGCCGGAGCGCTTGAACGCGATGGCGGCCTTGAGCAACACCCGCGGCGTCAAGACCTCCGCCGTATCGGGCCGGGCGAGTAGTCGCTGGAAGCCGTAGGCCGCCTCGGTGTAGCGGCCGGCATCGAGGTCGATCCCGGCGAGCAACAGCGTCGCTTGCGCCCCGGCCTTGGTGTGGTAGAGCCGCTGCGACAGGTCGGCGAGCGTCGGGCGGTCGTAGCCGGCCTCGACTGCCTTCTTGAGAAGGTCGTTCGCCTGCGGCCCGAACTCCTGCTCGTAGAACTGCCGGCCCTCCTTGGGCAGGTCGGCGAGGAGTTGGTTGACCTTCGACTTCACGCTCACGACCGCGCCGGTGTTGTTGCCCTTCGCGTCCTTGAGGCGGTAGAATGAGTCGCTCTTGGCGTCGAGCAACCGCTGCGAGGTGCCGGTGACCACGTCCCACGGCACGTTGGTGCGGCCAAGGTAGTCCATGACAGCGCGCAGTTGTTCGCGGGCGTCGCGCTGCTCCGGGATCGTGAACAGGCCGTTCTCGGTCCGCTTCTGGTCGGGGTCGGCCGGGTCGGGGGGGACCGGCAGTGGGATCGGTTTCTGGGCGAGGGCGTGTGGCAGAAAGGCCATCGCCACCAGTAGGATTCCGGCGACGAGGACGGGGGGGGCCAAGTGGGTTCGACGCATGGTGTCTTCCGTGTCGAGATGCCCAAAGGGTGGGCCAACGCCTGAACGAGATTGTGCCGCCGACGCAGACCGCCCACAAGGAAAAACTTGCCCGGCCCGCGGCGACAGCACCAGTCCGATTCGCCCAACCGTCCCAACCCGGAGGCGGAGACAGCGTTGTCACCATGTTAGACGGCCGACGCGGCGAATCGTAACCCGCCCGGCCCGAAACGGGCGCGGCCGCGGCAGCCGAACGACTGACGCGGCCGCGCGATTCGCCCGACGGCGGGGTTACTTCTTGGCGCGGGTAACCGACTTGATGGTGACCGCATCGACCGGCACGTCGTCCATGCCGTTCTTGTTGGTCGTCTTGACGGCCTTGATCTTATCTACCACGTCCATGCCCTCGGTCACCTTGCCGAACACGCAGTAGCCGAAGGTGCGATCCGTCGTGCCGGTGTTGTTCAGGAAGTTGTTGTCCTTGAGGTTGATGAAGAACTGGGCGGTGGCGCTATCGACGACGCCGGTGCGGGCCATCGCCAGAGTGCCGCGGTCGTTCTTGAGCCCGTTGGTGGCCTCGTTCTTGATCTGGCCCTTGGTCTTCTTCTGGTTCATGTCCGCGGTGAAGCCGCCGCCCTGGATCATGAAGTCGTCGCCCTTGTTCTCCTTGCCGATGACGCGGTGGAAGATCGTGTCGTCGAAGAACTTGTCGTCGGTGTACGCCAGAAAGTTCTTGACGGTGATGGGGGCCTTGTCCTCGAACAGCTCGACCTTGATCGTGCCCATCGAGGTCTCGATGACCACGACGGGGTTTTCGGCCGCCTTGGCCCCGCCGGCCGCGACCATCGCCAGCCCGACAACGCACAGGATCGCCAGTTTCAACGCCATCGCAAAGACTCCTTCGGGGTTCGCCATTCCTCGGCCCGCACGCAGGGGCGGGCCGCACACGCCACGGATTCTATGCACGCCCGGCCGCGGCGGGCAGTATGATCGGCGGCAACCCGAGGTGCCCGATGAACAGACTGCTTTTCGCCGCCCTGTTGCTTGCCCCGCTGGGGGCGTCGGCCCAGCCCCCCGCCGCCAAGCCGACGCACTTCCCGCCCGACGCCGCGACGCGGCAAGTGATCGCCGCCAAGACGGCGGAGTTGAAGGCCGCCGTCGCAACTCTCCGCAACCCGGACGCGATCCCCGACGTGGCCGTTTACTTGCAGGCCGCCGAGCGGGCCTTGCGTCTCGACGAGTTCCCGACGAAGGACTCGGCGAGGCAGACGGTCATCGTCCTGGACGCCGGGCTGAGGCGGGCGGCGGTGCTCAAAGCCGGCGACCCGAAGTGGCAGGACGTGCGCGGCCAGTCCGTCGTCCGCGGCTACTTGTCGGCGGTGGACGGCAGCGTCCAGCCGTACGCGCTGACGCTTCCGCCGGGCGTCCACGGCCCGACCCGGCTCGAAGTCGTTCTGCACGGCCGCGACGCGACCCTGACCGAGGTCAAATTCCTGGCCCAGAAGGAGGCAGCCAAGCCGGTCGCCGACAACGGGGTCGCCACGCTCGAAGTCCACGGCCGCGGCAACAACGCGTACCGGTGGGCCGGTGAGGCGGACATCGACGAGGCGACCGGCGCGACGCGCCGCGTCGTTCGCGTCATGCCGCTGACGCTGTTGCGCGGCTTCTCGATGGGCGGGGCCGCGACCTGGCACTACGGGCTGCACCACCCGTTCGCCTTCCGCGTCCTCGGCCCCGGTGCCGGCTTCACGACGACGCGCGGCTACGTCGGCAAGCTGCCCGACCCGCTGCCGGACTACCAGGAACGGTGCCTGCGTATTTACGACGCCGTCGCGGCGGCCGAGAACGTCTTCAACGTCCCCGTCGTGGCGTACTCCGGCGAGAACGACAAGCAGAAGGCGGCCGCGGACACGATCATTGCCGCGCTGAAGGACTTCAAGGAGCCGCACACGCTGACGCACCTCGTCGCCCCCGGCCTGGAGCACAAGATGCCGCCGGAGTGGGCTGCCAAGGCCGAGGCCGAGTACGCCAAGCACATGACGCGCCCGACGGGCCGCCCGCGCAGCCGCTACGTCCTGTCCACGACCGCGTACCCCGACTACGGCCTGGGCCGCGTCACGGGCTTGGAGCGCCACCACGAGAAGGCGGTCGTTGAGGTCGATGCGAAGTCGAACCCGATGAAATACACAACCAGTAACGTCCGGTCGCTGGAGCCGGGAGGGGGTTTCCCGGTCGAACTCGACGGGCAGGTCGTCGTGTCGAAGGTTCGGGGCCTCTCGACCTACGTCAAGACGGCCGGCAAGTGGGCCGCGATCAGTTCCGAGCAGCACGCCGCCGACCTGCTGGCGAAGCCGCGCAAGTCGCCGGGCCTCCAAGGCCCCATCGACGACGCCTTCCTGCGGCCCTTCGCCGTCGCCCCCGCGCCGGCCGGGGACTCGCCGGTGGCGAAGTCGCTGGCCGCGTCGCACGCCCGCTTCGGCCGCGAGTGGGACAAGTACTTCCGCGGCGTCCTGCCGACGCTGACGGCCGAGACGCCGGCGGGGACCGGCCGCGTCGTGTTCGGCGGCTTCGACTCGCCGCTGGTGGCCGGCGTGCTGCCGAAGTTGCCGATCACCTGGACGGCCGACACCCTTACCGTCAACGGCGTGAGTTACGACGCCAAGACGCACTACCCGGCCCTGATCTACCCCGACCCGCTGAAGCGCGACCGCTACCTGGTGCTGAACTCCGGGCACACCTTCCACGCGGCCGAGTTCGAAGGCAGCAACGCCCTGCTGTACCCGCGCCTCGGCGACTGGGCGGTGCTCAAGCCGTCGCCGACGAAGCTCGACCCGGCTCACACCGAGACGGTCGCCGCCGGGCTGTTCGACGAGGACTGGCAGTACGCGAAGTAGCGTTACGAGAACAGCCCCCGCACCGGGTCGCCCGGCGTGACGCGCAGCGGCCGGCCGGCGGGGTCGGCGTAGGTCGCGTCGGCGGGGATGCCCAGCGCGTCGAGCAGCGTCGCGGCCAAGTCGGGCGGCGACACCGGGTCCGACCTCACGTCGCCGGCGTGGCGGTCGCTCGCGCCGTAGACCGCGCCGGGCGTCACCCCGGCCCCGGCCAGCACCGCCGAGTAGCAGCGCGGCCAGTGCTTGCGGCCCGGCGAACTGCCCAGGAAGTTCTTCTCGACGGCGACCGTGGGTGCCCGGCCGAACTCGCCGACGCACACTACCAGCGTCGTGGCGAGCAGGCCGCGCTCACGCAGGTCGTCGAGCAGCACCGAGAAGCTGCGGTCGAAGCGCGGCAAGAGGTGGTCCCGCATCGCGGCGAAAATGTCGTTGTGCGTGTCCCAACCGTAGGCGTCGGTGTCGTCGGGGTGTACGTCCTGGCCGCGGACGGAGTGGTTGAAGAAGACCGTCACCCAAGGTACTTCGGCCTCGACGAGCCGGCGGCCCAGCAGGCACGCCTGGCCGGCGCGGTAGCGGCCGTATCGGTCACGAATCGACGGCGGCTCCTTCGACAGGTCGAAGGCGTCGCGGGTCTTCGGGGCGTTGAGCAGGTCGTAAGTCTTGCGCACGACTTCGGCCTGCCCCGCCGCGCCCGCCCAGAGTTTCGCGCGGCCGTCGAGTTGCTCCGCCAACGCGCGGCGGTCGTCGGCGCGGGCGACCGGCACGTCGGCGGGGCGGCTCAAGCCTTCGAGCAAGTCGCTGCCGCGGGTCACGTCGCCGAATTCGAGCGGGTCGAAGCCGCGGCCGAGGAAGCCGCCGTACTGCCCCGGCCCCGGCTCGCGCGGCGTCCAGAGCGGGCCGTTGACCTGCATCGCCGCGTGCGGGAATCTGTCGCTCGGCCGCACCCGCTGCACGACGGCACCCAAACTCGGCGCGTCGGTCGTCGCCGGCCGGGGGTTGGAGCTTTTCCGCGGGTGGTGGTGCCCCGTCAGTGTCAAGTAGCACGCGGAGCCGTGGTCGGCGTCGTCGTGCGTCATCGACTTGACGACGGTGACGTGCTTCGCCAGCGCCGCAAGTTTGGGCAGGTACTCGCCGAATCGCAGGCCCGGCACGCTCGTGGCGACCGAGCCGAACGCCCCGCGGACCTCTTGCGGCGCGTCGGGCTTGGGGTCCCAGGTGTCGAGTTGGCTCATGCCGCCGCTGGTGAACACGACCAGCACCGACTTGGCCCGCGGCTTGGCCGGCGTCCCGGCCCGCAACGTCCCTCCGGCGAGTAGCCCCGGCAGCGCGAGGCGGAGCCAGTCGCGGCGCGTGGGGGCAAAGCCGGCCGGCTCGATGCGGGGGGCGAACGCGGGCATTCTGCGGGTCCGGGGGCCACGGGGGCGACGCCCACGAGTCTACCACGGCCGCGGGCTGCCGTCACCCTCGTATACTGCCTGCGATGCAACTGGAGCAACTCACCATCGTCGGCGTCGGCCTGATCGGCGGCTCCGTCGGCCTCGCCGCGAAGGCCGCTGGGCTGGCCCGCCGCATCGTCGGCGTCGGCCGCGACGAGCGCACCCTCGAACGGGCCGTCGCGCTCGGGGCCATCGACCGCGCGACGAAGGACTTGAGCGAGGCCGCCGCCGACGCCGACCTCGTGGTGGTTTGCACCCCAGTAGACCGCATCGCCGCAGACATCCTCACGGCCGCCCGCGCCGCCCCGCCCCGCGCCATCATCACCGACGCCGGCAGCACCAAGGGCAACATCCTGCGCGAGTTGGAGGGCAAGTTGCCGCCGCGCGGGGCGATGTTCATCGGCAGCCACCCGCTCGCCGGCTCCGAGAAGCGCGGGGCGGCGCACGGCCGCGCCGACCTGTTCCGCGACCGCCTCGTCGTCGTCACGCCGACGGCCGACACCGACATCGAGGCCCTGTCGGTGGTCGAACTCTTCTGGCAGCGGCTCGGGGCGCGGGTCGTCCGCATGGACCCGTTCGAGCACGACAAGGCACTGGCGATGACGAGCCACCTGCCGCACGCCGCCGCCGCCGGACTGGCCGGGGTGACGCCGCTGGAGTGGCTCAACCTGAGCGCCGGCGGCTTCCGCGACACGACCCGCGTCGCGGCCGGCGACCCCGACCTGTGGGCGGCGATCTTCGCGGCCAACCGCGACGAAGTCCTCGCCGCGACCGACGCCTACCTGGGCCGCATGGCGCAGTTCCGCGCCGCGCTCGAGGCCCGCGACGGCGCGGCGCTCGTGGCGTGGCTCACCGAAGCGAAGCAGGTGCGCGATGCTCTGGGAAGTTGAAATCCACCCCCTCGGCCGCGACGGCGAGCGCGACCGCGTCTGCGACGAGTTCGACCTGCTCACCAGCTCGAAGCGTGGGGCCGACCTCGTCACCGCAAGCAGCCGCGGCTACCTGATCGACGGTCCCCTCGCGGAAGTGGACATCCGGAACCTCTGCGACGAACTGCTCAGCGACCCGCTCGTCGAGCGCGTCGAGGTGCGTGTACTCGGCTCGCCGCTGGGCAGCCCGGCGACGACGGTGCTGCTGAAGCCGGGCGTCACCGACAACGTCGCCGACAGCGTCGTCACCGCCACCAACGACCTCGGCTACGCCGTGACGCAGGCCCGCACCTTCCGCCGCTACTACGGCCCCGACGCCGACGCCGCCGACCGCGACCTGATCGCCCGCAAGGTCCTCGCCAACGGCGCGATCGAGCAGGTCGTCACCGGGCCGCTGCACGCGACCAACCTGGCCGTCGGCCAGCCGTACACCTTCCGCCTGGTCGTCGTGCCGCTGCGCGACCTCGACGACGCCGGGCTGATGGCGATCAGCCGCAACGGCCAGTTGGCGCTGTCGCTCGACGAGATGCGCACGGTCCAGGCGCACTTCCGCGAGCACGACCGCGACCCCACCGACTGCGAACTCGAAACAATCGCCCAGACGTGGTCGGAGCACTGCTCGCACAAGACGCTGAAGGGCGTGATCGACTACGCCGAGACCGTCGATGGGGTCACGACGACGCGGCGTTACGGCAACCTCCTAAAGGAGACGATCTTCGGGGCGACGCAGGAGATTCGCCGGCGGCTCGGGGCCGACGACTGGTGCGTCAGTGTGTTCTCGGACAACGCCGGCGTGGTCAAGTTCTCCGACGAATTTCACCTGGCGATCAAGGTCGAAACGCACAACCGGCCGTCGTCGATCGAGCCTTACGGCGGGGCGAACACCGGCCTCGGCGGCGTCATCCGCGACCTGCTCGGCACCGCGCTGGGCGGCCGGCCGATTTGCAACACCGACGTGTTCTGCTTCGCCCGGCCCGACTACCCCGCCGACCAGTTGCCCGCCGGGGTGTTGCACCCGCGCCGCACGATGCAAGGCGTCGTCGCCGGAGTGCGCGACTACGGCAACCGTATGGGCATCCCGACGGTGAACGGCTCGATCAGCTTCGATGACCGGTACCTCGCCAACCCGCTCGTGTTCTGCGGCACCGTCGGCACCGTGCCCGTTGACAAGGTCGTCAAGCAAGTCATGCCGGGCGATTTGATCGTGGCGATGGGCGGCCGCACCGGGCGCGACGGCATCCACGGCGCGACCTTCTCGTCGCTCGAACTCACCGACCAGTCCGAAACCCTCAGCGGCGGGGCGGTCCAAATCGGCAACGCCATCGAGGAGAAGAAGGTCCTCGACGTGCTGATGCAGGCCCGCGACCGGGGGCTTTACACGGCCATCACCGACTGCGGCGCGGGCGGCTTCAGCAGTGCGGTCGGCGAGATGGGCGCGGACCTGGGGGCGCGCGTCGAACTCGACAAGGCCCCGCTGAAGTACGCGGGCCTGAGCTACACGGAGATATGGATCAGCGAGGCCCAGGAGCGCATGGTGCTCTCCGTGCCGCCGGGGAAGTGGCAGGAGTTGCACGACCTCTGCCGCGGCGAAAACGTCGAGGCCGTTGTGCTGGGCACCTTTGAGGCGACGGGGCGGTTGAAGCTGTCGTACCAAGGCCACCCCGTCGGCGACCTGGCGATGCACTTCCTCCACGACGGCCGGCCCAACGTCGTCCGCCACGCCACGTACAACCGCAAGCCGGCCGCCGCGGCGAGCGGTGACACCTCTATGTCACCGCAAGACGCCTTGCTCGCGATCCTGGGCACCTACACGGTCTGCTCGAAGGAAAGCGTCGTCCGGCAGTACGACCACGAGGTGCAGGGCGGCAGCGTGATCAAGCCGCTCGTCGGCCTCCTGAACGACGGCCCGTCGGACGCCGCCGTCGTGACGCCGGTGCTGGGGCTGACGCTGGGGGCCGCCGTCGGCAACGGCCTCTGCCCGCAGTTCGCCGACCTCGACCCCTACGCCGCCGCCGCGTGCGCCATCGACGAGGCGCTACGCAACGTCGTCGCCGTCGGGGCCGACCCCGCGTTCACGGCGATCCTCGACAACTTCTGCTGGGGCAACATCACCGACCCCGAACTCTTGGGGGCGCTCGTCCGCACCGCAGAGGCCTGCCGGGATGTCGCGCTCGCCTACGGCACGCCGTTCGTCAGCGGCAAGGACAGCCTCAACAACGAGTACAAGTCGCCGACGCAACGGATCACGATCCCGTCAACGCTGCTGATTACGGCACTCGGCCGGGTGCCGGACGTGCGGCAGTGCGTGACGATGGACCTGAAGTCGCCCGGCAACCGGCTGCTGCTCGTCGGCGCGACGATGGACGAACTCGGCGGCTCGCACTACCACCTCGTCACCGGCAAGTTCGGCGGCCGCGTCCCTTGCCCCGACCTGCACGTCGCCCCGAAAATCTTCGCGGCGCTGCACGCGGCGATTCGCGGCGGGCTGGTGCGGAGTTGCCACGACCTCAGCGAGGGTGGCTTGGCGGTGGCCGTCGCGGAGATGGCGTTCGCCGGCGGCGTCGGGGCTGACCTGACCGGAGCGAACGACGTGACGACGCTGTTCAGCGAGAGCGCGACGCGGTTCCTGCTCGAAGTGACGCCCGAGAACGTCGCCGCGTTGCTCCAACACTTCGACGGCTTACCCGTTACCGACATCGGCGTCACCGTGAGCGAGCAGCGGTTGCGGATCGCCGGGGCCGGCGGCGAGTGGCTAATCTGGGCGAAGCTCGCCGACCTGAAGGAAGCGTGGCAGAAGCCGCTGCGTTAGGGCGAGCGGGGGACGAAAGTCCCCCGAGTGCTTCCGCCACGAGTCGCCGTCACTTCTCGCGGGAAGTTCTCGGGGGACTTTCGTCCCCCGCTCGCCGTAGAATTGGTTCCCCACCCGGAGACAACGCGATGCGGACGCACCTGACCCTCGCCCCGATCGTCGCCGCCCTCTTCGCGGCCGTGCTGCTAGTCGGGTCGCCGACGCCCGCTGTCGCCGCACCGCCGCCGGACGAGCGGGAGTTGGTCGAGAAGGTCAACCTCGCCATCGACCGCGGCGTGCAGTTCCTGCGGGCCTCGCAGAAGAACCGGACGTGGGAGGGCTTCTGGGCCGGCGAACTCGCGGGCCTCGACGGCGGCGTCACCGCGCTGGCGACACTGGCGCTGCTCAACTGTGGGGTCAAGCCCGAGGAGAAGGAGGTCAAGACGGCCATCGAGTTCTTGCGCACCCTGCCCCGGCAGCGGACCTACGTCGTCGCGCTGGTGACGATGGTCCTGGCCGAGGCCCGGCAGGCGCGGGACTTGCCACTGATCCAGGCGAACAGCGACTGGCTGCTCAAGACGGCCGTGCGCGGCGGCAACGGCCGCATCACCGGCTGGACGTACCCGCTGGGCGAGAAGTACGAGGGCGACGCCTCGAACACTCAGTACGCGCTACTCGGCCTGTACGCCGCCAAGACGGCCGGGGCCAAGATCGCCTACGGCGAGTGGGAGCAACTGCGGGCGCTGTACCTCACCGGCTTGCGCAAGGACGGCGAGAACTCGGGATCGTGGAGTTACATCAAGCAGAGTGGGCCGAGCTTCACGATGACCGTCGCCGGGGTCGCGGGCCTGTACATCGCCGGCATGGGCCTCAACGCCAACCAGCAACAACTCGACGTTGCGACCGGCGTCGCGGCCAAGTGCGGACTGTACGAGGAGAACGACGCCATCAACCGCGGCCTGAATTACATCGGGCGCAACTTCACCTTTACACGTCCGCAAGGTGGCGAATCGACGTACTACAACATCTATGGCATCGAGCGCGCCGGCCGTCTCTCCGGGCAGCGCTTCATCGGCCGCATCGACTGGTATCGCGAGGGCTGCGAATTCCTGGTCCGCGAGCAGAACCGCGACGGCGGCTGGACCAAGAACGCCCAGACGGAGTACGACACCGTCGCTACGATCTCGACGAGCTTCGCGCTGCTGTTCCTGTCGAAGGGACGCACACCGGTGCTCATCAGCAAGCTCGCGCACGGCGAATCGACGATGCCGGACAACGGCACCTTGGTGGAGCGCGGCCCGCCCGGCGTGGTCGGCTGGAACCGCAAGCACAACGACGTTCGCAATTTGACCGCCTTCGCTAGCCGCGAGCTGTTCGCCGGGCTGCCGCTGGGCTGGCAGGTCTACGACCCACGCCGCAAGGACTTCGCCCGTAACGACGAAGTGTTGGCCGAAGTGGGTGTTCTTGTGCAGTCGCCCATCCTGTACCTCAACGGCCACGAGCGATTGAACCTGCCGGGGCAGCATAAGGAAATCTTCAAGAAGTATGTTGAGGAAGGTGGCTTCGTATTGGCAGAGGCTTGTTGCGGCTCGCCGGAGTTTAGTGAGAGCTTTCAGAAGCTCCTCAAGGAGCAATTCCCCGAAAGTCAGTTGCGGCCGATGCCGCCGGAGCACCCGATCTGGCGTAGCTTTTACGCGGTGCCGCCGGCTGAGTTCCCCGGCCTGATGGTGCTCGAACGCGGCTGCCGCACGGCGATGGTCTTCAGCCCCAAGCCGCTGGCCGGCTACTGGGAGGAGTCGCGCTTCATGGTGCCCGCCCCGGCCGGCAAGGACGCCGCCAACCGCGGCGAACAGGCCTTTCGCCTGGCCGCGAACGTCGTCGCCTACGCGACCGGCATGGAGCCGCCGAACCAGCGGCTCTCGACGCAAAAGATTACCGACAAGGGCATGGCCGTTAAGTCGCCGCCGAAGGGGTTTTTGAAGCCGGCGCAACTCCGCCTGCCGGGCGAGGCCCCGCCCGCACCCGCCGCGATGCGCAACCTGTCGGCCTACTTGCAGAAGAACGCCAAGCTCGACGTGGTCCTCGATGTGGAGAACTTGGGGGCCGACAGTGTCGATTTGCCGAAGTACAAGTTCCTGTACCTGCACGGCCGCAAAACCTTTACCTTCGGTGCCGAAGAAATCAACGGCCTGAAGTCGAACCTGCAAACCGGCGGGGTGTTGCTGGCCGACGCCTGCTGCGGCAGCCCGCAGTTCGACGAGTCGTTCCGCAAGCTGGCCACGACGCTGTTCCCGACGCAGAAGCTCGAAGTGATCCCAGCCGATGACGACCTCTATTCCGAGTCGGTCGCCGGCGTCAAGCGGGTCGTGATCCCGACGGTCAAGCGCCGCGAGAAGGCGTCCACGGCCGACAAGGAGAGTGGCTTCGCCGATTTGCCGCCGCTGCTTGAGGGCATCAAAGTCGATGGGCGTTGGGCAATCGTCTACAGCAAGTACGACTTGGGGTGCGCGATGGAGGGGCACAAGTCGTCGGACTGCCTGGGACACACGCGCGAGAGTGCGTTAAGACTCGCCGCGGCGGCCGTGGTGTATGCACTGAAGAACTAAATTCCCGGCGAGCGGCGTGGCGTAAGCCCGCTGTTTACCGCCCGTTGTAGAGAACACAACCTGTAGGTAGCAATCGTCCCCACGTCAGGCAGTAAACAGCGGGCTTACGCCACGCCGTTCGCCGGGATTAGTACCCGACCACCGGCGTGACACTGACCGTCAACGGCTTGCCGTCGCGCGTTAGGGTCACGTCGGCCTTGCGGCCCGGCTTCACAAGACTAGCCGCGACGTGGGCGTCGCCCACGTTGTCGCTCCAGCGGCCGTCGATCGTCAGCACGCGGTCGCCGACTTTCAGGCCCGCCTCGGCCGCCGCGGTGCCCTCGTACACTTCGCTCACGGTGACGCCCGGCTCGCCGTCGGACTTGGCCTTCTGGAGCGCGAAGCCCCAGAGGCCGGCGGGGCCGACGACCTTCGCCCGGCCGGAGTTCTCGCTCGCGTCCGTGAGCGACTTCGTCAAGTCCGCGAGGAAGTCGCCCTGCTTGAACTCCCGCGGCGACAGCGTCAGTTCCTTCTTCTGGTAATCGACCGTCGTGGCGAAGCGGGCGAAGAACGGGAAGCCGACGATGCCGTCGATGGTGCCGTAGTCCGCGGCGAAGGCGTCGGAGATCGCTTTGATCGTCGGGTGGTCCATGACGACCGTCGTAACCTTCTTGGCGGTCGCGTCGCCGAGGGTCATCGTGGCGACCTCGACCGTGTTCAGCCCGCCGGTGAGCATCGCCAGCAGGCCGCCGCTGCCCTTCTTCGCGAGGCCGGTTTCGGCACCCAGTCGGCTCGTGACGATGTTCAGCGGGGCACCGGTGTCGAAGATCAGCCGGAACGGCCCCTTGCCGTTGATCTTGACCTCGATGAGCATGTGCCGCGACGGCAACAGCTTAAAGGGCACCGTGACCGGCTTCACCTCCGGCAACGCTTGGGCTTGTAATCCGCCAGCGATTACGATTGTCAACAGTGACGCGACAAGAACTTTGCACTTCACGTTACAGCCCCTTCCCGAATTCGACGGTGACCGTTACCACCTTGTCGCCACGTCTCAATTTGACATCCACTTTGTCGCCGGGCAGGATCGTCCCGACCCAACTGCCGAACGCCTTGAGGTCGTCGAAGTCGTCGATCCCCGGCTTCGCACCGCCCTCGGTGCGCGGCTTCGACGCCCCGGTGACGAGGTCGCCGGCTTTCAGCCCGGCGGCGTCGGCGGGCGAGCCTTTGAGGACGGCCTTGACGGTCAGCGTGCCGCCCGCGTCGGCGAACTCGACGCCCAGGAAGCCACGCGGGGCCACGTCGAAGTTGGGCGTGATGCCGGCGAACCGGGCGACCATCTTCATGACCGGCCCGAGCATGTCGAGACTGCCCTGGCTGTTGTCCTTGCCGCGGGCCTTCACCGCCGGCGGGGTGAAGTCGAGCGCCACGAACTTCAGCTTGTCGGTGGTGAAGTCGTAGGTGATGCGGTACTTCGCCAGGACGTTGTAGCCGACGACGCCGTGCAGCTCGACGCCGGCGAGGCCCAGGCCGTTCATGCCCTGGAGCTGGAACAGGTCGGCGACGCGGGCCTTCGCGCCGGACACCTTCAGGCCGCCTTCGAGTTCGAACGACTCGGCCGCCGCCCAGCCGTCGTTGTCGGTCTCGAGGCCGGCGCGCTCGGCGCTCTTCTTGGTGATGAACACCGACGGGGCACCGGTGTCGAGGATCAGGTTGAACGGCCCCTTGCCGTTGAGCTTGACGCGCACCAGGACGTGCTTGGTGTCGGTCAGACGGTACGGGATCGCGTACTCCTTCTCGGCCTTCGGCGTCGGCGTGTCGTCGGCCCGCGCCGCGGGGGCGAGGCCCACGAGCATTGCCAGGAGCCACCAGCGAACCATTGCTAATCTCCGTCGTGCGTTGGGGGGGTGTGCCCTATCGTACCGGCCGGGGTGCGGCCGGGTTTCGCCGCGTCAGTCGTGCGGGCCGACTTCGGGGGCGAAGCCGCGGCGCATCGTGTTCTCGGTGACCGTCCGCGGTACTACGAATTGCAGCAGGTAGTCGGTGCCGCCGGCCTTACTGCCCACCCCGCTGAGCTTGAAGCCGCCGAACGGCTGGCGGCCGACCATCGCCCCGGTACACTTGCGGTTGACGTACAGGTTGCCGACCCGGAAGCGCCGCTTGACGAGCTTCAGGTTCTCCGGGCTGCGGCTGTAGACCCCGCCGGTCAGGGCGTACTTGGTGCCGTTGGCGATGCGCAAGGCGTCGTCGAGGTCGGCGGCCTTCGTGACGCACAGCACCGGCCCGAAAATCTCCTCCTGGGCGATCGACGCTTCGGGCGGCACGTCGGCGAAGATCGTCGGGCCGACGTAGAAGCCGCGCCCGTCGA
>JAYTUC010000127.1:0-7177 GCA_043744775.1 Fimbriiglobus sp. | reverse complement strand
CGGAGCAAACCAAAACTTGATTTTGGTTTGCTCCGCGGACTCTGCGTCTCTGCGGCTAAAACTGTTTTGTGACGCCCGCGCCAACATTGTCGCTGACGAACCGGGCGGGCGGCGGCATCACACTTGCGTTCTCCCTAATCTAGACACGAAACCGACCCGGTTCGGCCGCGAAAGCGGCAGCCGGTGCCACCTCTCCCAGCAGCCGTCGCCACTTCCCGTGGCACGAGGAGTCGCCGATGTCTCTTGTCCGGCCCCAGGCCCGGCCGACCCCGAGCCTCAACGGTACTCCGACCCCCAAGCCCCGCCTCTTCGACGGCTACACCGCCCACCCGACCGCCTGGGACGAACTCTTCGACCGCCAGGGTGCCCCGCACGGCCACTGTGCCGCGCTTGTCGAGCGACTCGGCAAACTGCACGCGCCGGAGTTCCTGTCAAAGCGTACCAGCGCCGACCTGGCGTTCGTGAACCAGGGCATCACGTTCAGCGTCTACTCCGACCGCCGCGGCGTGGAGAAGATCTTCCCCTTCGACCTGATGCCGCGGACGATCCCGGCCAACGAGTGGGCGTGCCTCGACGCCGGCTTGGTTCAGCGGGTCAAAGCCCTCAACTTGTTCCTCCATGACGTGTACCACGACCAGCGCATCTTGCGCGAGGGCGTCATCCCGACCGACCTCGTGTTGGGGTCGAAGGGCTTCCGCCCGGAGATGGTCGGCTTCACGCCGCCGGGCGGGGTGTACGTCAACATTTGCGGCACCGACCTGATCCGCGACACCGGCGGCGAGTTCCTGGTACTTGAGGACAACGGCCGCACGCCGAGTGGCGTGAGCTACGTCCTCGAGAACCGCGCGGTGATGAAGAAGGTCTTCCCGCAACTCTTCGCGGACATCCGCGTCAAGCGAGTCGAGGACTACCCGCTCCGCCTGCGCGAAGCCCTGGCGTCGGTCGCCCCGGCCGGGGCCGACGAGTCGCCGTGCGTCGTGGTGCTGTCACCGGGCCAGTACAACTCGGCGTACTTCGAGCACAGCTTCTTAGCCCGGCACATGGGCGTCGAGTTGGTGTTCGGGGCCGACCTGTTCGTCCAAGACGACGTGGTTTACTTGAAGACGACCCGCGGGCCGCAGCGCGTGGACGTGATCTATCGCCGGCTCGACGACGACTTCCTCGACCCCGAGACCTTCCGCGCCGACAGTATGCTCGGCGTGCCGGGGCTGTTCAAGGCGTACCGCGCCGGCAACGTCACGCTGGCCAACGCGGTGGGGACGGGCGTCGCCGACGACAAGGCGGTCTACCCTTACACCGAGGCGATGGTCCGCTTCTACCTTTCGGAGGAGCCGATCCTGCGGAACGTGCCGACGTACATCTGCGCCAAGCCAGAGGACGCCCAGTACGCCCTCGACCACCTCGACGAACTGGTCGTCAAAGCCGTCAACGAGTCGGGCGGCTACGGGATGCTGATGGGGCCGTACAGCACCGCGTCGCAACGGGCCGAGTTCGCCGCCAAGATCAAGGCCGACCCGCGGAATTACGTCGCCCAGCCGGTCGTGACGCTGAGCACCTGCCCGACCTGGACCGAAGAGGGGGCCGCGCCGCGCCACGTCGATTTGCGGCCGTACATCATCAGCGGCCAGGACACCTGGGTGCTGCCCGGCGGCCTCACCCGCACGGCCCTCACCAAGGGGTCGCTGGTGGTGAATTCGAGCCAGGGCGGCGGCTCCAAAGACACGTGGGTTCTGGAGGACGACCGATGATCTCGCGCGTCGCCGAGCACTGCTTCTGGCTGGCCCGCTACCTCGAGCGGGCCGAGAACACCGCGCGGGTGCTGGAGGTCAACCACACCCTCCTATTAGACTTCCAGGTGCCCGTCGAGCAGCAGTGGCGGCCGCTGCTGATCATCTCGGGGGTCCACGACTACGAGGGGGCACCCACCGCCGAGGGGGTCCAGGCGTACATGACCTGGGACCGCGACAACCCGTTCAGCATCGCGTCGTCGCTGGCGTGGGCGCGCGAGAACGCCCGCATCATCCGCGAGGTCATCTCCGGCGAGATGTGGGAGCGGATGAACTACTACCACCTCTGGATGCAGAACCCCGAGGGCCGCGGTCTGTACGACGCCAACCGCAGCGAGTTCTACGCCGAGGTCCGCCGCATCAACCAACTCCTCCACGGCATCGCCGACGCCACCATGAGCCACGGCGAGGCCTGGGAGTTCTTCAAGCTCGGCACGTACCTCGAACGGGCCAGCCAGACCGCGCGCATCATGGACGTGAAGTACCACACCCTGTTGCCCCAGGTCGAGGACGTGGGCAGCCCGATCGACAACGCCCACTGGGTCGCGATCCTGATGAGTTGCTCGGGGAGCGAGCCGTTCCACAAGAAGGCCCGGCCAACGCCGATCGACCCCGCGTCAGCAGTCGCCGAGTTCCTGATCTTCGACGAGCAGTTCCCGCGCTCCGTCCGCCGCTGCCTGCGCGACTGCCTGGAGGCCACCGCCGCCGCGGCGGGCGACGCCCCCGGCCGCGAAGTCACCGAGCCGGAGCGCTTACTGTCTGCGTTGCTCGCCGACCTCGACTCGCGCAACATCCCCGACGTGATCCGCGAGGGGCTGCACGAAACCCTCACGCGGGTGGTGGACGCCGTCCACGACATCGGGGCGGCCGTCCACGAGGCGTTCTTCGCCGCTGCTGTGCGCACGGCGCAGCGACAGTGTGTTGTCAACCTCCCGCCGCCTGCCCCGCTGACCGCCGGGATGACTCAGACCCAGAGCCAGTCTTAAGCCGCACCAGGAACTCCCCGCAATGGCCATCCGCGTCGCCCTGAACCACGTCACGAAGTACACCTACGGCCGCGCGGTCACGCTTCAGCCGCACGTCGTGAGGCTGCGCCCGGCCCCGCACGCCCGCACGCCGATCGTGAGCTACTCGCTGACCGTGCAGCCCAGCCCGCACTTCCTGAATTGGCAGCAGGACCCGTACAGCAACCACCTGGCACGGGTCGTCTTCCCGAAGACGGCGAGCGAACTCGTCGTGACGGTGGACCTCGTGGCCGAGATGACGCCGATCAACCCCTTCGACTTCTTCGTGGAGGAGTACGCCGCGAAGTACCCCTTCGAGTATGAGACGGGGCTGCGGCGCGAACTCGCCCCGTACCTCGAAACCCTCGACGCCGGCCCGCGGCTCTCCGAGATGGTCGCCGCCGCGCGGAAGTCGGGCGTCGAGTTGAACGACTACCTCGTCGGCCTGAACCGCCGGGTCAAGGACGCCGTCGGCTACACGATCCGCCTCGACCCCGGCGTGCAGACCCCCGAAGAAACCCTCGAAGTCGGCACCGGGTCGTGCCGCGATTCGGCGTGGCTGCTGGTGCAGCTCGCCCGGCACGTCGGGCTGGCGGCCCGCTTCGCGTCGGGCTACTCGATCCAACTGGTCGCCGACGAGAAGCCGCTCGACGGCCCCGCCGGGCCGGTCGTCGATTGCGCCGACCTGCACGCCTGGGCCGAGATCTACGTGCCGGGGGCCGGCTGGGTCGGCCTCGACCCCACGTCGGGGCTGATGATTACCGAGGGCCACATCCCGCTCGCCTGCACCGCCGACCCCCAGTCCGCGGCCCCGGTGAGCGGGTCGTTTTCCTGGACCAAGCTCCACGAGGACGACGAGGTCGAGGAGGGGTTTGAAGTCCACATGAGTGTCACGCGCATCGACGAGAGTCCGCGTGTGACGAAGCCGTACACCGACGGCCAGTGGCAGGCCATCGACGCCCTCGGCCGGCGCATCGACCTCGACTTGCGCGAGTGGGACGTGCGGCTGACAATGGGCGGCGAGCCGACGTTCGTGAGCGTCGATGACCGCGACGCCCCCGAGTGGAACATGACCGCCCTGGGGCCGCAGAAGCGCCGCCAGGGCGTGACCCTCTTGAAGCGGTTGCGCGACCAGTTCGCCCCCGGAGCGCTGCTGCACTTCGGCCAGGGCAAGTGGTATCCGGGCGAGCAATTGCCACGCTGGGCCTTCGGCTGCTACTGGCGCACCGACGGCGAGCCGATCTGGCTCGACGAGCGCCTGAGCGCCGACGACGCCACCGACTACGGCTTCACCGCCGCCGACGCCACGGAGTTCGCCGCCACCCTCGCCACGACCCTGGGCATCGACGCGCGCTACGCCATCGTCGCGCACGAGGACGCCTGGTACTACCTTTGGAAGGAGCGGCGGCTGCCGACGAACGTCGATCCGCTCAAGAACAAGCTGGACGACCCCGAGGAGCGCGTCCGCGTCGCCAAAGTCTTCGAGCAAGGGCTGGGCAGCCCCGTCGGCTCCGTGTTGCCGCTGCGCAAGACGACCGGGTCGAAGCCGCACTGGGAGTCGGGGCCGTGGGTGCTGCGGCAGGGCAACCTGTTCCTGACGCCCGGCGACAGCCCGATGGGCCTGCGATTGCCGCTCGACCTGCTGCCGTGGGAAGACCCCAAGGCGCGCCAGGCGACGAACGAGCGCGACCCGTTCGCGCCGCGCGGCCCGCTGCCGCCGCGTTTCGTGTCGCCGACCTTCCAGGGCGTGTCGTCGAACGGCACCGCGGCCCCCTACGCCCCGACTTCGGTAGTTCGCACCGCGCTGTGCGTCGAGGCCCGCGGCGGCAAGGTGTATGTCTTCCTGCCGCCGGTCGAGACGCTCGAAGACTACCTGGAACTCGTCAGCGCCATTGAGGCGACCGCAGCGAAGCTCGACCGGCCGGTCGTCGTCGAGGGCTACAAGCCGCCGAACGACCCGCGGCTGAAGAGTTTTTCGATCACGCCCGACCCCGGTGTGATCGAGGCCAACATGCACCCGGCGAGTTCGTGGGGCGAGCTGGTCCACACGACGACGACGCTCTACGAGGAGGCGCGCCTGACGCGGCTCTCCAGCGAGAAGTTCATGCTCGACGGCCGGCACACCGGCACGGGTGGGGGCAACCACGTCGTCCTCGGCGGCCCCACGCCGGCCGACAGCCCGCTGCTGCGGCGGCCCGACCTGCTGCGCAGCCTCGTCGGCTTCTGGAACAACCACCCCTCGCTGTCGTACCTGTTCAGCGGCCTGTTCATCGGGCCGACGAGTCAGCACCCGCGGGTGGACGAGGCCCGGCACGACGCCCTGAAGGAACTCGAGATCGCGTTCACGCAGGTCGGCACCGACAAGAACCCGCCGTCGTGGCTGGTCGATCGGCTGTTCCGCAACCTGCTCACCGACCTGACCGGCAACACCCACCGGGCCGAGTTCTGCATCGACAAGCTGTACAACCCCGACTCGGCCGACGGCCGGCGTGGGTTACTGGAACTGCGGTCGTTCGAGATGCCGCCGCACGCCCGGATGAGCTGCGCGCAACTACTGCTGATGCGTGCCCTCGTGGCGTGGTTCTGGCGCAAGCCCTACGAGCAGAAGCTGGTGCGCTGGGGGACGGCGCTGCACGACAAGTTCATGCTGCCGCACTTCGTCGCCGAGGACTTCGCCGACGCCCTGGGCGAGTTGCGGCAGGGCGGCGGCTACGCGATTGACCCGGCGTGGTTCACCCCGCACGTCGAGTTCCGCTTCCCGCTGCTCGGCACGGTGGCGTGCCGCGACGTGACGCTGGAGTTGCGCACGGCGCTCGAGCCGTGGCACGTCCTTGGTGAAGAGTCGGCGGCGGGCGGGGCGAGCCGGTCGGTGGACTCGTCCATCGAGCGGGTGCAAGTCGTGGTCCGCGGGCTGACCGACACGCGGCACGTCATCACATGCAACGGACGGCGGGTGCCGCTGCACCCGACCGGCACCGACGGCGAGTTCGTCGCCGGGGTGCGCTACCGCGCCTGGCAGCCGCCGAGTTGCCTGCACCCGACCATCCCGGTCCACGCGCCGCTGGTGTTCGACGTGCTCGACACCTGGAACGCCCGGAGCGTCGGCGGCTGCACCTACCACGTCGCGCACCCCGGCGGCCTGTCGCCGACCGACTTCCCGGTGAACGCGCCGGCGGCGGAGAGCCGGCGGCTGGTGCGCTTCCAGGCGTTCGGCCACACCCCCGGCCCGGTGACCGTCCCGCCGGAGGAGCCGAACCCCGAAGGCCCGCTGACGCTCGACCTGCGCCGCCCGGAGCCGACGCGCCCGCGGCAGTCTGAGGCGGTCGCGTCGCCCACGCCGGCCGGCCGGGTGACGGCCGACGTGCTAGAATGACCCCGCGGAACGACGGCGCGGCCCCGGTCGCGCCGCTCCCCGCGCCTGCCTCGCCCCAGGACACCCGGCCGCGGATGCCCGACCTCCTCCCCGACCCTCTGAGTCCCGCCCCCGTCGCGCCGCCCGGATACGGCGAGTCGGCCGGCCGCGACGGCGTGCCGCGGCCCCACTGGGTGCCGCTGTTCGACTCGCTGCGCGAACTCGGCCCGCCGGAGTTGGTGCGCCGCTGGCGCGAGGCGCGGCAGCTCATCCGCGAGAACGGCGTCACCTACAACGTCTACGGCGACCCGCACGGCACCGCCCGGCCGTGGCAACTCGACCCGATCCCGTTGCTCATTCCGAAGTCCGAGGCGGCGGCCCTCGAGTCGGGGCTGGTGCAACGCGGGCACCTGCTCGAACTCATCCTCGCCGACCTGTACGGCCCGCAGCGGCTCCTCAAAGAGGGGCTGGTGCCGCCGGAGTTGGTGTTTGCCAACCCCGGATTCTTGCGGCCGCTGCACGGCGTCCGCGTGCCCGGCAGTCAGTACCTGCACCTGTACGCGGCCAACCTCGGCCGCGGCTCCGACGGCCGCTGGCTCGTGCTGGGCGACCGCACGCAGGCCCCGTCGGGGGCCGGCTACGCGCTCGAAAACCGCATCGTCATGACGCGCACACTCCCGGAGGCGTTCCGCGACTGCCGGGTGCAGCGGCTCGCCCCGTTCTTCCAGGCGCTGCGCGACACGCTGCGGTCGCTGGCCCCGCGCAACAAGGACAACCCGCGGGTCGTGCTGCTGACCCCCGGCCCGTACAACGAGACGTACTTCGAGCACGCCTACCTGGCCCGCTACCTCGGCTACACGCTCGTCGAGGGCGGCGACCTGACGGTGCGCGACAACCGCGTCTACCTCAAGGTCCTCGGCGGGCTTCAGCCGGTCGAGGTGATCTTCCGCCGGCTCGACGACGACTTCTGCGACCCGCTCGAACTGCGGCCCGACTCGTTCCTCGGCGTGCCGGGGCTGGTCCACGCCGCCCGC
>JAYTUC010000126.1:0-26963 GCA_043744775.1 Fimbriiglobus sp. | reverse complement strand
GGCAGGCGGTTCATGTCCCGGATGCCCTGCAAGTTGCGGCGAATCTTGATGAGTTCGCGGTTCAGCGACGACACTTCCTTCTTCGACTTCACGAAGCGAATCGGGGCCGACTCGGGGGCCTTCGCCAGGTCGAGTTTCCCGGCGTCGGACATCATCGAATGAATGTACGTCTGCATGTCGTAGCGCTGCGGGTTGTCGTTCTCGGGCAGCCACTTCGCTTCGAGTTCGCGTAGGCGATTGAGCCGCGAGCGGATCGTCTTGAAGTTGGTGAGGGTGCCGCCCAGCCAGCGCTCGGAGACGTAGGGCATGCCGGCGCGGCAGGCTTCGCGCTCGACGATTTCCTTGGCCTGGCGCTTCGTGCCGACGTACAGGACGAGTTGCCCGCGGCTGACGACTTGGGTCAGGTAACGGTACGACCGCAGCAGGCCGCGGACGGTCTCGCGCAGGTCGATGATGTGAATGAGGTTCCGCTTGCCGTAGATGTACGGCCGCATCTTCGGGTTCCAGCGGCTGGCGCGGTGGCCGTAGTGGACGCCGGCGTCGAGGAGGTTTTTCACGTCAACGAGTGCCAAAAGAGACTCCTTTGCTCGGGGCAGCGGGTTTAAGGGTTCGGCGTTCAAGCACACCGACCGCGGCCGACGAGGTCGTTCAACAAGCGGACGCCCCCAACACGATTTCCGGGGCGGAAGCTAGCACTATATCGCCCCCGCCGATTTCGTACAAGCGTGCCGGAATCGGAAATGCCGCCGACGACCGGCGGTATTGTTAGCCCGACGCGCGAGCGAAGGTTGAAGCGGTCGAAGACAGAGTTCGCAGTCGTTGACGATACGGCCGTTGACCGCGCGAGGAAAGTCAGCCCGCTGCGACCCTTGCTCGCGCGCCGGGATAACAAAACCAGCTACAGCTTCGCCCAGAGCGTGTCGAACTGCCGCTGGAAGGCGGCGACTAGACCCGCGTCGCCGGTGTCGATGAGGTTCTCGGCGTTCTGCTCCGCCGCCCCGCGCGTCCAGTTGTACGAGCCGTTCACCAGGCGCGTGCCGTCGAAGATGGCGAACTTGTGGTGCATGTGGTACGGGGTGCGGTCGATCTTCGTCGGGATGCCGGCCGCCTCCAGTCGCTCGATGTCCGAGCCGAGGTCGCCGGCCTTGTCGTTGTCGGTCACGATGCGAATCCGCACGCCGCGGCGGTGCGTCTCGAGCATCGTGCCGGCGATGCGGTCGTCGGTGATCGTGAACACGCACACATCGACGCTACGGCGGGCCGCGCGGAAGTGCTCGACGAGGCAGCCGAGGCAGTCGGGGCCGGGGCTGAAATAAGCGTGCGAGGCCGGCGACGGCGGGCTAATCGTGATCACGGCTTCGACCTCCTTGTCAGCACGGGGTCAGTCGTCGTGGGCGGTCTCGTCGAGCGCGGCTTCGAGGCCACGGATCGTGTCGCGGACGTTCTCGATCGACGGGTTCATCGCCATCGCCTGCTGGAAGGCCCGCAACGCGGCGCGGGGCTTGTTCATGCGCAAGTAGCACTGGCCCATGCCGGCGGCGGCGGCGAAGTGGTGCGGGTTGAGCCGCAGCACGTCCTGGCAGTCGTGGACGCTGCGGGTGTACTCGCCGCGGCGGTAATAGACAATGGCGCGCTGGTTGATCGCCTCGGCGAAGTTCGGCGCGTCGGCGACTAACTCGCTCAGGGCCGCCAACGTCTGCGGCAGGTCGGCGAGTTGCAGCGCCTGTTGCAGCCGGCGGTTCTGGTCCGGGGTGCCGCCGCGGAACCAGATCTCCCACAGGGAGTCGGTCGAGAACTTGCGGACTAGTGTGTCGTCGTCGCGCAGACCTTGCGTCAAGGTCGCGTTCGACTTCATCGTGCCGAGCAAGCCGATGGCGAGGGCGGCGGCGCGGCGCATTTGCAGCACCGGCGACGACATCAGGCGCTGCAGCGTGCCCTCGTTGTACTTGAGCTGGACCGCGTCGCGGAAGCTACGCATCCCCTCGAGCATCCCGGCTTGGAGCAGGTCGGGGTCGTCCCCGTACTGCGGCTGCGGGAGCTTGTTGTAGCACTCAACGAGGAACGGCGCGGTCACGGGCAACCCTCACACCCCGTCGGGGTCGGTCAGTCGAAGTATTCTAGATGACGCCGCCGGCCCGTCGGCGAATTCCCGCCGTTTCTGAAGCCCATCTCGCGCGGCCGCGGCGTCAAGCTTTGGCCAGACTACCGAAGCCGCCCCAGGACATCCAACACGGCTTGAGTGAAACCCGACGGGATTGCGAAAAAGGGGCCGACGCGCGCGGACTGCGCGGCGCGCGACGGGTGTGGCGGTGGCGACGGACCCAAGAGTTTAGCCACGGAGACGCGGAGACGCGGAGGCCGCTGAGAGAACTGAAAACAACAAGATCAACCGCAGAGAGCACAAGAGGACACAGGAGAAAGGCAACAACCCGTGTCAAAACCACTCGACAGCAGCAAGCCACCGGGGGAATACAACACGCAACGAAACACCACTCCGGTTTTAACTCTCCTCGCCTTTTGCCTTTCTCCGCGCCCTCATGTGCCCTCTGCGGTGGGTCGGTTTTGGTCTTCTCGGCGTCTCTGCGTCTCCGCGGCTAAACGCTTTTGTCTTAGATCAACTGTGTCACTCGGCGACGTACTCGACGAAGCCGATCATCATCTCTTCCCACGTCTGGTTGCCCCACGTCACGCGCTTCGTCGGGTCGGGGTTCGACGGGTTCGCCTTCGAGTTGTCGTACCACGCCGTGCACTCCAGCCGGCTCCCCGCGGGCAGCTTGCGTGGCTCCTTGAAGGCGTAGCCGGTCTGCCAGTTGAAGTCGTACTTCGGCACGTTCAGGAGCACCTCACGCGCGCCGTCCGGGGTCACCAGCTCGTACCGGAAGGCCTTGCCGCGGACGTGCATGTGCGGCGTCATGTTCAGCAGCGTGACCGGCTTGTCGAAGGTCAGCACGGCGACCTTCGGCGAGTAGTTGCCGTCGCCCGGCGGGATCGCGAGCCGCTTCGTCATCGCCGCGTCGGACTTCACCTCCTTGGTCGGCGGGGTCTTGGTCGTCATCAGGCCGATGCAAGACTCGTCGCGGCCCGCCTTGCCGTTGGGCGTGTAATGTACCTCGAACAGCAACACCGACCCCTTCGGGATGAGCTTCGCCTGGCCGGGGGCGAAGACGTTGGCCTCGTCGCCGGGCACATACGCCCCCAACAGGTGCCGGCTGAAGCCGTCGTCCTTGACGAGTTCCTTCAAGGTCTTGCCCGGCGGGATCAGGTAGACGATGACGTGGTGGATCGCCTCGCGGAACCCCGCCCGCACTTCGAGGCCCGTCACCCACGTATCCTCGGCGAAGTCGGTGTCGCCCTTGACGTAGACGTAGGGCATGCCGATCGCCCCCATCATGAACTGAGCCGGCACGTCGATCGTCTTACTCATCTTGACGATCAAGTCCGGCACCCGCGGCAGCCGCCAGCCCTGCGTGTAGTCCTTGGCCGCCGGCGACTGCTTGACATCGCCCTCGGGGCAGCCGGCGTCGAGCCACGCCAGCAGGGTCGCCTTGTCGGCGGCGCTGAGCCGGCGGTCGTTACGGAAGTGCCCCGGCTTCGCGTCGGCGTGCCACGGCGGCATCACGTCGTCGGCGACGACCTCGCGCATCATCCCGGCCCACGACTTCGCGTCCTTGAAACCCATGAGCGCGAACGGGGCCGCCTCGCCGGGCCGGTGGCAGCCCTGGCACTTCGCCTGAAGGATGCGGGCGACCTCGTTGTGGTACGTCACCGCGGTCGCGATCGGCACCGCGGCGTCGGCGAGCAGCTTGCAGCCGGCCGGCGCGGCGTAGCTCAGCGTCACCGCCCGGCCGTCGATCACGGCGTCGAGGGCGTTGCCGAGGTCGCGGGTCGTCGGGCTGGGCCGGTGGACGCCCGGCGCGTCCTGGTCATCGACGCGGCCCATGTAGCGCACGTTCAGGCCGCCGTCGAGCACGAAGGCCGTCGGCACGCGATCGACCCGGAAGCGCTTCGCCAAACTGCCGTCGGCGTCGTGGAGCGCCGCGAACGGTAGCGCGTTGGCGGCGGCGTGCTTGGCGGCGTCGGCAACGCTGTCCGACGGGTGCGCGTAGACGCCGACGAAGGTCGCCTCACCCTTGAGCCGCTTGGCCATGCCGGCGAGCTTCGGCACGACCGCGTTCGACACGGGGCACGAGGTCGCCAGGAAGACGACGACCGTCGGCTTGCGGTCGCGGCCGGCGTCGCTCAGGCTCCACGGCGTGCCGCTGACGAGGTCCGTGCGGGTGAAGTCGGCGACGCGCGTCCCGACTGGGGCCGGCGCGGCGACCGGCTCGCCGGCAAGGAGCGACGACGAGACGGCGAGGCAGGCGGCGAGCGAGAACAGGCGGACCATGCGAAACCCTCACGCGGTGCGACACAGGCGACGATTTTACCCGGCCCCACGCGGAAAAGTTGCACCCCGCCGAAGTTTTGACGCCGGCGGTGAAACTGGGCGCTTTGGGGCAATCATCGACAATCGGCCAGTCACATTCGCCCAACCGGGCGACAAGGCTTAAGAAGTCTGATCGACCCCCGCCCCGAGGTTCCGCCATGCCCGTGATCATCTGCCCGCACTGCGACGAGCGCCAAACCGTCTCGCGCGACCTGGCCGGCCTCAGTGCGACGTGCAGCGGCTGCGGCGAGGGTATCCGCATCCCCGCGGCCGCGCTGAAGCCGCCGAAGTCCGCGAGTAGCCCGAAGGCCGCCGCCGACGAGCCTCAGATGAGCGGCACCGACTTGCGCAAAACCGTGCTGCTGCTCGGCGGGCTGATCGTCGGCGTGCTACTCGTGCTCGGCGTACTGCTCTACGCCGTGACGCCCTCGAAGAAGGTGACGCCGGTCGCCCCGGTCGCGGCCGCCGCGACACTCCCCGAGCGCGAGGCGACGTGGGACAGGACGCCGCCGACGCGGGACGACTCGCACGCCGGCTGGACGATGGCCGGGCTTCTCGGCCTCGGAATCGCGGTCGTCGTCGTTGCGGTGGTGGCCGCAGCCATTTACATGGTCGCCGTGATGGCCGTCGGGGTGCTGCTCGCCAAAGACGCCGCGGCGCGCGGGATGCCGACCCTGCCGTGGGTCGCCACGTACTTCGTGTTCCAGGGGGTCGGGCCGGCCTTGGGGCTGCCGCTCATGGCCGTGTTCCCGCCGGTCGGCATCCTGGCCGGCCTGGCGTTCGGCCTGGCGGCGAGCTGGTACGGCGGGCTGATGTACCTCGCCGTGCGCCGGCCCGGCACGAAGCTGCCGTGCCCGCGCTGCCGCAACCCGCGGCTGAAGTACCTCGTGACCTGCCCGCACTGCGGCGTGGCGGACGCGGCGTAGTCGCGTGCCCGTCAGTACGCCCGCGCGAACAGCACCCGCTGCTTCGACGGGGCACCGGTCACCATGCACGCCCCCGGCGCGACTTCGAGGCCGTTCTCGGCGAACGGGATGCACCGGATCGTCGCCTTCGTCTCGGCCTGCACCTTGTCCTCGGTCTCGCGCGTGCCGTCCCAGTGGGCCGCGACGAAGCCGCCGAGTTCGAGCTTCTCCTGGAACTCCGCGTAACTGTCGGCCGTCTTCAGCCCCGCGTCGCGGTACGCCTTCGCCTTCTTCAAGAGGCTGGCCTGGATGTCGCGCAACAGCGTGTTGATGTGGGCCGCCGCGCCGTCGAGCGGGATACCGAACTGCTTGCCCTCCTTGCCGGGCACGTCGCGCCGCGCCACCGCGCACGCCGACTTCTCGAGGTCCTTCGGCCCGATCTCGACGCGCACCGGCACGCCGCGCAACTCGTGCTCGGCGTAGCGGTAGCCGGGCTGCTTGTCGAAGAGCGTGTCGATCTTGACCGTGATCGGCTCGTAGCTGAAGAAGTCGTCGCGCGGCAACCCCCGCAGCTCGGCGGCCAGCTTCTCCGCCGCCGCGATGGCCGGGGCGCGCTCGGCGTCGGTGCGGCCGAGTGGCACGATGGCGACGTGGACCGGGGCGAGCCGCGGCGGGCAGACGAGGCCGCTGTCGTCGGAGTGCGTCATGATCAGCCCGCCGATGAGCCGCGTGCTGACGCCCCAACTCGTCGCCCACGGCGACTCGCGCTGGCCCTTCTCGTTCTGGAAGGAGCAGTCGAACGCCTTGGCGAAATTCTGCCCCAGGAAGTGCGACGTGCCGGCCTGCAAGGCTTTGCCGTCTTGCATCATCGCTTCGATACACAGCGTGTAAATCGCGCCGGGGAACTTCTGCCCTTCGGATTTGGGGCCGACCATCACCGGCATCGCCATGAATTCTTCCGCAAACTTCTGGTAGACGCGGACCATGCGGTGCGTCTCCTCCTCGGCCTCCTGCTGATTGGCGTGGGCGGTGTGGCCCTCC
This sequence comes from Fimbriiglobus sp., assembly GCA_043744775.1. GTDB lineage: Bacteria > Planctomycetota > Planctomycetia > Gemmatales > Gemmataceae > Fimbriiglobus. The sequence continues at coordinate 20,591 of JAYTUC010000126.1, read as the reverse complement.
TGCCAGAGGAACTCGGTGGTGCGCAAGAACAGCCGGGTGCGCATCTCCCAGCGGACGACGTTGGCCCACTGGTTGACGAGGATCGGCAGGTCGCGGTAGCTCTGGATCCAGTCCTTGTAGGTCCGCCAGATGATCGTCTCGGAGGTCGGCCGGACGATCAGCGGCTCCTCCAACTCGGCCGTCGGATCGACTTGCAGCGGCTGGCCCTTCTCGGCCTTCAACCGGTAGTGCGTCACCACCGCACATTCCTTGGCGAACCCCTCGGCCATCTCCTCTTCCTTGGCGAGGTACGACATGGGGATGAACAGCGGGAAGTAGGCGTTGACGTGCCCGGTGTCTTTGAACATCCGGTCGAGGCCGCGTTGCATCTTCTCCCAGATGGCGTAGCCGGTCGGCTTGATGACCATGCAGCCGCGCACGTCCGAGTTGTCGGCCAGCCCCGCCTCCTTGACGATGTCGAGATACCACTGCGGGGAGTCCTTGGCGCGCGGCGTGATCACGTTGGCCATCGGGGCGAGTCCTGTCGGGGGGCGGGCGGGGCCGTCATTGTAGTGGCCGGGCCGGCCTACTCGTCGAAGTCCCACACCACGACCTGCCCCTTGTCCCCGCCGGCCGCCGCGACGGTGCCGTCGGGGCTAAAAGCGACACTGCGCATCCGGCCGATCTTCCAGTTGAAGGTACGCGCTAACGCCCACGTCGCCACGTCGTAGAGCTTGACCGTGCCGTCGGTGCTGGTCGCCGCCAGCCACCGCCCCGACGGGTGGAAGGCGAGATTCGTGAACGCATGGCGGGACGTGTTCCGCACGATGATCGGGGCGGCGGCGAGGTCGTCGGACTGGAAGACGACGAACTGATTCTTGCTGCAACAGACAAGCCACCGCCGGATCGGTGAAGCCGCACGCCACTCGAGCCGGTGGGCACCACGCCGAAGGTCTGGCCGACAGGTTCGCCGGTCGCGGCGTCGCGACGCCGCTCGAGTTGGTAGGGCACCAGGCCGAAGGTCTTGCCGACAGGTACGCCGGTCGCGGCATCGTGAACGTCGATAAGAGTGCCCCCACCTTTGACAGCGACGAACGAGACGAACCGGTTGGCGTCTAGCAACGCGACTAAATAGACGACACCCCACGTCAGCACGTTCCAGACAACCGGATGCGGGGCTTCGATCGCGGTACATCGCAGATAGGAACCCAACTGCCCATGAATGTGGTGTGAGGTGATGACCCGCCGGCCGTCCGAGGTGATCGACGCCCACAGGACACTATTGACTTGAAGTTCGGGGTTAAGGATCGTGGTCGTTCCGGCGGCCCGGTCAGACAGTGTCAGGCCCTCGGAACTGATGCCGATGATATACCGTCCGTCGGTCGAGTACGCCTCGGCCGTCAACCCTTTTGCCAACTCGGCGACGGCGACCGGCTTGCCGCCGGCCGACCAGTCCGGCCAGCGTTGGATACCCCGCCAGGTGAACGTCTCGAGGCCGCGTCCGTCTGGCGTGAACCGCACGGTGATGGTTTTCTCGCTCACACCCTTCAGGATCAACATCGGCAGTGCCCTCAAGCCCTCAGTCAGACGCTCGCCATCGACCGGCCACCGCCCGCGTCGCTGTCTCCCCGCCGGTGGCCGGGCCTTGATCCCGTCGGAGGGATAACCCGACGCCGGTCGGCTTGGTGACCATACAGCCGCGCACGTCCGAGTTGTCGGCCAGCCCCGCCTCCTTGACAATATCGAGGGTTGGGAGGGGCCGTCATTGTAGCGACGGCAGCGCGTTTGCGGCCCCGTCGCGCTGGGGACGGGCGTGCCGGCGGGCGGGGTGAACGCGGTTGCGCCCGCCCGCGCAACGGGGTGCCCAGCGGCTGTCGGCGTGCCGCAAGCGTCAGCGAACGGAGTCGCCACCGGCGAACTCCGTTCGCTGACGCTTGCGGCACGGCGGGCGGTTCCGGCACGCCGATTGCGACGGTCGCAACCGCCGCACGACCGGCACTACACGACACCCTTGAGGACTCCCCATGATTCGCTCGACCCGCGCCGCGTTCGCCGTCGCCGCCCTACTCTGCGGCCTCGCGATGGTCGCCAACGCCCAGGACAAGAAGGACCCGAAGGCCGACAAGGAGTTCGACGACGCCGAGTTCGTCATGAAGGCTTCCGAAGGCGGAATGTACGAAGTCCAAGTCCACACGCTCGCCACCAAGATGGCCATGAGTGCCGAAGTCAAGAAGCACGCGACGATGATGTTGAAGGACCACACCAAGATGAATGCCGAGCTGAAGAAGGTTGCCGCCGCCGGTGGCATGAAGGTGGCTACCAAACTCGACGCCAAGCACACCAAGACCCTCGAAATGCTTAAAGGGATGAAGGGTGCCGCGTTCGATAAGGCTTATCTCGATGACCAACTCGAAGACCACGAAATGGACATCAAGGAGTTCACGATGGCCAGTGAGAAAGCCAAGGCCCCGGCCCTCAAGGAACTGGCGACCAAGGCGTTGCCGACGCTTAAGGACCACCTCGACATGGTCAAGAAGGCCCAAGGCGAAACGAAGTAACTTTGCCCGCTCTTCGACGGCCGGGACGCGCTACCAACGGTGCGGCCCGGCCTTTTTCGTGGCTCAAGAGGGTCGATTGTGAACCGAACCTTGCTCCTCGCCGCGCTCGGGGCCGGCGGCTACCTGGCCTACCGCGCGCTGATGCCGCGCTACGACTTCCGCGACAAGCACGTCGTTGTCACAGGCGGCTCGCGCGGGTTGGGCCTAGTTCTGGCGCGCCAACTCGGCGCGGCCGGGGCGCGGCTGTCAGTTTGCAGCCGGGACCCTAATGAACTCGCCCGTGCCCTCGACGACCTGACTGCGCGCGGCGTCCGGGCGACGGCCGTGGAGTGCGACGTGACCGACCGCGGCCGGGTGCGCGAGTTCTTCGCCCACGCCCGCCGGCAGAACGGCCCCATCGACGTACTCGTCAACAACGCCGGCGTGATCCGCGTCGGCCCCGCCGAGTTGATGGGCGAGGACGACTTCGAGCAGTCGCTGAAGACCCACTTCTGGGCCGCGTTCAACACCTGCACCGAGGCGCTGCCGGAAATGAAGGCCCGCCGCGCCGGGCGGATCGTCAACGTCGCCTCGGTCGGCGGCAAGGTCGCGGTGCCGCACCTGCTGCCCTACTCGACCGGCAAGTTCGCCCTCGTCGGCTACTCGAACGGCCTGCGCGCCGAGGTCGCCGCCGACGGCGTTGTCGTGACGACCGTGTCGCCAGGGCTACTGCGCACCGGCAGCCACCTGAACGCCGAGTTCAAGGGCCGGCACGACGAGGAGTACGTCTGGTTCGCCTTGGGCAATGGCATGCCCGGCCTGTCGATGAACGCGGAATCGGCCGCGGGCAAAATCCTGGCGTCGTGCGCGCGGGGTGAGGGCGAACTGGTGCTCGGCCTGCCGGCGAAGCTGGCCGTCGCGGCGCAGGCCCTCGCGCCCAACCTGACCGCCGACGCCTTGGCGTTGGTCAACCGCCTGCTGCTGCCCGAGACCGGCGGCGACCGCAGTGCCGTGACGCGCGGCCGCGACAGCCGCGGTAAGCTGAAGCCGGTCTTTACGCACCTGAGCGACCGCGCGGCGGCCGCGAACAACGAACTCCACGCGGCCGCCGTCCCGCCGCCGCTGTAACCACTCCCCCGATAGGATCGACGCCATGCCGTACACCATCGACCAAGACCCCCGCAACAGCGACGAGGGCGACGAGTTGCCCGCAACCCCCTACGGCCCGCACCCGCGCGGCACCGACGCGGCGGCCGGCGGCGCGGACAGTTCGCCGCTCGACAACGAGCCGACCGGCGAGGAGCGCCTCGACGCGGCCGTGGCGGAGAAGGGTGCCCGCGAGAAGCGCGGCAACTCGGACGGCCCCGTGACCCGGAAAACCAACCCGAAGGCCGAGCAGTAAAGGCGATTGGCACGGGTGTTGCACAAATGTCCACCGCCGCCGCACGGCGGACGGGGTCTTTCCCCCCGACACGAGTTGGTACAGGAGTTTCACGATGGCCAGCAACAATTCCTCGCGCGGCGGCAAGGACGACGACGACGAGGGCATGGCGACGGCGACCGCGACCGGCAAAGGTGGTCGCGGACAGTCGTCGTCCGAAGACGAGGGCGAGTCGGGTTCGTCGGGCGGCAGGGGCGGTAACCGCTCGGGCGGCAAGTCCGGCGGTCAAGGTGCCAACTCGCAGGGCGGCAACGGCTCGCAAGCTAGCGGGTCGTCGCAAAGCGGTGGCTCGCAAGGGGGTAACGGCTCGCAGAGTGGGGCCGCCCAGAAGCGTTTGATGACGCGGGCCGTGCGGGTGCTCAACGAGATCGAGACCCGCATCCACGAGCTGCGCGAGGAACTCGAGCAGCAGCAAGGCGGCTCGCAGTCGGGCGGCACGGGCAACTCGGGCAGCAACGGCGGCTCCCAAGCGCGTTCGTCCAGCAGGTCGTCGGCCAAGTCGTCGTCGAGCGAGGACGACGAGGAAGGTGACGAGGAGCACGGTCACGTCAAGGGTGCCGTCAAGCACCCCGAGACCGACCGCCGGCTCAAGGCGAACCGCGACGACTAAGTCTCTTGGACGATCCTAAAACTGCGGCCCGCCGAGGCGAACTCGGCGGGCCGCGGGCGTTACGGCGTCGCCTCGGACCGTCACAGTTTGGCTGATTGTGAAGGACTCTGATTACGCGAAAGTCCGACGGGCGGCGGCTCGCTAGTTGCAACGAATACTTCGCTCGATTCGAGCGACACCTGAGGAGTTTGCCAATGATTTTGCGCATGGACCGCCTGTTGACGGAACTGCCCAAGCCGAAGAACCCGTCGGCCAACGACGCCGCCGCGATTCAGGAGCTGCTCGGCGGCAAGTTCGGCGAAATGTCTACGTTGATGAACTACACGTTCCAGTCGTTCAACTTCCGCGGCCGCAGCCAACTGCGCCCCTTCTACGACATGATCGCCAACATCGCCACCGAGGAGTATGGCCACATCGAGTTGGTGTCGTACGCCATCAACATGTTGCTGACGGGCGTCACCAAGCGCGACCCCAACCCCGTCAACGGCCCGCTCGCCGACGCGGCGAATTTCCGCAACACCTACCACACCCTCGCGACCGGCCAGCAAGCCCTGCCGATGGACTCGATGGGCAACTTCTGGACGGGGGCCAACGTTTACAGCAGCGGCAACTTGAAGGCCGACTTGCTGCACAACTTCTTCCTGGAGTGCGGGGCGCGGGCCAACAAGATTCGCGCCTACGAGATGGTGACCGACCCGTGCGCCCGCGCGATGGTCGGCTACCTGCTCGTGCGCGGCGGCGTCCACATCGTGGCCTACGCCAAGGCGCTCGAGAAGCTCACGGGTGTGGATGTCGGCAAGCTGCTGCCGATTCCGGACATCAGCAACAAGAAGTTCCCCGAGGCCAAGGCCCACGAGGACGCCGGGCTGCACCTGAAGCTGTACCAGTTCAGCCCGGAGGACTACGGCACGGCCGGCAAAATTTGGAACGGCCCGCACCCCGAGGACGGCCAGGAGTGCACCTTCGAGCACCTGCCGGAGGGCTACGGCGCGCCGGTGCCCGACCTCGAACCGGAGCCGCAACTGAACTCGCCGCTCGACCCGGCGATGATCGCTGACATCATGAAGAAGATGAAGTAGCCCGACTGGCGAGCCACAATCGCGTGACTGGCGAGCCGGGAAGCGTGAGCGTCCGGAGTTCTTCAAGCAAGAACTCCGGGCGCTCACGCTTCCCGGCTCGCCAAGATTACGCCCTCAGATACCGCGCCAGGTACGCGGCCGTCACACCCCCTTTGGCCCGCGCGACCTCGGCCGGCGTGCCGGCCGCCACCACGCGGCCGCCCGCATCGCCCGCGCCGGGGCCGATGTCGATCACGTGGTCACTCCCCGCGACGACACGCATCTCGTGCTCGACGACGACGACCGTGTTGCCGGCGTCCACGAGGCGGTCGAGTTGCGCCATGAGCCGCACCACGTCGGCGGGGTGCAGGCCCGTCGTCGGCTCGTCGAGGACGTACAGGGTGTCGCCGCGCTGCGGCCGCTGCAACTCCGTGGCGAGCTTGACGCGCTGCGCTTCGCCGCCGGACAGCTCCGTCGCCGGCTGGCCGAGCCGCAGGTAGCCCAAGCCGACCTCACGTAACACTTCGAGCGGGCAGAGCAGTTGCGGCGTGCCTGCGAAGAAGTCGGCGGCCGCAACGACCGTCAGCGCCAGCACGTCGGCGACGCTCTTGCCGTTGACTGTCACCTCCAGCGTCGCCGGGTTGAAGCGGGTGCCGCGGCAGGCGGGGCACGGGCTGTAGACGCCCGGCAGGAACAGCAGTTCGACGTAAATGGAGCCTTCGCCCTCGCACGTCTCGCAGCGGCCGCCGGCGACGTTGAACGAGAAGCGGCCCGGCCCGTAGCCGCGCGACCTCGCGGCGGGGGTCGCCGCGAAGAGTTGCCGCACGGCGTCGAAGAGGCCGGTGTAGGTCGCCAGGTTCGAGCGCGGCGTGCGGCCGATCGGCTTCTGGTCCACCGGCACGAGCCGCCGCAGGCCGTCGGCCCCCGACGCGATGCGGCCGCCGACGCCCGCCACCGCCGCGCCCGGCTCGGGGTCGCCCTCCGCTGACTCCTCGGTGTCAGTCGTCGCCGGTTGCCCCAGGTGCGACGCGACCAGTTCGACGAGCGCCTGGCCGACGAGGCTCGACTTGCCCGACCCCGACACGCCGGTGACGGCCGTCAGCACGCCCAGCGGGAACGCGGCGTCGAGGCCGCGCAGGTTGTTGCGCGTCACGCCGACCAGCTTCAGCCAACCCTTCGGCGTGCGGGGCGGGCGCGGCGGGGCCGGGGCGCGGCCGAAGAGGTGCCGGCCCGTTTGCGACTCGGGGACGTGTTCGAGGCCGGCGGGCGGGCCGCTGTACAGGACACGGCCGCCACGCTCGCCGGCGGCGGGGCCGACATCGACGAGCCAGTCGGCGCGGCGGATGACATCGAGGTCGTGCTCGACGACGAACAGCGAGTTGCCGGCGGCTTTGAGTTTCGCGAGGGCCGTCAGCAGGGCCTCGGTGTCGGCGGGGTGCAGGCCGGCGCTCGGCTCGTCGAGGACGTAGGCGACGCCGAAGAGGTTCGAGCGGACTTGCGTCGCCAGCCGCAGACGCTGCAACTCGCCGGGGGACAGTGTCGGCGTGCCGCGCTCCAGGGCGAGGTAGCCGAGGCCCAGGTCGAGGACCGTTTCGAGCCGGCCGACGAGGTCGCGCGCGATCCGCTGCGTGACGACGACCTTCTCGGGGTGGTCGATTGCCAGGGCCACGAGGTCGGCGGCGGTGCCGTCGGCGTAGGGCGTGAAGATTTCGACCAGGCGCGCCAGCGGCAGGCGCGACAGAGCGGTGATGTTGAGGCCGTCGAAGGTGACGCCCAGCGACTCGCGGCGCAGGCGTTGGCCGGCGCACTCGGGGCAGTCGGCGCTCACGAGGTAGCGGGCCGCGCGCCGCCGCATCGCGGGGCTTTGCGTCGTGGCGAAGCTGTGCAGCAGTTGCCGGCGGGCGCTCGAGAAGTTGCCGCGGTAGTCCGGCGGGGCGTTGCGCTTGACCGCGGCGCGGGTCGCCTCGGGGGTGAGGCCGGGGTAGACCGGCACGGTCGGCTGCTCGTCGGTGAAGAGGATCCAGTCGCGGTCTCGGCGCGGCAGCTCGCGCCACGGCCGGTCGATGTCGTAGCCGAGGCTCACGAGGATGTCGCGCAGGTTCTGCCCGCCCCACGCCGTCGGCCACGCGGCAACGGCCCGCTCGCGGATCGAGAGCGCGTCGTCGGGCACCATCGACGCCTCGGTCGCGTCGTAGACCCGGCCCAGCCCGTGGCAGCGCGGGCAGGCCCCGTCCGGCGTGTTGGCCGAGAAGGCGTCGGCGTACAGGAGTTGTTGGCCCGGCGGGTAGCGGCCGGCGCGCGAGTAGAGCATCCGCAGCAGGTTCGACAGGGTCGTGACGCTGCCGACCGACGACCGCGTACTTGGGCTGCCGCGCTGCAGTTGCAGAGCGATCGCCGGTGGCAGGCCGTCGATGCTATCGAAGTCCGGCACGCCGACCTGGTCGAACAGCCGGCGGGCGTAGGGGGCGACCGATTCGAGGTAGCGGCGCTGGGCCTCTGCGTAGAGGGTGCCGAAGGCCAGCGACGACTTGCCCGACCCCGACACGCCGGTGAACACGACCAGCGCGTCGCGCGGCAAATCGACATCGACGCTTTTCAGGTTGTGCTCGCGCGCGCCCCTCACGCGGACGGTGCCGTCGTTGGGCACGGCGATCGGGAGTTTGGGGCGGGGCGGCTTCGCCATGCGTGAGGCCTGCGGGCGGTTGAGGTCGTCGAAGAATCGTGAGGGGGGAGCGCACGCCGGGCACCCACAAGGGGATGCCCCTACGAAACCCTCAGTGTGACTCGGGGTTTGCAAACGGCGGGCCGGGGCTTACACTGCCGGCCCCCTGCCCCGCGAGACTCGCCGCGATGCCGCCGTTCGGTGCCCACTTCTCGATCGCCGGCGGCCTGTCGAAGGCGGCCGAGACGTGCCGCGAACTCGGCTGCGCGACCTTCCAGCTTTTTACGAAGAGCGCGGCGCAGTGGGCCGCCAAGCCGCTGACGCCCGACGACGTGCGCGACTTCCGCGCCGCGGTCAAGCGGGCCGGGGCGGAGTCGGTGACGGCCCACGACTCGTACCTCATCAACCTCGCCGCCAAGGACGACGTGCTCTTCGCCAAGAGCGTCGAGGCGTTCGCCGTCGAGATCGAGCGGGCCGAAGCACTCGGCATCGACTACCTCGTGATGCACCCCGGCGCGCACGTCGGCCACGGCGAAGCGTACGGCCTGGCCCGCGTGATCGAGGGAATCGACTTGGCACACGCCCGCTGTCCGGGGTACGCCGTGCGCGTGCTGGTCGAGGCGACCGCGGGCCAAGGCACGACGCTGGGCCACCGCTTCGAGCACCTGGCGACGATCCTCGACGGCGTCGCCGAACCGGAGCGTTTAGGCGTGTGCCTCGACACCTGCCATGTCTTCGCCGCCGGCTACGACCTGCGCACCGCGGAGACCTACGCCGCGACGGTGGCCGAGTTCGACGCGGTCGTCGGGCTGCAACGGTTGAAAGTGGTCCACGTCAACGACAGTGTGAAGCCGCTGGGCAGCCGCGTCGATCGGCACGCCGGCCTGGGCTTGGGCCACATCGGCGAGGAGGCGTTCCGCTGCCTAGCGACCGACCCGCGGCTCGCCAAGGTGCCGATGATTCTGGAGACGCCGAAGGAGGACGCCGGCGGCAACCCGATGGACCCCGTCAACCTGGCGAAACTGCGCGGCTACGCGGCGTCCGGCGCGACGGTTGACGGCCGCTCGGGGCGTCGTTAGACTGCGACCGCCTCATCCCCAGGGGTCAAGGTGATGAAGCGTCGCTACCGTTGGCTGGCCGTGGTGGTGGCGTTCGTCATTGCTGTGGGCATTGCCGTGGCCGTGTCGGCGGCCCTGACGCAGCCGGGGGACGCGGCCCGCCTTCAGGGGGCGTGGGTCGGCGTCGATCGCCGCATGACATTCGACGGGGAAATCATCACCGATTCTCGATCGCCCATCGTTCAAACGAGTCGGTACTACTACCGGCTGCCCCCGGCCGCGTCCCCGTCGCGCATCGTCCTGTTCAGCGCCGACAGGCCGGGCGTCAACCACCCGATTACGCTCCTGGGTTTCCCGCTGACTCAGCGGTCGGCGGCGATGCCGGACTGGGAGTCCCGCTGCATCTACGAGTTGCGCGGCGACCGGCTGCGGATCGGCTTCCCCCCGGCCCAGCCGGGGGCGGACTTCCCGACGAGCTTCGACCCGGCGGCCGGGGGCTTGCTGCTCGAGTTGCACCGCGAGTGACCGGCCCGGTGCCGACGGCAGCGGCGAACGTGACGGACACAATCACCGTGGCAAATTTGAGAGGATACTTGACGCCGCAATAACACCAGCGTTAAAATCGCGCGGGGATCGAACTGCTCTTGAGGGCTGCCGAATGACTCCGCTGTATGTACTGGTCGCCGCGACCCTCCTCGCGGCCCAGCAACCGTTCCCCCCGTCCCCAGCCGACCGGACTGCGGGGGCACCGCGGGCGCAGATTGCGATTCCGAGACCCGCCTGGTATCGGGCGGCCGGGGTGGCGGCGACCGTCGGCGAAATGCGGCTGGAGCAAAAGCAGGTCGCGCGGTGGATCGTCGAAATGTCCGCGGCGGTGCGGCAAGGCGGGGTGTCCACAGCCGCGGACTACAGCACCGCCTGCGCCGACATGCTGCGGCGGAGCCAGGTCGATTACGCCTTCGCCCAGTCAGAGGGCGGGCGGGTGGATGCCCTCCTGACGCAAGTCGCGTCACTCCTCGAGATGGAGGCGTACACGCAGGGGAGAATGGAGAACGGAGTCGGAGGGCATGGAGACTACCTCCGCGCGCACTGCTACCGGCTGGCGGCGCAAGCCCGCCTACTGGAGGAGGTCAAGGCCGACCCGGCCGTGATCCGTCGGCACCACGAGAGCCAAGTCGCGGCCGGCAAGCGACGCGATGAGTCTTTCGCCCGCCGTCTCCAAGGCGCAGGAGCCTCAGCGGACGAGATCGTGCTCGCGGCCGAGGAGTTGAACAGCGAAGCGAGACTGGCCGCCTCCCGCGCGGCGACCCCGGCCGAACGGGACGCGACGAACCGGACCGCAGTCGAGTCCCTCAAAGTGACCGAACAGTACTTCGCGAAGCGGGCCGGGGCTGGCATGGGACAGGAGTCGATACTGCCCCTCGTGACCTACTTGCGGCTCGACGCGGAACTCCGGGAGGTGAACGCGGCCGAGACGCCGCCCGCCGACCGCGTTCGCCAACTCGGCGAACAGCGGAGGGGCGTCATCCGCGAAGCGGTCAAGCTCATGTCCGAACGCCGAGACGGCGGACTGTTTTTGGAGGTCGATGCCGCCTCGTTTCGGAAGGCCCAAGGCTACCTCCTGAAGTCCGAACTCGCGCTCGCGGCGGACGCCGAGGCCCGTCGCGTGTTGCTGGAGCGCAACGTCGAAGAGGCGGTCAACGCCGAGAGGTATTGGGAGCTTCGTGTGGCAAACGGGATCGTTGGAGCCGCCGCGCATCAACGAGGCATCTACGACCGGATCGAGGCCGAGATTCGACTGAAGCTGGCGAAGTAGGCGTCACTCGCCGTCGATCCACTGCTCGAACTGCACGGCCTTGGCGTCCCAACCCTCATCCCGCAAGCGGCCCCGCGCCACGAGCTGCGCGGCCGGCAGCCCCGATACCAGCCGCGCGCTCACGGCGGCCGTGAACGCCTCCGGCGTCGCGGCGAGGTCAGCGGCGTCGGCCCACGGCCGCGTCGAGGGCAGGTCGCGCACCACCGCCGGCTTGCCCGAGGCGAGGTACTCCTTGAGCTTCAGCGGCTGCATCGCCCGCGTGACCGGGGCGTCAACGTAGGGCATCACGAGGACCGAGGCGGCGGCCGCGAGCGCCGGCAAGTCGCCGAACGGCAACGCCGGCCGCAGGGCGAGCCGGGGGCCGCTGACGAGGGCCGGGTCGGGGTCTTCCCGCGGGCCGACGAGCACCACCGTGCCGCGCCCCAGGTTGGCCGTGAGGTGACGCACGAAGGCCAGGTCGAGCCGACGGTCGATCACGCCCCAGAAGACGACGAACGGCGGCTCCAACCCGTCGAGGCACGCGGGCGGTTTGCCGGGGGGCGATTGCCAGTGGGCGAGATCGACGCCGTGCGTTAGCAGGTGCGCGGACTTGCCGAGTTCGGCGACGTGCGACACAAGGGTGTCACTGACCGCGACGACGGCATCGACCTTCGGCACGAGCTCGCGCTCCATCGCCAGCATCGTCGCGCCGTCATAGCCGGGCCAGACGCCGAAGTCATCGACGCAGTAGTAGACCCAGCGGTGCGCCGGTAGGCGGCCGACCAGGTCGGCCGTCAGCGGCAGCGTCGTGACGACCACGGGGGCTTGCGCGAGGGCGTCGAAGGTGCCGCGCAGGCCGCGCACCAGCAGCCGGCGGTTGACGCCGCGCCAAACGCCCTTGAAGCTCGGCAGCATCTTCGGGGCGACGACCCGCGGTGACAGGTCGCTGTCGGCGGGTGCGGCGTCGGCGTGGCCCCACTGGCGCAGCTTGCCCAGCACGCGGCGCGCGGTGCCGAGGTCGAGCCGCAGCGGGCGCGTGCCGATGGTGTTGACCCAGACGACCTCGCGGCGCGGCAGCAGCCGGCGGGCGAGGTGCTGGCAACTCGACGGGTGGCGGCCCCAGTCGTCGGCGAAGACGACCAGCGGGCGCGGCGAATGGGCGTTCGGCGTCATGCCGCTATTATGCCCCACGATGCGCCGCCGCGCCACAGCCCCCCGAGAACGCCCGTGACCGAGCCGCCCTCCGCACCGTACTACGCCGAACTTCGGGCCTGGAGCGCGGAGCCGGGGCCGCGCCGCGGCGAGCCGGTACGCTTCGGCCTGCCGTGGGCGCGAGGTGTCTTCGACGAACGCCACTTCCACCTCGTCGGCCCCGACGGCGCGACGCACCCGCTGACGACGAAAGTGCTCGAACGCTGGGCCGACGGCACCGTGCGGTGGTGCCTCTTCGAGGCCAACCTGAGCACCGGCGGCAACGGCCCCACCGGCTACCGCGTCGAAGTCCGGTGGAGCCCGCGTGAGGAGCCGGAGCCGACGTTGCCACTGCCGCCGGTGCCCGAGTTCTGGGTGAAAGTCCTGGGCCAGCGCATGGAGCCGCACGCGCCGCCGGTGCTGATGCACGAGCCGATCCCGACGACCGGCGCGCCGTTCCGCTTTAGCTTCTCGCTGGGGCTGGAGATCGAAGTGGAGGTGCGGCCGCTGCCCGGAACGGCGACGAGCCGCGTCACGCTCACGCTCACGAATACGCTCGCGGCCGACCACCCCGGCGGCAACTGGGACCTCGGCGAGGGCGGCGGCGAACTGCTCGACTCGGTCGATGTCTTCGTGCCGTTCCCCAAGGGCCACACGCCGCGCGGCACGATTAGTGTCGATCGACTGTCACCGGCGCAATCGGTCGCCGCCGGGGGGGTGTTCCAGGCGTCGTCGGGAGGGGAGAACTGGGCGTCGTCGAGCCACCTCGACGCCGACCGCCGCGTGCCGCTCGCCTTCCGCGGCTACCGGGCGACCCTCGACGGCACCCCCGCCGACGGCTTGCGCGCGACCCCCGTCGCCACGCTCGCAGACGGCGAAGTCTTCGTCGGCGTCGCGCTGCCGGACTTCTGGGAGAACTTCCCCAAGGCGCTCCGCGTGTCGCCTGAGGGGGTCACGCTGAGCCTGTTCCCGACCGAGGCGCGGCCGCACGAGTTGCAGGGCGGGGAGCAGAAGACCCACGTCTTCTACGTCGCCCACGGCCGGGACGCGGTGACCGCCGAGCCGATGGCGTGGTGCCGCAGCCCGCTGCACGTCGCCGCCTCGCCGGAGTGGTACGCCGCGAGCGGGGCGGTGCCGGAGCTCACGCCGCGCGCGACCGACCCCAACACGTTGGCGTGCGAGCTGGCCGACCTCGGCTTCGTCGGGCCGGCCACGTTCGCGGCGAAGCGCGAGTGCATCGACGAGTACGGCTGGCGGCACTACGGCGACCTCTACGGCGACCACGAGGCGACGACCCACAAAGGCCCGACGCCGCTGGTCTCGCACTACAACAACCAGTACGACTGCGTCGCGGCGTTCCTCGTCCAGTTCTTCCGCACCGGCGAGTTCGACCGGCTGACGGCGGGCTTGGCTTGCGCCGACCACACTGTCGATATCGACCTGTACCACACCGACGCGGACAAGCCGGCGTACAACCGCGGGCTGTTCTGGCACACCTACCACTACGCCGACGCCGACACCGGCACCCACCGCAGCTACCCAAAGTCGCTGACGCGCGGCCCCGTCGAGAGCCTGACGGAGAAGATGGACCAACTCGGCGACACGGCCGCGCAGTTGAAGAAGGCTTACGCCGTCGGCGGCGGGCCGAGCGCGTCGCACAACTACAACGCCGGGATGATGCTGGCGTACTTCGTCACCGGCGAGGCCCGCTACCGTAACGCCGCCGTCGGCCTGGCCGACTTCGTACTTGCGATGGACGACCCGCGCGGCACGGTCTTGAAGTGGCTGAGCCGCACCCCGACGGGGCTGGCGACGGAGTCAGGGGCGGGCGGCTACCACGGCCCCGGCCGCGCCGCCGGCAACAGCATCCTGGCGCTGCTGGTGGGGCACCAGCTCACGGCCGACGCGAAGTACCTGGCGAAGTGCGAGGAGGTCATCCGCCGCGTCGTCCACCCGGCGCAGGACCTCGACGCGCTCGACCTGCTCAACGCGGAACTGCGCTGGTTCTACACGATGACCCTGCAAGCCCTGGGCGTCTACCTCGACCACAAGATTGAGCGTGGGCAACTCGACCGCATGTACGCCTACGCCCGGCTGACGCTGTTGCACTATGCCCACTGGATGGCGGCCCACGAGCGGCCGACCCTTTCGACGCCGGAGAAGTTGCAGTACCCCAACGAGACGTGGGCCGCCCAGGACTTGCGCAAGGTCGAAGTCTTCCAGTACGCCGCGAAGCACGCCGACGGTGCCGACAGGGCGACGTTCCGGGGGCGCGCCGACTGGTTCTTCACGACCAGCGTCGAGACCCTCGCCGGGTTCGAGACGCGCTCGCTGTGCCGGCCAGTCATCCTCGTGATGCGCTACGGCTGGCCGCGGGCCTGGTGGCAACGGCACCCCGACGCCACGGCCCCCCCGCCGACGGTAGCGGCGACCGCGGGCGAGTTCGGCACCTGGCGCATGTTCGTGCCGCAGAAAGTCATCGCCGTGACGCGGGCGAAGCGGCTGGTCGTGGCGAGCGGGGCGGCGGCCGTGGCCGCGGCGCTGCTGGGGACGGTCGCCCTGCTGCGGATGTGACGCAAATCGGGGCTTTCGGCTTGCGGCGCGGGGTGGGCGTCCTAAGTTTCGGCGGACGGTGCCGCCGCCACGGCACGCACACTCGAAGTCGCGGGGTTCCGCCGGTGACGCCGACCGTTGACGACCCCATCCCGGACCTCGTCCGCGGCCTCCGCAGTACCGCGGCCGACGTGCGCAGCCGCGCGGCGCGGTCGCTCGGCCGGCTCGGCCCGCAGGCCCGCGACGCCATGCCGCCGCTCGCCCGCGCCCTCGACGACCCGGAGCCGGCGGTGCGCGAGTCGGCGGCCCAGGCCCTCGGCCAGATGGGGCCGGCGGCGTTGCCGCACCTCCTGGCGATGCTCAAGCACCCCGACAAGTACGTCCGCCGCAACGCCGTCTGGGCGGTCGGCAAGCTCGGCGAGGCGGGCCTGCCGGCACTCACCGCGTTGTGCGAGGCGCTGCGCGACGCCGACCCGCGGGTCGCCTCGGGGGCCGCGCAGTCGCTCGGCGGCTTGGGGGAGAAGGGCGCGGCGGCGGTACCGAGTCTGACCGAGGCGATGCGCGGCACCAACATCGTCTTGTGCCGGCTGGCGTCGAAGGCGCTGAGTCAGGTCGGCCGGCCGGCGCTTCCGACGCTCCTGACCCACTTGCAGCACCGCGACCCGTTCGTCCGAGGCGAGGCGGCGCTGGCCCTGGGCTGGATGGGGCCGACGGCCGCCGCCGCCGTGCCCGGCCTCATCGAGTGCCTTCGCGGCGGCCCGGCGAAGCCGGGAGTCCCGGCGAAGCCCGGCCCGCCGACGGCCGAGGAGGGGTGCCGGCTGTACGCCGCGCAGTCGCTCGGCCGCATCGGCCCGCCGGCCGCGGACGCGCTGCCGTCACTGCGTCAGGCGCTGCGCGACCCCAGCGAAGCCCTGCGCCAGGCGGCTGAGCAAGCCGTGCGCATGATCGTGACGCTGGCGGAGTGACCAGGCGAGCCGGAAGCGTCAGCGCCCGGAGTTCCTCGCGTGGGAAGAACTCCGGGCGCTGACGCTTCCGGCTCGCCACGGAATTGTGTAGTGGACGCGGAGGGACTCGAACCCCCGACCTCGGCTGTGTAAAAGCCGCACTCTAACCGCTGAGTTACGCGTCCGTCGTCTCGAAAGCCTATCACTTCGCCGGCCGCAGCACCACCTCGCGCAAGTCCATCACCGCCGCGCCCGGCTTCGTCAGCGGCTTCACGGTCAACGTCTGCCGGCCGGCGACGACGGTCAGGGTGCCGACGGCGCGGCGCTCGAACGCCTGGAAGCCGCCGGTGTCCTTGACCGTGAACGCCAGCTTCGACGCGCCGACGCTCAACTCGACCTCGCTGCCGCCGCTGCCTTTGCCGCAGCCTTGCAACACCTCGACGGCGTACTCGCCGGGCGTGACCGCGGTGAAGTCGAACGCGGCGGTGTCGGCGGCGCGGACCCAGTAGCCGAGGGTCTCCTTGTGCGGCAGCGGCTCGTAACGCAGCTGCCCGCCGGACACCGTCGCCGTGCGGGCGTGCATCGTGATGACACCGGCCTTGTCCGGCGGGTTCGGCCGGTAGTCGGGGTTCGGCGTCGGCAGTTTCGCCCCGCGCGACTTCACCCAGGCGTCGATCTCGCCGCGCAGCTCGGTCACGACCTTGGCGTGCTCGGCGGCGACGTTTCGGCCCTCGCCGGGGTCAACCTTGAGGTCGTAGAGTTCGCCGCGGTCGGTCTCGTAATCGACGAGCAACTTCCAGTCGCCACGCCGGACCGCCACGCCGGGCTTGCCGCCTTGGTTCGCGTAATGCGGGTAGAAGTGGACGAGACTCCGTGGGGGCAACGGGTCGCCGCGCAAGACTCTCGCCAGGCTGACGCCGTCGAAGTCCTTCGGCTCGGCGGGGAGGCCGCACAGGTCCAGCAGCGTCGGCAGCAGGTCGATGCCATCGACGGCCCCGGCGAGCACGGCCGGCTTCACGCCGGGGGCGCGGACCACGAGCGGCACGCGCAGCCCGCCCTCGTAAAGGTAGCCCTTGCCCTCGCGGTACGGGCCGTTGAACGTGGCCGGGCGGGCCATCCCTTCGAGAGTCGCCAGGCCGCCGTTGTCGCTCGTCAGGACCACCACCGTGTTGCCCGCCACCTTGGCGTCGTCGAGCGCTTTGAGGAGTCGCCCCAGGCTGTCGTCGATGCTCTCGATCATCGCCGCGTAGGTCGGGTTGCCCTGCGCGCCGAGTCTGCCGGGCGCGTACTTGGCGACGACTTCGGGCCGCGCCTGGAGCGGGGTGTGCGGAGCGTAGTGGGCCAGGCACAAGAAGAACGGCTTGCCCGGCTCGGCCGCGACGAACCGGACCGCCTCGTCGGTCAGGCGGTCGGTGAGGTACTCGCCCTTGGCGGCCTCGCCGAGGCCGGGGATTTTGGGCCCGTAGGGGGCGAAGTAGCTCGGCGGGTGGCCGGCGGCGCTCCCGCCGACGTTGAGGTCGAAGCCCTGGTCGGTCGGGGCGAACCCCGCCCCGCCCAAGTGCCACTTGCCGACGTGCGCAGTGCGGTAGCCGGCCGCCCGGAAGCGTTCGCCGGCGGTGACGGCCGCCAGCGGCAATTCCGTCGCGTTCCTCGGGCCGACGAGCCGCTGCCCCGGCCGCGACGGCTGGCCGGGCACCCAGTCGGTCAGGCCGTAGCGGACCGGGTCGCGACCGGTCAGGAGCGCCGCCCGCGACGGCGAGCAGACGGGGCAGGCCGAGGTCGCCTCCGTGAAGCGGACGCCTTGCTTCGCCAGGGCGTCAAGGTGCGGCGACTTGTGGTAGGTGCTGCCGTAACAGCCGAAGTCCCGCTGGCCCGCGTCGTCGAGAACGATCAGCACGACGTTCGGCTTTTCGGCCGCCGTCAGGGTCGTGGCGCACAGGGCGAACGCGACGGCGGCGAGTCGGCGGGTCACGGGGAGTCCTCGAGGAGTTACTTCTTGGGCTTGGCGACAGGAGCGGTCGCGGCGACCGGCTCCGCGTCGGGCGGCAGCAGGGCTTTGATCAGCTTACTGTCGGCGGCGGTGTAGAGGCGGACAACCCCCTCCTCGCCGCCGGACGCGACCAGCAAGCCGTCGGCGCTGACGGCCACGGCGTCGAGCGCCCCCTTGGCGTCGGCGAAGGTGCGGCCCATGCCGCCACTCTCGACGTTCCAAGTCCGCATCACGCCGTCGCCGGCCGTCGTCACGAAGGTCGGCGACTTGGGCACGAACACGAGCCGCGTGATCTGCTTGTCGTGGTTGCGGATGTCCTTGGTCTTCTCGCCCTTCTCGTAGTCCCAAATCTTGACGAGGTTGTCGGCCCCCGCCGAGGCCAGGAACTTGCCGTCCATCGACCAGCCGACATCGAGCACATGGTTCGTGTGGCCCTCGAAGGACTTGACGAGCTTGCCGGAGGGCACCTCGAAGACCTTGACGAACTTGTCGGCCCCCGCGGTCGCCAGCAGCTTGCCGTCGGGCGAGAAGCAGACGCCGAACACCGTGTCGCTGTGCGACGGCTTCACGTCGGCGAGTTGAGTCCACGTGACGGCGTCGAAGATGCGGACCTCGCCGTCCTCGGTCGGTGCCCCGCCGCCGGTGGCGAGCCGCTTGCCGTCGGCTGAGTAGCTGAGCGACACGACGCGGTCCACAAATCCGGTCAGCCGGCGGGCGACCTTGTTGGTGGCGATGTCCCACAGCACGACCTCGCCGAAGCTGCCGACCGCGAGCGTCTTACCGTCGGGGGCGAAGGCCATCGACTCGACGAGCGAGAGGTTCGCGGCGTCGGCCGACTTCCCCTGCGGGGTTTTGAGGTCGGGGTCAGTCAGGGCGCGCAGGTAGTCGCCCTTCTTGGCGTCGAAGAGGTGCAACTGGTTGCCGCGGCCGACGGCGACGAGGCTCTTGTCGGGGCTGATCGCCACCGCCCGCACCGGCTTGACCGACTCCGGCGGCAGCCCGAGCACGACCTTGACGCGCGTGCGGACTTCGCTGGCCGGCCCCTTGGCCCCCTGGTCGATCCAGAGCTTGAACACCGCGACCTCGTCGGGCGTGAGCGGGTTACTCTCGCTCTTGGGCGGCATGATCGGCTTGACGCGGTGGCTGCTGCTCATCCAGAAGAAGCTCGCGTCGGCCTTACCAGGCACAATGACCTTGGCCCCTCGCTTGCCGCCCTTGAGCATCGTGGCGTAGGTGCTCATGTCGTAGTCGCCTTCGAGGTTCTTGCCCTCGTGGCAGACGCGGCACTTCGCCGAGACGATCGGCGCGACATCTTTCTCGTAGCTGATCGGCGTGGTGCGGGTCAGGGTCGCCACGGCGATCGGCGTGAGGCCGGCGGCGGGCTTGTCTTCGGGCGTGAGCGGCAGCAGCGCGCACATCAAGAGGGCGGCGAACATGGCGGACCCTGGGGCGGAAGGGGGGACAGGCGGGAGTTACGCATTCTACCACGCCGCCGCGGCCGGGGGAAGCGGCGACCCATTGAAAACAACCTCCCGCAAAGACGCCGAGGGAACCAAGACTTGAATTTGGTTCTCTTCGCGCCTTGGCGTCTTTGCGGGAGGTTGTTTTCGTTTTACCCCAGCCATTCGGGGTGCTTGGCGGTGCTGTCGAACTGCACGCCGGTCTTGAACTTCTCGTACTCGCCCTTCGCCGCCGCCTTCGCCGAGCGCGATAGCAGCGCATCGACTTCGGCCACGGTCATCGGCTTGAAGTCGCGGGCCACGGTGAGCATCTGCGTCACGCGCTCCAGCGTCTCGCAGCCGGTGATGACGACCGAAGTCGGCAGCGTCAGGGCGTAGCGCAGGCACTCGACCGCTGTCGCCGTGCCGGACTTCAGAATTGACCCGTCGGCGAGGGCCTTCATGCCAAGGACGCCGATTTGCTGCTTGACCAGTTCCGGCAGGACGCCGCGGGCGAAGCTGCGGAAGTGCGCGTCCATCACGTTGAGCGGCATTTGCACGGTGTCGAAACGGAAGCCGTGATCGCGGGCTACCAGGAGCGTCCGCAAGTGGACGAGCGGGTCTTTGTGGCCGGTGAAGCCGACGAAGCGCAGCTTGCCGGCCTTCTTCGCCGCCTCGACCGCCTCCTGCGCGCCGCCTTCCCCGAAGACGCGGTCGCCGTCTTCGAGGCGGATCATCTCGTGGTGCTGGACGAGGTCGATCACGTCGGTGCGCATCCGCAACAGCGACTGGTCGATCTGCCGGGCGGCCTCGGCCTTGGTGCGGCCGTCGATCTTGGTCATCAGGAACGCTTTGCGGCGGTAGCCGTCTTGCAGCGCCTTGCCCATGCGCAGCTCGCTGAGGCCGCCGTTGTAGTCCCAGCAGTTGTCGAGGAAGTTGACGCCGCCGTCGATGGCGGTGCGGACGAGCGTGACCGCCTCCTCGTCGGTGTCCGGCTTGCCGATGTGGAAGCCGCCGAGGCCGACGCACGACACCTCGACGCCCGTCTTGCCGAGCTGGCGGAAGCGCATGCCGTCGCGCACGACTTCGCCGGCAGGGTCGAAGCGCAACAGCGGTTCGGCGACTGCGGCGGCCCGCGCCGCGGGGGCGACGGTTGCGGCGAGGAGGGGGACCGCCGTGGCGGTGCGGAGGAAGTCGCGGCGTCGCATCGGGGCGTCTCCGGGGGGTGGGTTGCGTCGCGTTGCAAGAATCGCGCCGGTTCGGCGACGGCAAGAGCATGGCGAGCCGGAAGCGTCAGCGCCCGGAGTCCTGGACGCGCCCGCTCCGGGCGCTGA
>JAYTUC010000125.1:0-1891 GCA_043744775.1 Fimbriiglobus sp. | reverse complement strand
GCGCCCACTGCTCGTCGGTGATGTCACTGGGGTAGGGTTGGGTTCTCATGGGCCATTTTACGCACCCCATCACCCCTTATGGGACAGTCACTAAGTGGTTTACCTGCGAGCAGGACATATCATGCCGCCCATCCTTGTCGCGGACGCCAACGAAGGCCAAAACGCAGTCAAGAGCTACGACGAGACTCATTACCCACCCCTCTCATATTGAACGGCCCGGCCGGTATGTTACCCAAAACGCGCGGTAGTAATTACTACCGAGGGGAGCGGGTACGCCGGGTTTCCGGGGGTTTCGCGGATCGGGCGGAAGTGTCGGGAAGGCTACGAATAACAGGCAAAAAGAGGCATAAAAGCGGATTACGCAACGTTCGTATACGCCTTAGGAAACGGGTGCTCTATCCCCTGAGCTACGAGGGCGAAAATCCTGCGAAACCTTGGCTTCGGGCGTCTTCCTACCCCCCGCCGCTTTTCACTGTCCTCCGGCGTTGACTCCCGTTATCCTGACAACGGTTCGGGGTGCCCCGGACCCCAGCGGTACACCTTACCGTCATGGTAACCCCTGACCCGTCGCGCGGAAAGCCGGAAGCGGCCGCCCCCGAGAGTTGTCGGGTCGGGTGTCCGGGGAGTCCTCATGGAACAGCCGACCGCCGAACCCCCCTCTCGCGCCCGGCGCGCCCGGCGCTGGGCGCTCCCCGCGGCGGTCATCGCCGCGGTCGCGGTGTCACTGGCCGCGGGCACCTACTTCTTCACGAAGGCCCGCCGCGCCTACCGGCCGCCGACTTACGTGGACCTGCCGCTCGGCGTGCGGCGGGTGCCGGGGGTCGAGGAGTCCGGGTTCCACGACACCGAGGGCGGGACGAGTGCCGAGGCATTCCGCTGGACCGACGGGGCCGCCCGGCTGACGGTGCCGCTCGACGGCCGACCGCCGGTCGCCCTGCACGTCCGCCTCGGCCTCGGCGTCCCGAAGCCGACCACGCTGACGATCCGCGTGAACGGCACCGCCGTGTTCAATGAAACCGTCAAGCCCCAGACCGACTGGGCGCGGACGTTCGACCTGTCCGGGCTGGTCCTCACCGGCCCCGCGACTGTTGAGGTCCTCAGCGACACCTTCACCCCAACGGTCGCGGCGACCAAGCCCCCCGACGCGCGCTCCCTCGGAGTGATCGTCCGGGGCGTCACCTTGGTGAGCGGCAGCCAAGAACTCGCCGGCGTGAACTTCGCGGCCGGGCCGGTCGTGGGGGTCGAGGAGTCCGGGTTCTACCACCGCGAGGAGTACGGCGGCCAGCCCTGCCGCTGGACCGACGGCGCGGCCAAGGTCGTCGTCCCCGCCCCCCGCGACCGGCGCTGGAAGGCCCTCGCGGTCACGGCCGTGATCCCCGACCGGCCGAACCACCGCGTCCGCGTGCTGGTGAACGGCACCACCGTCTTCGACGGCGTGCCCAAGCCAGGGGAGAGCTGGGAGGCGGTCCTGCCGCTCGACGGCGTCGAACTCGGCGGGCTGGCGACGATCGAACTCCTGTCCTCGACCGCCGTCCCGGACCCGTCGGGGTCGAAGGACACGCGGGCGCTTGGGGTCCGCCTCCGCAAGCTGACGCTGATCGCCCCGTAAGCCCCCGCGGGCGGCGACTCGGACGCCTCACCCCTGGCAAGCTCTAGCGGTTGTAACCGATGCGCGCGACCTGACTGCGCGCGGGCGTGGGCGATTCCCGAAATAGGCTCACGCCGTTTGGACGGCACAACATCCCGAGTTACCCTAAGCGCTAGAGTCCGCCCAAACCCCCACGCACGGTCGCCCCATGTACAGCCTGATCCTGATGACCGCCATGGCCGGCTCGCCGCAGTCCGCGGAGTTCAACGGCTTCTTCCGCGACCTCCTCGGCCTGCGCGGCGG
>JAYTUC010000124.1:0-27037 GCA_043744775.1 Fimbriiglobus sp. | reverse complement strand
CGGAGAAAGCAAAACCAAATCTTACGTTTTGCTTTCTCCGCGACTCTGCGTCTCCGCGGCAAAATTTCATACCACGCGCTGCCTACTTGAAATTCTTCAGGAACTCCTCGAAGCCCTTCTTGTGCTTCTCGACGGTCGCCTTACCGCCCAGTAACGTCGCGTAGTAAACCTTGTCATCTTTGCCCTCGAAGACGACGTACAGTTGGCGCTGGTCTTTCACGAGCGAAAAGTCGGTCGCCATCGGGAAGGCCTTCTTCTTGAAACTGCCGGTCACGTCCTGGTAGATGGCCTCGATGTCGCCGACCTTGGCTTTCTCGGACTTCTCGACACGGCCCTCCTCGGCGAACTTCGCCAACTGGCGCTCGAGGTTCTGCTTGGTCGTGCCGCTGCCCTTGCCGGGGAAGCTGAAGAACGCCAGCTCGGCGTCGGCCGCGTCGCCCTCGGCCTTGGGGAGGCGGAACTGCGTCAGCCGCATGCTGTTCGACGGCTTCTCCTCCTTCCACTCGGCCGGCGTGACCGACTTCATCCCGGCCAACTCGACCGGCGTGCCCTTGTCCTCGGCGCGGGCACTCACGCCCCACGCCACCATCACGACACCGGCCAAAACGAGCGAACGCATCGGGAACTCCTCACGACCAAGGGAACGGGGGCGGGCCACGCCGGCATTGTAGTGGCGACCCCGCCGCCGGTGCCGCGGACTATTTCCTTGACAGCCACGCCGCCGACGCTATGGTCCCGGCGAATCCCGTCGGGCACACGTTTCAAAGGGGGCCAGGATGCGCCACACACTTCGGGCAGTCGTCGCGGTCGCGGGGCTGTGCCTCGGCACCGGCGCGGCGTCCGCCCAGACGTACACGTCGAAGCCGATCGACACCAACTCGCTAGTCGTGCAGCCGGCCGACACGGCGACGAACATCTTCACCGGCACGAGCCGCTACCTGAGCCGGGCCGTGGCGGGGACGATCGAGGACAACGGCTTCATCCGCTCGATCAACAGCCTGCTGGGCCGCACCACGACGGCGCAAACGCGGCAAGCCGGCGGGCTGCCGCTGCCGGGCACGTACCCCTCGACGCGCTACAAGAACAGCTTCCAGCCGGCGATGCCGACGACGATGCAAGCCGGCACCACGCCGAGCTTCAAGTAACTCGATATCTGACGAGAAGAATTCTGCCGCGGAGACGCAGAGTCGGGGAGCAGACCAAAACTTGAATTTGGTCTGCTCCCCGACTCTGCGTCTCCGCGGAAGGATTGCTTTTCTCGAACCCCCGCTTGCCCTTGCGTCGCCCGACAAGGGTCGGTTACGATCGCCGGCGTTCCGTCCGCCCCGTGGCCTGCCAGAAGGATGCTCGGCATGTCCCCGCCCGTCAACCCGAACGACCTGACCCGCCACCAACTCGACGAACTCGACGCGCTGCTGCAGCGCATGCTCAGCCTGCCGCTGGGCGGCGCGAGTCCGGGGGGGGCCGCGCCCGACGCCCGGCCGGCGGCGCTGACGCTGCCCGACATCCCGCCGCTGCCGCCCGCGGGGGCCGGCACCTGGCGCAACGACGCCGCCCCGACGCACCGCCTGCCGCACACGCCGCAGGTCATGGGCGACGCCAACACCCTGAGTTGGGGCCATGACAGTTCGCCCCGCTCGACGCCGGCCAACTTCCACGTCCCGGCCCCCGCCGTGACGCTGCTGCCGCCGCCGAGCGTCGAGGTCATCCCCGACACGATTCCGCTGTTCGGCCCGCCGTCGGTCGAGGCCCGCACCCTGCGCGGCGTGGACGCCCCCGCGCTGCCGGCCGACTACCGAGTCGAGCCGGCCGCCGACGTGATCCTCGTGCCCGCGCCGAAGTCGCCGGCGCACGCCGCGGCCGCGATGTTCGCGCCGTCGGGTGCCGCCGCGCCGGCCGACCCGGTGCCGGCGGCCGTCTGGCCGGTGTACGCCGCGAACTCGCTGCTCGAAACCGGCCTCGACCAGTGCGGCCCGTTCGGCCGGCTGGTGACGAACCGCGTCAGCAAGCAGCTCCTCGGCTGGTCCGGCGTCGCGCTGCTGGTGCTCTCCGCCGTCTGGGTCGCCCGAGGCTACGGCCTCATCGACTTCCCGCTGCCGAGTGGCGGAGCCGTCGCCAGCGCACTGGGCCGCTAGCGCCGCCGTCGCTTGTCACCTCGCGTACACTGGTGTGACCCTTCCCGCGAGGAGACCACCGTGGAAACGACGACTGTGACGGCCGGCGGCATCGTGTGCGGCGGCTGCGCGAACTCGGTGAAGAAGGCGTTACTCGCCGTGGCCGGGGTCGCCGACGTGGCGGTCGAGGTCGCGACGAAGCGCGTCACCGTTACCCACGACGAGCGGGTTGACCGGGTTACCGTCCTCGACACGCTGACCAAGGCCGGCTTCACGCCGGCGTAAGGGGTACGGCGTGACGGGACTGACCGCTGGGCCGGCGAGCCGCGTCGAGATGCCGGTGCTCGGCATGCACTGCGCCGCCTGCGCGACCCGCATCGAAGGGGCACTGAAGCTCGCGCCGGGGGTGTCGCGCGCGGCGGTCAACTACGCCACCGG
This sequence comes from Fimbriiglobus sp., assembly GCA_043744775.1. Classification (GTDB taxonomy): domain Bacteria; phylum Planctomycetota; class Planctomycetia; order Gemmatales; family Gemmataceae; genus Fimbriiglobus. The sequence continues at coordinate 24,485 of JAYTUC010000124.1, read as the reverse complement.
CCGCGCCACCGTCGAGTACGACCCGGCCGCGACCGCGCCGGCAGACCTGATCGGGGTGGTGCGCGAGGTCGGCTACGACGCCGTGCTGCCGACGGCCGACGACGCCGGCGGGGGCGAGTCCGCGGCCGAAGTCGCCGCGCGGGACGGCGACTTCCGGCGGACGCGGCTGAAGTTCCTCGTCGCCGCGGCGCTGACGCTGCCCGTCGCGGTCGTGGCGATGGCGGGGCACCTCGCGCCGGCGCTGGCGGACGCGCTCGACTCCCCCGGCCGCGTCTGGGCCGAACTCGCGCTGACGACTCCGGTGCTGTTCTGGTGCGGCCGCGAGTTCTTCACCGGGGCCTGGGCCGCCGCCCGCCACCGCGCCGCCGACATGAACACCCTCGTCGCCATCGGCACGCTCTCCGCCTACGCCTACAGCGTCGTCGCCACCGTCGCCCCGAACTGGCTGGCGGTGAGCGGGCACGACGGGCACGGCGTCGCGGCTGGCGTCTACTACGAGGTCGCGGCGGTCATCGTCACGCTGATCCTGCTCGGCCGGCTGCTCGAGGCGCGGGCGCGGAGTGCCACCGGCGGGGCGGTCCGGGCGCTCGTCGGCCTCGCCCCCAAGACCGCCCGCGTCGAGCGGAACGGCGTTGAAGTGGACGTGCCGCTGGGCGAAGTGGTCGTCGGCGACACCGTGCGGGTGCGGCCCGGCGAGAAGGTGCCCGTCGATGGCACGGTCCTCGACGGCGCGTCGGCCGTGGACGAAGGCATGGTCACCGGCGAGCCGATGCCGGTCGCGAAGGGCCCCGGCGACCCGGTCATCGGGGCGACGGTCAACGGCACCGGCTCGTTCCGCCTCACCGCGACCAAGGTCGGGACCGACACCGTGCTGCGGCAGATCGTCAGGCTCGTGCAGGAGGCGCAAGGGTCGAAGGCCCCGATCCAACGGCTGGCCGACCGCGTCGCCGGGGTCTTCGTGCCGGCGGTGCTGTGCCTGGCCGTCGTCACCTTCGTCGCCTGGTTCGACCTGTCGCCGCCCGCGTCGCGGCTGACGTTCGCGCTGTTGACCTTCGTGTCGGTGCTGATCATCGCCTGCCCCTGCGCCCTGGGCCTCGCCACGCCGACGGCGGTGCTGGTCGGCACCGGCCGGGGGGCGCAGGCCGGCATCCTGATCAAGGGCGGCGAAGCCCTCGAAGCGGCCGGCCGGCTCACGACGGTCGTGCTCGACAAGACCGGCACGGTCACGCAGGGCAAGCCGGCCGTCACCGACGTGCTGCCGGCCGGCGTCAGCGCCGACGACCTGATCCGGTTCGCCGCGAGTGCCGAGCGCGGCTCCGAACACCCGCTCGCCCGCGCCGTGACCGACGCCGCCGCGAGCCGGGGGCTGACCGTCCCGCCGGCCGAACATTTCGAGGCCATCGCCGGGCACGGGCTGGCCGCCACGGTCGAGGGCCACGCCGTCCTCGTCGGCAGCGCCCGGCTGCTGACCTCGCGCGGCGTCGCCTTCGACGCGAAAGCACTCGATACGGCGGCGGGTCGGACGGTACTGCTCGTCGCCGTTGATGGCCGGTACGCCGGGCTGATCGCCGTCGCCGACCCGGTGAAGCCGACCTCGAAGGCCGCCGTCGCCCGGCTTCTGGCGCTGGGCCTCGACGTGGTGCTGCTCACCGGCGACAACCGCGCCGCGGCCGAGGCGGTGGCGCGCGAGGTCGGCATCGGCCGGGTCGTCGCCGAGGTGCTCCCCGAAGGCAAGGTCGCCGAGGTGCGTAAGCTGCAAGCGGCCGGCGCGGTCGTGGCGATGGTCGGCGACGGCATCAACGACGCCCCGGCCTTGGCCGCGGCCGACGTGGGCGTCGCGATGGGAACCGGCACCGACGTGGCGATCGAGGCGGCCGACGTGACGCTCGTGCGCGGCGACCTGGCCGGCGTCGCCACGGCGGTCGAGCTGTCGCGCGCGACGATGCGGACGATCCGGCAGAACCTGTTCTTCGCCTTCGCCTACAACGTCGTCGGCATCCCCGTGGCGGCGGGGGTGCTGTACCCGCTGACCGACTGGCTGCTCAGCCCGATGCTGGCGTCGGCGGCGATGGCACTCTCGTCGGTGAGCGTAGTCGCGAACGCCCTACGTCTCGGCCGCTTCGACCTCCCGCGGAGCTAACGATGGACGCGGCACAAGTGGCGGTCACGGCCGGCGGAGCGGCGCTCGTCGCCGGGATCCTGTGGTTCTTCCTGGGTCCGCGCCGGCCGCGCGGCTCGTAGTCGGCCGGCGACCCGCGGGGTCACTTCTTCGTCGCGGCCTGGGCCTCGGCCAGCCTGCCGCGCGTGTCCTTGAGGTAGCCGTCGATCGTGCAGGCCGCGATCGCCTTCTCGTACTCCAGGACCGCCGCGGCCGGCTCGCCGCTGTCGAGCAGCGTGTCGGCGACGCCGCGGTGCCAGAAGTACGTCAGCAACTCGCCGCGCTTCTCCGGGGGGGCCGCCGCCGACTTCTTGGCCGCGGCGACCGCCTTGACCTTGTCGCCCGCCTTCAACCAGACCGCGGCGGCCTCCTTGAGGTGCCACGCCTCCAGCTTCGGGTCGAGCGGCGCGATCGCCTCGAACAGCGCCGCCCCCTCCTTGAACTTCCCGGCCTTGACGAACTGCTGGGCGAGTTGGGCCTGGCTGGCCACGTCCTGCCCCTTGCCCGACTTCTTCTCGACCGCGGCGAGCCTCACGGCGTACCCGGCGCTCTTCTCCGGGTCCTCCTTGTAGGAGGCGTAGGCCTCGGTGAGGATGTATAGCACCGTCCGGTCGTCGGGCGACTTCTCTAGCCGGGCCTCGTACCCCGTCAGCGCCGCGTCGAGCTTGCCGCGCTTGCGGAGGAAGGTGAGCAGCGCCTGGCGGCTGGCGGTGCGGTCGTACGGCTGGTCGCTGAACGTCAGGACGTGTTCGGCCGCCTTCTGCATCGGCACGACCTCCGGCAACTCCCGGTACGGGGTCATCAGGGCGCGGTTGACTTTCACCCGCATGGCGTCGGTCTTGGCCATCTTCAGGGCCACCTCAAGAGGCTCGACGGCGGCGGCGAGGTTGCCGCCGTTGATCCAGATGACGCCGACGGTGTAGGCGTCGTCGGCGGTCGCGTAGGTGATCTGCGCGGACGCCGGCGGGGCGACCGCCAGCGACGCCAGCAGCGCGAGGAGGCCGGCGGACGCCCAGCCGCGCCGGCGGGCGGGGCGGGGGGGCCGGGCGGGGGAGGGGAGGCGGGACATCGCGGGGGGTCCTCGGCGGGGAAGGGTGTCCAACGGGCGAACGGCGGGCGACCGCGGGCGTCGCTGGCGACCACTCTACCAGAACCGCCTGGGGGGTCAGCACGCCTTTCCGGATTCGGGCAGGCAGAGTCGGCCGCGACAAGAATCGGGCGGCGACGCGGCGGGACCCGACGCCGGGCGGTGACTGTTCCCGCGTATCATGGGGCACACCTCCCCGCCCGACCCCTGACCCGAGGACGCGTCGGCCATGCCGTTCCCGGCCACCTGCCTCCACTGCCGCCAGGCGAAGTTCCTGGTGCCCGACTGCCGGCGCGGCACCTTCGCCCGCTGCCCGCGCTGCGGCGAGGAGTCGATGCTCGTCCCCGACGAGGGCACCGGCCCGGCCCTCGTCGATTACAAGCCCTTCGAGCCGGAGCCGAAGCGCCGGCGGCGGCAAGCCGTCGCCGAAGTCGAGGAGTTCGGGGTGCCTGCCGAGGTGCCAGCCCCCGCCGCCGAGACGCGACCCGCCGACATCGCCCCGACGCGACCGCTCGACGCCCCGACCCGCTTGCCGCCCGCGCCGAGTCGGGGCGTCGCGCCCGAGGCCGAACCCGACGCGGCGCAGCCCGACGCCGCGCACTTCGTCGCGCTCGCAGCCCTGGCGGCGTTCGGCGTGGCGGTGCTGGCGACGCAACTGCCCTACGGCCGCTTCGTCGCCGCGCCGCTGGCCGCCGCGGGCCTCGCCGTCGCCGGGTTGACGCTGTTCGGGCTGGAGACGCGGCGCTGGCTCGGCTGGGCCGGCGTCGGGCTGAACGCGGCCGCGCTGACGCTGGTGCTACTGCTGCCGTCGTGGCTGGGCCTGAGCGGCTGGGTGCCGGCCGCCGACCCCGAGGCCGGGCCGAAGTCGGTCACCGCCGTCGGCCGCGACGGCAGCCCGCCGACGGCCGCCGCGTGGGTGGACGCCGCCCAGGCCGTCTGGGAGCAGGGCGACGTGCGCGTCGCCGTCGTCGCGGTCGAGGTCGCCCCGCTCGACCCCGCGGCGAAGACCCCGGAGGCCCGCCGCGAGCGCGGCCTGCGCGTCACGCTGAGGCTCACGAACGTCGGCGTGGCGCGCGCCATCGACTTCGACGGCTGGGCCGGTCCCCCCGCCGACGCGCCGGCCGCCGGCCCGACGCTCACCACCGCCGCCGGCCCCGCCCTGGCCCCGCGGCCGAGCGCCAACGCCGGCAGGGTCGCGGTGTTCCCCGGTAAGTCGGCCGGGTGCGTCGTCTGGTTCGCCGCGCCGGACGCCGCCGGGGCACTGCGCCTCGAACTGCCGGCGAAGGCGTTCGGCGGCCCGGATCCGGTCCGCTTCGCCATCCCCCCGGCGCTGATCGGCGGACTGCCGCCCAGGAAGGCCCCATGACGACTGTGACCCGCCGCCACGGCTTCACGCTGATCGAGTTGCTCGTGGTGATCGCCATCATCGCCACGCTCATCGGCATGCTGCTGCCGGCTGTGCAGAAAGCCCGCGAGGCGGCGGCGCGGCTGTCGTGCGCGAACAACTTGAAGCAACTCGGCCTGGCGATGCACAACTACGAGGGGGCCGTCGGCCGGCTGCCGCCGACGCGGGCGCGCGTCGGCGGCGCGACCTGGGCCGTCGAAGTGATGCCCCAGATGGAGCAGGAGAACCTGTACCGGCAGTGGAGCCTCGGCCTGAGCTACTACCAGCAGAACGCCACGGCTCGACAGTCGCCGGTGCGCAACTACTTCTGCCCGTCGCGTCGCACCGCGTCCGACAGCCAGGGCGGCAGCCTCAGCGGCGACGTGCCGAGCGACCCGGCCTGGGGGCCGGCGGTCCACACGCCCGGCGCGCTCACCGACTACGCGGCGGTCGTCGATCCGGCCGGCAACGACGCGCCCAACGAGACCGGGCCGGGCAACCGCGGCGCGTTCCAGGCCGGCGTCGGCAACCGCCTGCTCGACTTCCCCGACGGCCTCAGCAACACGCTCCTCCTCGGCGAGAAGCACGTGCCGATCGACAAGAACGGCTACGGCTGGTGGGACTGCTCCGGCTACAACGGCGACTACGCGCTCTGCTCGACGCGCGCCGCCGGGCGGCTGTTCCCGCTCACGGCGAACCTGCGCGACACCGGCTGGAAGTTCGGCAGCCGACACCTCATGGTCGTGCAGTTCTGTTTCGCCGACGGTCACGTCCAGGCGCTCCGGGAGACCGTTGACCCGTACACGCTCGAACTGCTCAGTCAGCGGGCGGACGGCCTTGTCATCCCGAACTATTGACGGCGACGGTCGGGCGATTATGCAACGTGCTTTACGAAACATTCGCCCGGATTTTCCTTGCTGTGAGGAAAATGTTAGCGTAGAAGGGGAGAGTCCTTCCCCACTTCATCGATTTGCCGGGAGCCGTCCCATGCGCCGCCATCGTCCCCGCGGGTTTACGCTCATCGAGCTGTTGGTGGTCATCGCCATCATCGCCATCTTGATCGGCCTGTTACTGCCGGCCGTCCAGAAGGTGCGGGAGGCCGCGGCCCGCATGAGCTGCACGAACAAGCAGAAGCAAATCGCCCTGGCGTTGCACAACTACCACGACACCAACGGCGCGTTCCCCGCCGGCCAGCCGCAAGGCTACTGGTACGCCGGCTGGGGCGGTAACCCGACGATCAAGGACGCGAACCGCTCGAACTGGGTCGGCGACATCCTGCCGCACGTCGAGCAGACGGCGGTCTTCACGCAGCTCCAGGCGTCGATCGCGAACAACTCGATAGCCACCTACTTCGGCCCCTTCTCGACGGTGGTCATGGCGGCGTTCGTCTGCCCCTCCGACCCGGCGGCCCCGAAGGTGGCCGTCACGGCCGGCAACCCGCAGGGCTTCCACACGAGCTTCATCGCCTGCCACGGCAGCGGCTACGCGACGCCGACGGCCGACCCGCGCGGCATCGACCTCGACGGGGTGATGTACGGCCTCAAGAAGACGCGCCTCACCGACATCACCGACGGCACGGCGAACACGCTCATCCTGAGCGAGTTGCTGCAGGGCAGCGACGCCGTCGCCGGGGGCCACGACGTGCGCGGCCGGATGTGGAACACCGTCCACGCCGGGACGACGTTCACGACGCTGTACCCGCCCAACTCGACCGTCGGCGACAACACGATGACCTACTGCGGGGCCGTGGTCGGTGCCCCGTGCAGCGCGTCGCAGACGTTGACCAACGCCTTCTCGCTGGCGCGCAGCAAGCACACCGGCGGCGTCAACGCGACCCGCGCCGACGGCAGCGTCCGCTTCGTCACCAACTCAGTCAATCCCGGCACCTGGCTGGCGATGGGTACCCGCAACGGCAACGAAGTTCTCAACGACCAGTGACACCCCCGGAGGCGGCGCGATGCGGATCGGCAAATTGGTCGCAGCGGCGTGGCTCCTCGGTGCCCTCGGCTGCGGCACCGTCGAGGCCCCGGCGGAGGTGTCGGGCACGGTCCTCGTCGATGGGCAGCCGCTCAGCGACGGCGAGATCGTCTTCGTCGCCGCGGACAACGCCAAGGCCCCCGCGGCGGGGCCGGTCGTCAACGGCAAGTACGCCGTCGCGGTGACGCCGGGGCCGAAGAAGGTCAAGATTCAGGCGTCCCGGCCGGGCGGCAAGGGCGACGCGGCGATGGGGTCCGGTGCCCGCGAAGCGCGACTCGGGCCGGAGTTCAACGACCAGTCGAAGCTGACCGCCGACGTGAAGCCCGGCAAGAACGAGGGGGTCGATTTCCAGGTCAAGGAGACGCCCAAGAAGTGAACGGTCCTGCCGCGATGGGGGGGCCGGGGGTCTCGGTGTGTGAAACTGGGCGGAGGGTTTGGGCCAAAGTGCGGTGGGGGAAATCAAGTTACCCGACTAGGATTCGAACCTAGCAACTGGGCTATTCACAAGTCCCCTACGGCGAGGGGTTTACGGCCCGATAAGCCTGCTTCGATAGCGTTTGCGCTCTGAAACCGTGCGTCACGGTGTAGCATCGGTATTGTAGCGTCGAGCGATCGATGGAGGCACTTTTGAGGCACCGATTCGTAGCCCGATTGTCCTTGGCATCCGGAGAGTATGGGCCTTCATGGGTTCGGACGGTCCACTTCTGCGCACATCTCATGACTGCTGGTCTGGCTTGGAGCTTTCTGCTCGCGCTGCCTGGAGCAGTTGGTGGACGGAAGCGTGACCACATGACTTCCGCGCCGGGGGCTTCTCGGGTCGCTTCGTCCGGTTCCGCACCTTCCCCCACTTCGGCGACCACAGCCCGCCCAGCAAGCCCCGCAGGCGTGCCCGCAGCGGCTCGTCGCCTTCCGGCACCGACACCCCGCCGACCACCTCCTCGACCGTCAGCACCTCGTGTAACCCGATCAACTCCCTCGTCAGGTCGGCGAACACCCTGCTCGCCCGACACCGCTTCGAGGGTCGGCTCGGGGCGACCGGCCGTGATGTGCCCGCGGACCAGTTGCAGCACGTTGAACAAGACCAGGCACAAGGATGCCTGGAACACCGTCGCCAGCGGGCGGCAGCCGATCAGCCGCTGGAGGTGGAACACCTCGGTGATCTGCTGGAACACGATCTCGATTTGCCAGCGGGTGAGCCAGATTGCTAGCAGGTCGGCGGCCGGGTACCGCTGCTCGTCGAGCAGATCGGTCACTACCCCCACGTCCTCGTCCCCCGGCCGGGCCAGGGTGACCCGCCGCACGTACAGGCGTCGCTCGCCCTGCTTCTCGGCCCCCAGCCAGCCCCACTCCTGGCGGACTGCTCGCCCGTCCACATCGGTGCCCTCGACCGCCGCCCGCGCGTGATCCGGGTGGAAGCCGGTGTTGTTCCCGTATCGGACGACGAAGTGGTCCCCGCCGTCGGCGAACCGGCGAGGCTGGATCAGGTCGCAGAACTGGCGGTCGGCGACCCACAATCGTGTCCCCGTCACCACCCCCCGGACGGTCGGCAGCAGGTAGGGTACGGACCGGATGTCGTTGGCCTCGCCGTCCGCGTCGGCGGCCAACGCGACTGCCACGCCCTCGGCCGGCAGGTACGCCACGAGCAGCTTGCCGCCGTACAGCTTGCCCGGCTGGTGGCGGGTCGGGAGCAGCCGCTTGGCCACCCGCTTGATCTTCTTCCCGTCGACCACCACCACCGCCAGGCCGCCCAGGCTCGCGGGCAACGCGGCCGGGCGGGCGGCGGGGGGAACAGCGGCCGCAGCCGCTGGGTGAGGGCGGTGAGGAAGGCCTCGGCCAAAGGGAGCGGCAGCCGGGCCAGCTTGCCGTACACGGCGCGGGCCTGGCACGAGACCTGGCTCCGCTCGACGGCGTCGAGGATGGCCCCGCGGCCGCGGCCCTGGTATCGGGTCAGGGCGTCGGCGAGTACTTGCACCAACTCCGGGAAGGTGAGTCGGTCCTCGTAGCAGCGGCCCCGATGACGGTCGGACAGGTCGTCGAGGACGGGGTCGGCGGCGACGTACCCCCAGACCGTGTGGAACGCCTCGGCGAGCGGCAGTCGGCGAAGCACCTCGAGGGCGAAGGCGTTCGGGGCGGACTCCGTCCCGGTCCCGTGTGGCACTGCAAATCCTCAACGTCCTGATGGGTCAAGACGTTGTAGCCATCACCATATGTGCGCAGCAGCGGCCCAGGACCGCCCCGGCCTCGGCGAGCCCCTGCGCCGAGCTGTCCGGCCGGGCCAGGCCGAAGTCGAGCACCTTCACGCGCCCGGTGCCGGCCTCGAGCCAGATGTTGGCCGGCTTCACGTCGCGGTCGACCAGCCCCCGCGCGTGCGCCGCCGCCAGCCCCAGCGTGACCTCCCGCCCGACGCGCAGGGTCTCGGCGGCCGTCAGCCGCCCCTCGCGCTTGAGGCGGTCGGCCAGCGTCTCGCCCTTCAAGAGCGGCATGACGATGAACGGCGCGCCCGACTCCTCGCCGACGTGGTGGATCGCGACGACGTGGTCGTGCTCGACGCACGCCGCGGCGCGCGCCTCGCGCAGGAACCGCTCGCTGGCCACGGGCACGGCCGCGGCCGCCGGCAGCATGACCTTCAGCGCGACCTCGCGGCCGAGCGTCTCATCGGTGGCCAGGTAGATCGCCCCCATGCCGCCGCGTCCGAGCACGCGCTGCACGCGGTAGTGCCCCAGCCGGCCGAGTTCCCCCGGCGCGACCGGCGGGCCGAAGCCGTGGGCGGCGGCCGGAAGGGCGGCGTCGGGCGGGGCGGCCGCGGTCTCGCAGGCGCTCGAGGTCTCGGGGTGGCGCGCCGCGGTATCGGACTCCCGGCCGGGCTTGAGCGAAGGCGTCAGGCGGTCGTCCCTCGTCTGGGCGGCGGCCCGCGGCGTACCCCCGAGGGGCCGGCATCGCGGCTACCCTCGCAGAACGGTCACGGGCACGCGGATGGGCAAGTCGCAACGCGAAGAATCCGCGGCAGGAGCCGCCGCCCGTTTCGCGAGGGGCGATCGAAGGCGGAGGCGTCGGCGGGCCCGCCCCGCCCCCCGGCGGCGGGTCGGCCCCGCCGACGACATGCGCCGAGCCGCCGCCGGTCCGAAGTCGGCCGGCGTCGCCCGGCGAGTTCGCCTCGGCCAAGGGCGTGGGCCGGACTTGATCCGGGTCTTCGGATCGCCCCTGTCGGCGCCATCGATGTGGCCCGCTCGCGCGAGGCTCCCCGTCAGCTCAGGACCGGCCGCACGACGCGCCCGTGGACGTCGGTGAGGCGGCGCGACAGGTCGTTGTGGTACCACGTCAGCTTCTCGTGGTCGTAACCCAACAGGTGCAGCACGGTCGCGTAGAAGTCCCAGACCGTCGTCGGGTCGGTCACCGCCCGCCGGCCGAACTCGTCGGTCGCGCCGTGGCTCACGCCGCCCTTGACGCCCGCCCCCATCATCCAGCAGGTGAAGCCGTCGGGGTTGTGGTCGCGGCCCGCCGTGCCGGCCTGGTGCGTCGGCATGCGGCCGAACTCCGTCGTCCACAAGACGAGCGTGTCGGCCAGCAGGCCCGACTGCTTCAGGTCGGCCAGCAGCGCGGCCGTCGGCTGGTCGAAGATCGGGGCGTGGCGGTCGTAGTCGGCCTTCAGCGTCTTGTGGGCGTCCCAGTTGAGCAGCCCGTCCACGCCGCTGGCCCGGCTGGCGCAGTACAGGTTGACGTAGCGCACGCCGCGCCCGAGCAGTCGGCGGGCGAGCAGGCAGTTGCGGGCGTAGGCGGCCTTCAGCTTGTTCGCGTCGTCGGTGCCGTAGCGGGCGTGGTCGGCCTTCGACTCGCGGCCCAGGTCGGCGACCTCGGGGGCCGACAGTTGCATCTTGGCCGCCAACTGGTGCGAGGCGACGCGGGCCGCCAGGTCGGTCTCGCCCGGCCGCTCCCCGGCGTGCCGGGCGTTGAGCCGCCCCAGCAGTTCCAGCGTCGCGGCGTCCTCGGCCGGGCCGACCGACTTGGGCGGCGTCAGGTTGCGGATCGGCTGGTCGGCCCCCAGCACGACCCCCTGGTGCTTCGCCGGCAGGAAGCCGTTCGACCAGTTGGCCTTGCCGTTGGGCGGCTCGCCGCGGAAGTCCGGCAGCACGACGTAGGCCGGCAGCGAGTCGTTGGCGCTGCCCAGCGCGTGGCTGGCCCACGACCCGGCGGCGGGGAAGCCCTCCAGGGCGTGGCCGGTGTTCATCAGCACGCAGCCCGGCCCGTGCGTGTTGGTCTTCGAGGTCATGCCGTGCAAGAAAGCGATGTCGTCGGCGAACGCGGCGACCTTGGGCAGCAGCGTCGAGAGCCGCTTGCCGCAGGTGCCCGACGGCGCGAACGCCCACGGGCTGCGCATCAGGTTGCCGTTCTTGCCCTGGAGGCTGACGAGGTTCGCCTCGCCCGGCATCGGCCGGCCGTCGCGCTTCTCCAGCTCCGGCTTGTGGTCCCAGAGATCGACGTGCGACGCCGCGCCGGGGCAGAAGATTTGCAGCACCCGCTTGGCCTTGGCCGGGTGGTGCGTCAGGCCGGCCCCCGGCCTCCTGTCGCCGGCGGCCTTCTCGGCCGCGCGCGCCTCGTCGGCGAGCAGCGTCCAGAGGCCGACGCCGGCGAGGCTTCCGGGGAGTCGCGCGAGTAGGTCCCGTCGGGTCACGTCAAGTCCTCGGCGGCGGGGCGGGTCAATCGACGTAGAGGAACTCGTTCGAGTTTAGCAGCGCGCGGGCCAGCGCCCGCAGGCCGTGGGCGGCGACCAGCTTGTCGGCCGCGGCGCGCTCGGCTTCGGCGGGGGCGCGGCCGTAGACCAGTTGGTAGGCCCGCGTCAGTTGGTCGGCCGGGTCCGCCCCGGCGTCGGCCGCGGCGCGGGCGGCCAGGGCGTCGGCCACGTCGAGGGTGAACTGGTGGTTGAACAACGTCAGCGACTGCAGCGGCGTCGTGGTGCTGGCCCGCCGCGGGGCCGCGCCGGCGGGGTCGGGGCAGTCGAAGTCGCTCAGCACGTCCACGCGGGCGGCGCGAGCGTTCTGGTGGTAGACGGCGCGGCGGTACGTCTCGGGGCCGGGGGCGTCGAGGGGGTGGTACGTCGCCACGTTGTCCTGGGCGTAGCGGTACAGCCGGAAGCCGGGGCCGCCGGCCTTGCGGTCGAGTTTGCCCGCCGCGGCGAGCATGGCGTCCCGCACCTCCTCGCCGGAGAGCCGCCGCGGCGGGAAGCGCCAGAGCAGCCGGGCGTCGCCGTCCACACCCGCCGCCGCGGCGCGGAACTCCGACGACTGCCGGTAAGCGCCCGACGACACCATCAGCCGGTGCAGCGGCTTGAGTCGCCAGCCGCCGGCGCGCAGTTGGCCCGCGAGCCAGTCGAGCAGCTCGGGGTGGCTCGGCCTCGTGCCCATCGCGCCGAAGTCGCTGGGCGTGTCCACCAGCCCGGTGCCGAAGTGCCAGGCCCAGACGCGGTTGGCCAGCACGCGCGGCGTCAGCGGGTTGTCGGCGGCGACGATCCAGTCGGCGAGTGCGAGCCGCCGCTCGGCCTCGGGGGCGGTGTCGGCGAGGCGGTAGCCCTTCTGGGCCGCGGCCGTGAAGTCGGGGCTGCCCAGGCTCACCGGGTCGCCCTTCTTCTGCGGGTCGCCGCCCACGAAGAGGTGGAACGGGCCGGGCGCGGGGGCGGTGCGGCCGACCCACCACCTCTTCGCCCCCGGCCCGATCGCCCGCTCCCCGTGGGTCACCCCGGCGAACGTCGCCTGCAGCCGGTGGTAGTCCTGCTGGGCGACGGGGTCGAACTTGTGGTCGTGGCACCGGGCGCAGCCGACCGTCACGCCCAGGAAGGCCTCGGAGGTCGCGCGGACCATGTCGTCGAGGGCGTTGGCGCGGATCACAGCGGCCTGCGCGGCGTCCTGGTTGCCCACGTCGTCGTGCGGCCCGGCGACCAGGAAGGCGACGCCGACCTCCACGGCCGGGTCGCCGGGGCCGACCACGTCGCCGGCGAGGTGCTCGCGGACGAGCCGGTCGAACGGCTTGTCGTCGTTGAAGCCCTTGACGACGTAGTCGCGGAACGGCCAGGCGTTGTCGAGGATGACGTTGCGCTCGTAGCCGATGCTCTCGCCGAAGCGTGCCACGTCGAGCCAGTGCCGGCCCCAGTGCTCGCCGTACCCCGGCGACGCCAGCAGCCTCTCGACCAGCCGGGCGTAGGACGCGTCGGACGGGTCCGCGGCGAACGCGGCGACGGCCTCGGGCGTCGGCGGCAGGCCGGTCAGGTCGAAGGTCACCCGGCGGGCGAGGGCGCGGGGGTCGGCCGGCCCGTTCGGCGTCAGCCCTTTCTCGCGGAGCCTGGCGAACACGAAGCGGTCGATGGGGTTCGCGCCCCACCCCGGCGGCAGGCCCGGCGGGTCGGGCGGGGCCACGGCCGCGACCGGCCGCAGCGACCACCACGCCCGGTCGCCCTTCGCGCGCTCCCGCACGACGACGCCGGCCGGCCACGCCGCCCCGCCGGCGATCCAGCGCCGCAGCGTGGCGACCTCCGCGGCGCTGAGCGGCTTGCCCTCCTTCGGCATCCGCGGCGCCTCGCCCGCCTCCGACGGCGTCACGAGGTCGAGCAGTTCGCTCGCGTCGGGCTTCCCCGGCACGACGTACCCGCCGGCCAGGAGGTGCGCCGGCCGGTCGAGCGACACCTTGCCCCTGGCGTTGTTGGGCCGGTGGCAGCGGACGCAGTGCCGCTCCAGGATCGGCGCGACCTCCTGGGCGAACTCGGCGGGCGGGGTCCGGCCGCCCGACAGGAGGCTCGCGAGGGCCACGAAGCCGGCGACGTGCGCGGGAGCCATACGGTCGAGACCCCTCGGGGAGGCGAAGGGGGGCGGGCGCCGCAAGCTTAAGCGACGGCGCTGGGCGGGGCAACAACTAAACTCGCGCCGCTGCGGTCGCCCGGGTGGCAGAAGTCGCGCGGCGAGTTCCCCCGAGCCCTCGAAGGGACTTGGCCGCCGGAACACCCCCTCCGGCTGCCGCAGGCGCTGGGTGCCGCGAGTCGCTGCGGGCCTGGGTCGGTCCAGGACCGGGAAGCACTTCGCGGCCTGGCCGGGCCCGAGCCTGAGCAGTACCGGAGCAACAAGTCGGAGAAGCGGCAGAAGGTCCGTCGGGGCTCGAACCGGGTGAAGCCGGCGCTACGGATGCACGCAGCCGGTGGCCCGGACGCAGACGCCTCCGGGGATGATCGACCGTAGGATCCGGTCGCGGGTCGGGGCCTTGGGGCGTGCACGGCGACTGCGCAAGAGCTGGCCTGGGTGGTGTACCGGGTGCTGAAGTACGGCGGGGCGTGCGCGGCCGAGGGGGTGGACGAGTCTGCGGCGCGGGTGGCCGAGCAGGGCGAGAGGCACCTGCGGGCGAAGGCGCCGGGGTACGAGTTGGTGCCGAAGGGTACGGCAGGGGTGCCGGGGGCGGCTTAGGCGAGTGACAGCCTGGCGTCGTCGGCCCCACCGACGGGTTGGGGGTGAGGGGGAATCCGGCCGGCGGGGCGGCCCGGGCGTTATCGGGGATCAGCCGGCACGCACGCCAGAGCTCACGGGGAGGCGTCTTGCCCCTCCGCAGCGAAGTCCAGTACCAGCTGAATAGTATCCTGCCGCCAGTAACCCTCTAGAGTGTTTGGCTCGATCGCGCCGGCGTCGAGTGCCCGCTGAAAGTGCCGTTTCGCGTGCTCGTAGCCGGGTATGTGAATCCGCTTGATAATCTCAAGCAATCCTAGGATCGGCATATCTAGCTCTGCAATCATCTCGAGCAGCCGCACCATCCCATCCGGTCCTTGAAACTCCGGGAGCGAGTCATCGCCGACGCTACCTCCGTCAGTCGCGTGTTCCAGTGTGCCATTAAACTGGCACGCTCCGGGCGGTTGGCTGCGCGGGTGACAATGGACAATGCGAATGTCGCGCCCCCGCTTACGAGCAACTGACGGGACTGGTAAAGTGACCCACTCCACCCAGCCATGCTGAGCCTGCTCGATTAGGCGGCCGCAGGTGTCACAGAACCACGACGTAGTCGGCAACGGCATCTGAGTGTCTCCCAATCTTCCAACTAGCGACCCAAGCTCAGCCGCGGCCGCTCCAAGCGGCGGCAGCCAAGTGCGGCGCCTCATGTGATACGATCCGGGTGCGGTGGTGTCCGGCGGCCGGGCCGAGCGCCATGCAGCGTCAGAGGGCTTCGCACCTCGGGAACCGGACCGCGTGCCGGCCGCCGGCGTCCCTCACCTCGGACACCACCCTGGGGACCGGGCAACCGCCGGACACCCCGCGCCCGTGAGGTCGAGGGGGCGACGCCAGCGGACCGCGTCGTGACCGCCCCTCCGACGCCTGGGCCGGCATCGGCGTGAGCAAGGAGACCCTGGACGCTTGCTTGCTGCCAGCCCCGGGCTACGCGGAGGTCAGGTTTCGGCATGGTGTGAACGAAGTCCGTTGCCCCTGCGACTTCCCCGCATGCCTTCGAGACGTGGGTTCCGGACTCCGAACCCTACGCCGGCCCTTGCTACGCGTTTGCCTCAACTTCTCCAGTCCGCAGCCGTGGCTCAGCTCGGCCTTGACTCTCGACGCGCCCGTCGATACGCGGACGGGTACCCCGACGCGGGCCGCCCCGAACTCCCGCCCCCCCAGCCCCGCGGGGAAGTCGCCGCGCCCGCGGCGACGCCCCGCTGGCACGCCTTCCCGCCGAGGACCACGCCCATGACGGACACGACCCGAGCCCAGGCCTGCGCCGACCTGCTCCAGGCCCTCGCCGAGCCGAGCCGCATCCGGCTCATCGACTGCCTCCGCGCCGGGCCGAAGCACGTCTCCCAGCTCGCGGAGCTGCTCGGGGCCGAGATCGTCAACGTCTCGCACCACCTCGGCGTGCTGCGCAACGCCCGCATGGTCCTGGCCGAGAAGCACGGCCGCTTCGTGACCTACGCCCTCGCCCCGGAGTACTTCGGCCTCGACCACGCGGCGGGCGACACGCTCGTCGCCCTCGGCTGGTGCACGGTGCGCATCCCGCCGGGCTGAGCGACTGGCGGGTCACCAGTCGCGGCCCTGGCAGTACCTCCGCCCGCGCCGGCCTCGCGCCGTGCGAGTACCGCTCGGGCACGAGCGTCCGGAAGCGGACGGCGCTCGACCTGCCGACGCCCACCGCGGCCCGGTTCGACCCCGCCCTCGAGGCGTCCGACTCGCGGCCCGTGGCGGCTGGGAAGCCGAAGATGTCAGCGGTCGGGCCGTGCTGGCGGGAGTCGGTGACGATCTGCTACGGGGTCCTCGAGGGCCGCGCCCCGTTCGACCCGGCGTACCCCGGCTCGGGTCAAGTGGCCCAAAAGTCACCGGTGCATCCCTCGGCCGGCCGAACTGAACCGACACCGGCCCCTTGACATCACGCTACCTGGTTCGGCCTCTCCCCATGCTAGCGGAATGTGATGTCGGCTATCACTTCGGCGACCGCTCCTTCAACAAGTCTTTGAGCACGATCAACCGGGTCTCGGCCAGTATTAACTGCCGGTGCGCCGCGTCATCGGCGGCCTTCGAAGCATCGGCCGCCACGACCGCCGCGGCCTCGGCGGTCGTGGCAGTGCCGACGCGGGCCTTCGCTGCAGCCTGCTGCGCGATCGCCGCCTCAAGGGCCTTCGCCGCCTCCTCGGACTTCTTCTGAGCGACGGTGTGGTCCGGGTTCGGCTTCATCGGGATGTTCGGGACGCCACCGCCGAGCCGCCCGCGAACCGGCTCGTTCGACACTGGGATCATGGCCGGGACGCCCTTCAGCGCGAATGCCGCTAGCTCCGCATGGGTGCGGGCGGTTTGCTCCTGCGTCGCGGCGGCCGTCACAGCCTGTTTGGCGGCGGCCAGGTCGTTCTGCGCGGCGACCGCCTCCGCGTTCGTCTTGGCGTGCGCCGCGGTCGCTTTCGTGTGCCGGTCTTTGGCCGCGTCCGCGGCCTTGACCGCGTCCGCGATCAGGGTGTCGAGGTCGTCCCGCTCCGGCTTCGGCTTGCGGGCGTCCTTCGCCAGAAGGGCTTTCAGTTTCACCGCTGTGAAGTCGGCCGGCACCGCCGTCTCCTGGAGGTACTGGTTCGCCTCGCCGACGGCCAGGAACGCCACCGTGGAATCTTCCAACTCAGTCTTCCCGCCGCCGGTCGTCGTCTTGAACGTCTTGATCGAGTATGGCACGTAGAACTGGCCGCCCTTGTCCAGCTTCGTTTCCACGCCATATTCGCTCCTGAGTAGGTCACGGCGGTCGTCGGTCGTCGTGTTCGTGTTCTTGGTATTCGCGTCGAACGACCCGGACGCCTTCCCCTCTTTGCCGAACCCCAGTTTGAACCCGAACCCCAGTTCTTCGACGCGGATGACGGAGTGCTTCGTCTCCCCCTCGCGGGTCAGTTTGTCGTCCTTCTTGTCCGCCTCGGCCCACGTCTCGACGAGCGGCTTCAGATACCCGGCGACGGCCTCGGCCACCGCCTTGTCCCCCTGGAGCTCGTCGGCGGTGAACTCCTTGTTGAACTCGAACAACTTGCCGACGAGCGACCCGGACCCCTCGCTTAGTAGTGGGAACAGGGCCGGGTTCTGGGCGCGGATGACGCGGGTCACACGGGCCTTAAGGTCACGATCGATGGCGGTCATCTGCGCTCGGAAGATAGGCGTCGTGCCGGCCCGCTGGCCGGGCGTCAGGTGTTGCCGCAGCGAATCCTCGGCGGCGGTCCGGAAGACCTTTGACGCGGTCGCCGTCGCGGACCCCTCCGCGACCCTCTGCCCCTCGAACGTGTAGGCGAACGAGAACCGGAGTTCCCCGTCGGCGAACGCCCTGCGGAAACGCCCTACCGCCTCCGGGGTGAACGTCAGGGTGAACGGCATGACCTCGCCGGTGGTGCCCAGGACATCCGTCTCGCCGCTCGCCAGTGGTTCTTTCTCGCCGTCGATCTTGCAATCGACGACGGCGTGGGTGATCGGCCAAGGGCGGACATCGACCTGGTCGAGCCGGACGCCGGACAACTTCAGGGCTTCGCGGTCCTGTTCCCACACGAGCGCGCGAGCGATCGGGTGGAACTCTTTGACCGCCAGCCGGGCCGCGAACCACAGTTGGGTGGCTCCGCTCGGCAGCACCTTCGCCTTGTGAACGATCGCGGGGAAGCCGGCCGGCGGGCTCGCCGCCTCGTCGAGCGCCAGCGGCGGGCGGTAGAAGTACAGCCCCTTCGCGCCGGCGTCCGTCTGGTCCGCCGTGTGGACGTGCAGGACGCGGTTGAACCCGTCCACCGGCCACGGGGCCTGCGAGATACGGGACGGCTTAAAGGCCCCGGTCGATTTGAGCGGCGGGGCCGGCTTGTCCTGGGGCGGCTTGTCCTGGGCCGCGAGCGGCAGGACCAACAGAACCAGTGCGAGAAGGATGCTGGCTTCGAGTCGGCGCGTCATGGCGAACTCCGGGGCGGGGTTGGTTCTTGGAATGTCGGTCACGGAGGCGTATTATACTGGCTGTGTAATCGTACTCTCTCGGGGTACTCTCCTGGAGGATTTCCTATGACGCGAACGCGCATCTTGCTCGCCGGTCTGGTGATCGCACTGTGTTCCCTCCCCGCACGCGCTGAACTCTCCGGCAAGGCGAAAACGGCGAAGGAACTCATCGACCTGCTGAACGCCGGAATCACCCTCATCGAGAAGGTGAAGCCGGGGTTCGAGAAGGCCGTCGATTGGGCCAAGTCCTTGGCCGACGGGAAGGCGGCGAACGGCCCGCTGCGGTGTGAGAACCCGGACGAGACGCTCCGCACCTTGACCCGCAAGGTCAAAGCCCTGGAAGTCCCGACCGCCCTGAGCGCCGACGACGCGCGGTACAAGGTTGCCGTCACGAAAGACTCCCCAAAGGACGCCTGGAAATCCGGAGCGGACAAACTCGTCGCGTTCAACCGTGACACGAGCGCGCAGGTCAAAGTCCTGGGCGACCTCGCGGACAAGCTGGACGCGACCGCAGAGCGGGCCGACTTGCTAAAGAAGCTCGGGGACGAGGTATCGTCGAAGAGCAAGCAGTTGGCTCCGAAGGTGGAAGCGGCGAAGTCGTTCGACAAGCTCATCAACGAGTCATTCCGCTGTGCCTGGAAGGACCTCGAAGGGGGTGCGGTCGCGGCCTTGAAGGATCTCGGCGCGGCCGCCCGCGAAAAGGCCAAGGTGGTACGCGAGGCGAAGACCACGCAGGAGCGCCAATTAAAGGACCACACGACGTTCCTGAAGGCCGGGTTCGCCAAGCATGGGGTGCCCTTGCCGAGTGACGTTCGGGAGTAAACCTGCCTTCGCCTAAGGAGCATCATCACGTCTCTTGCCTCGGCGGCCGAAAGAATCCATGCATGCCGCGGGGTATCCTTCCCCCTACTTAGGAGCATGCGATGAACGCGACCCCGCTCATTCTGGCCATCGACCTCGGCAAGTTCAACAGCGTCTTCTGCCGGTTCGACCCGGCGACCAAAGCGACGACCTTCCGCACGGTGCCGACGAACCCCGAGGCGATCCGCGAGGCCCTGCGGCGACAGCCCGGTGTCACCGCGGTGATGGAGGCGGGCTCCCCGGCCGGCTGGGTCTCCGACCTGTGCCAGACGCTCGACGTCCCGTTCCTCGTGGCCAGCACCACCGGTGCGGCCTGGCAGTGGAAGAACGTGAAGCGCAAGACCGACCGCGACGACGCCCTCAAGCTCGCGCGGCTGGCGGCGGTCGGCGAGCTGCAGGCGGTGGCAGTGCCGCCGAAGGCGGTGCGGCAGCGTAAGAGCCTGATCGGCTTGCGCAAGCGGTTCGTCGGCGAGCGGGTCCGGGGCCAGAACCGCATCCGGGGCCTGCTCGTCTGCCAGGGGATGGCGATCCCGCGCGGGGCCAAGACCTGGACCGAGGCGGGCCTCGCGGTGCTCGCGTCGCACGCGAAGCCGGTGGCGGGGTGCGGGCCGGAGGAGCTGTGGCGCGGCGAACTCGACCTGCTGCTGCGGCGCTACCGGGCGGCCGTCGAGCAGATCGCGGAGCTGGAGAAGAGGCTCGACGCCCTGGGGGACGCCGACCCGGCGACGGCCATCGTGGCGAGCGTGCCGGGGGTCGGCCCGCGGACGGCGGAGGTGGTGGCGACGCACCTCAACGAATCACGCCCCGCCGTCTGCTGCAGCGCTGGGGTCGGCGTCTCGGGCGCTGCCAACCACCAACACCAACGGGACCGACCCGGCGGCAATATGCCACTCGCGGCCCGCGTGCTCGAAGTGGACGTGGTAGGCGGCCGGCAGCGACAACTCGACTGGCAGGTTGCGGGCGAAGAGCAGGATGGCCTCGGGGCCGCCGCTGACCGACAGCATACCGCCGCCCGCCGCGACGACGGCCGGCCCCACACTGACCCGAACGACGACCGCAGACAGCCTGCCACCGGTCGCCGGGAAGGCCGCCTCGCCGGTGCCCGCGGCAGCGAGCTTGGCGACCCGGCCAGCCATCGCCGCGAACTCGGCCGGCGTCGCTGTGATGTCGGCCTCCGGCAACGGGCCGGGATGGTAATGGGCCTGCACGCTGCTGAAGCCCTCCGGCGGCCGAACGACATAGCTCAGCAGCGGCGGGGGCCGAGTGAGCTGCACGTCTGGCAAAGCCTACCTGCCCCCGCCGTCGGCTGCATCGCCTCATGTGATACGATCCGGGTGCGGTGATGTCCGGCGGCCGGGTCGAACGCCATGCAGCGCCAGAGGGCTTTGCACCTCGGGAACCAGACCGCGTGCCGGTCGCCGGCGTCACTCACCTCGGACACCATCCTGGGGCACCCGGCTCGCGCCGCGTGACCCCGCACCCGTGAGGTCGAGGAGCGACGCCGTGGACCGCACCGTGACTGCCCCGCCGGCCGCCTGGGCTGGCATCGACGTGAGTAAAGATACCCTGGACGCCTGCCTCCTGCCCGCCCCCGGCGGCAAGGCCCGCGAGCGGGCGTTCGCCAACGACGCCGCCGGCCACGCCGCGCTGGCCGCGTGGGCCGACGGGCGCTCGGCCGGCACCGCCGTCGGCTTCTGCCTGGAGAGCACCGGGGCGTACGGCGAGGCCCTGGCGGCGGCGCTGGCCGACGCCGGCCGCTACGTCGCCGTCGTCAACCCGGCGCGGGTCAAGTACGCCGGGCTGATGCGAGGCCAGGGGAACAAGACCGACCGCGCCGACGCCAAGCTCATCGCCGAGTACGCCCACCGCGAGCGGCCCGCCGCCTGGCAGCCGCCGCGGCCGGAGGTCCGCGAGTTGCAAGCCCTTTCCCGTCGCCGGGACGACCTCCGCCGGCTCGCTGCGGGCGAGAAGACGCGCCTCGCCGCGCCCGGGTTGAGCGCCGCGGTGCGGAACTCGCTGACCCGCACCGTCGCCTTCCTGGGCAAGGGGGCCGACCGCGTGCAGGCGCAGGCCGACGCCGTCGTCGCCGCCGACGGGCGGCTCCGGGCCGGCGGCGAGTTGCTGCGGACCATCCCCGGCGTCGGCCCCGTCGCAGCCAACGCCATCCTGGCCGAGCTGCCCGACCCGGCCCGGTTCGCCACCGCGCAGCACGCTGCCGCGTACGCTGCCCTGGCCCCGCGCGAGTACCGGTCGGGGACGAGCGTCAGGAAGCGGACCCGGCTGTCGAAGGCCGGCAACGCGCGGCTGCGCAAGGCGTTATACCTGCCGGCCATGACCGCGGTCCGCTTCTACCCGCTGGTGGCGGCCTTCTACGAGCGGCTCATCGCCGCGGGCAAGCCGAAGATGGCAGCCGTCGGCGCGTGTATGCGGAAGCTGCTCATGATCGCCTACGGCGTACTCAAAAGCCGCACGGCGTTCGACCCGGCGAGGGCGTCAAAGATGACCCTTTGACAACATACCATCTGGTCTGGCGTTAAGGTGCTCCACGCGGTGACTGCACGAGTGACACGCCAAGCCGTCGCCAGCCGAGGCCGGCGAGTCGGTGGCCCGCTGGACGATGGCGACGGCCTCGGCCAGCTCAGCATCGGTTAGGCCGCCCAGTATGCTCCGGATGTTATAGGTGTACATCCGCTTAGGGAGCACCGGGGCCAACTCCCGGAAGTCTGGGCCGCCGGTGCCGTAGGAGCGGAAGTGGTCGAACATCACCTCCGGCCTCCGCTTGTCATCGACGTACCCCTTAGTGCGGCCCGATGCCGATCCAGTTGACCTGCCCGTCAATGCCGTTTAACACGGCCTCCGGGCCGATGCCGCCGACTCCGACCACGGCGTCGTACTCGCGGTCGCGGACGGCACCCATGCAGTTGTTCGCCCCGAAACACCCGCTCGCATCGGGATCGCCGTTGTGCGTCCGCTTGTAGACCAGCACGCGCATCAAGCACCTCTGCTTCTGCCGCCGAACCACACAGCTCAGGGCCGGCGGTCACCGGCGAGCTTGAACATGGAAACAACCTATGGGGCCGCCGGTCCCCAGTAGAGCCTTTTTAGGCGCTCCGACTGCCTGTTGCTGGCAGCACTTCGACGATCGTGCCCGACACGCGAAGAGAGACGGAGTCGTTGGCGCTGAAGCCCGCTGCCGAAAGCACCCGGCCGAGTGAAGTGCGCTCACCTCCCGGCCCCGTTAATGTCGGGGAGAACCAGACGGTGTCATGGTCGGGCTTGTTAGCCAGGACCGAACCAGCGAAGTCCTCACCCGCCACTCGCAGCGTAACAGAGGTTCGTTCTGGCGAGACGAAAGGCTGACCCGCAGCCTGAGCGGCGTGCAACTTGATCTCCAGGTTGGGCGTTCCGTCGGCGTAGGGCGCGCCGAGACTGCCTACCGTCGCTTCGAGTGTCTCGTCCATAGTAAAAGGACCTCCGCACTGGTGAGGCGAGCTTTGGTCATCTGTTACTGCCGCCTAACGATTAAGCTCAGCAGCCGGGGTCGCTCGAGCGATAAAGACCCGCGAAAAGCCGACTTGCGGCCCCGGCCTGCTGCAGCGCCCGGTTCGGCCTCTGCCCGCTAAACCAGCGGGTTGTTGCTGATGCGAGAACTCCTGAGCCGCTCCAGCACCTCATACGCCGCCTGCTCGAGGGGCTTCAGGTGCCCGCTCGCCTGGTCGATCACGTCGCCGGTGATGGGCACGTTGCCGTGCGACAGGTCGTTGCGGAGTTGGACGATCTCGGCAACCAGTCGGTCGGAAGACAAGCACTCCGGCACGTCGTCGCCGGGGAACAACTCGGCCACGAGCCGGGCGACGCACGGCTTGGCCCGACCGCGGTCCTTCTCGTCCAGTTTGGACTGGTCGGCATAGGAGAAGGCGACTCGCTCAATCACCCGCCAGAAGCAGCAGAAATTGTCCAGCACGTCGCTGCCGATCAGCCCCTTGCGGTACCAACTCGCGGCTGCCAGATACCGGGGGTGCTCCCGGCGGAGGAACACCAAGCTGCCGATGATCCAGTGCCACTCCCCCTCGGTCAAGACGCGGTCGAGCGACGTTGCCTTGCGGTTGGTGCGGAAGCGCTCATCGCGGGCGTCCTCCTCGGGCAGGAAGAAGCGGATGGGCGACCGGATAGTGACGCTCAGTAGGTCGCACAGCTGACTCAGGTAGACGGCCCCGGCCCGCTCCGCCGAACTCGGGGATGCGGCCGCGACCGTGTACTCGATCCGCATCGACCCCGGCTGGTGCGACTCGTGAAGGGTGATGTCGGTGAAGAAGTCGTGGCCGGCGGTGTGGGCCTTGAGCGCCCGCTGGGTGCGGCGGTGCAGGTTCTGATCCGGCCGCACCGGGCCGAACAGGACGGCCGCCATCACGAAGCGATGCAGCCCGACGGCGTGGCTCGGGTCAGCGTCGGGCATCTGTAACTCCCTCCTCGACGGGCCAAGTCCGGTGACTTCACGCCGTCTGTGTCTTCGCCGCCGAACTCTTGATTCATGGACATCAACGTCCGGCGGGCTGTCATAGCCCTGGCCAGCCTCGTTCGACACGCAGGCCGATCGTCGTTGAGGCCGAGCAGTCCCGGCTCGGTGCGGAGGTCCTCGCTCGCCTCCGGCAGGGTGCGAAGCGAAACAGTGCCGGGGACTGTGTCCCGTCGCCCGCTTCGCGACGCCCGACGCCGCCTTCGTCACCGCCCGGCTCACAGGGCGCTCGCGGGCGTCGCGCCGACCCCGATCGGGGGGCCCACCGAGCGCGGCGATGGCGGCGAGTCGTCCCGACACTTCCGCGCCGTCGCCGCGCCCGACGTCTTTCGCCCCAGTGCGTCCCGATGGTACATGCCGCCGGACCCCGACGCAACAGCCTTTTCGGAGACCCGTCGGACTCCCTCCGAACGGCCGAACGGAGCGGGCGGCGCCGACCCGGGCGGTCCCGTCACGCGGTCCCCGCCCCCCGACCCCTCCGGGACTGCGGCGGCCGGGGTCTCGGCGCGCGTCCGCGACCCTTCGGTGCCGGCTGAACTTCGCCCAGAAACCTGTCACTATTCTGTGAACCCCCCGTTACCCGTCCGGGCCGGGGGACCCGCCGACCGCTCCGGTCGGCGATTATGTCGATCCCCCCAGAGGTCCCCCGCATGAAGGCCCCCCGCCCCCCGTCCCGGCCGTCGGTGCGCGACAAGTTCGCCGCCGCCCGCGCCGCGCTCGCCGCCGCGCTCGTCGAGCGCGACGACGAGGCCGACCTGGTCCTGACCGCGCTCGTGGCCCGCGAGCACGCCCTGCTCGTCGGCCCCCCCGGCACCGCCAAGAGCCTGCTGCTCGACGGCGTCGCCCGCCTCGTCGAGGGCCGCCGCTTCACCTGCCTGCTCACCAAGTTCACCCTGCCCGAGGAGCTCTTCGGCCCGGTCTCCCTCGCCGGCCTGCGCGAGGACCGCTACGTCCGCGTCACGGCCGGCAAGCTGCCCGAGGCCGACGTGGCCTTCGTCGACGAGGTGTTCAAGGCGTCGAGTGCGATCCTCAACACCCTGCTGCGGCTGCTCAACGAGCGGACC
>JAYTUC010000123.1:0-27077 GCA_043744775.1 Fimbriiglobus sp. | reverse complement strand
CCTTCGACCGCACGCCCGACCCCCTCGCCGCGCTCGAAACCTGCGTGCAACTCGGCTTCGCGCGCGTCCTCACGAGTGGCCGGGAGGCGACGGGGCTGGCGGGGTCGCCGGCGATCCGCAAGTTGCGCGACGCCGCGGCCGGTCGCATCGAACTCTTGCCGTGCGGCAAGGTCAACGCCAAAAACGCCGCCGACATCCTGGCGCTTTCGTGTTGCACGCAACTGCACGGGGCGTTCGCCGAGCCGGTGCCGGCGGCGACCGAGCGGGGCCACCGCGGCTACGCCCAGCGCTGCCGCACCAGCGCGACCGAAGTCGCCGCGGTGCGGGCCGCGGTTGACCGAGGTGTGCCGGGTCCGGCGTGACGCGGCCTCGCCGAACGGCCCCCGAAGTCCGACGATGACGGGGCACGGCCCCCCGCGGACTGGAACCCCTCCCCCCATGACGCCGGACGCCGCCGCGCCGCCGATGGCCGACTTCCTGCGCGACCTCGCCGCCAGCGGTGTGCTGAGCGCCGACGCCGCGGCGCGCGCCCTGGCCGACGCCCCGGCCCGGCTGCGCGGCGACGCCGAGGGCTTCCTCAACCACCTCGCCGCCGAGGGCACCCTGACGCACTTCCAGGCGGAGCGGCTGGCCCGGCGGCAAACGGCCGGGCTGGCCGTCGGCCCGTACACGCTGCTCACGCCGGTCGGCCGCGGCGGGGTGGGGGTGGTCTACCTGGCCTCCGCGGCCGACGGCAAGCTCGTGGCGCTGAAGATTTTGCCGCCGGCGCGGGTGCGGGAGGAGCCGCGGTCGCTGGAGCGGTTCCGCCGCGAGTACGCCATCGGCAAGCGTGCCCCGGCCCACCCCAACCTGACGCAGACCCTCGACGCCGGCGAGGCCCACGGCGTACATTACCTGGCGCTAGAGTACGTCCGCGGCCTGACGCTGCGGCAGCACGTCCAGGCCCACGGGACATTGAGCGTCGGTGAGGCGGCGCGGCTCTTCGCCGGCCTGGCCGACGGGCTGCACGCGCTGCACGAGGCCGGCGTGGTCCACCGCGACCTGAAGCCGGGCAACGTGATGCTCACGCCCGACGGCGACGCCAAGCTGCTCGACTACGGCTTCGCGCTGGTGCGGGGCGAGCCGCGGCCGGCCGACCCGGCGATCCTCGGCGGCCCCGGCTACACCCTCGGCACGATGGACTACCTGCCGCCGGAGCAGTCGGCCGACGCCGCGACCGTCGGCCCCGCCGCCGACCTGTACACGCTGGGGTGCAGCCTCTACTTCGCCTTCACCGGGCATGTCCCGTACCCCGGCGGCACGGCGCTGGAGAAGATCCGCAAGCACCGCACCGACGCGATCCCGGACCTCCACTTCGAGAACCCGACGGTGCCGTCGGAGTTCGCGCAGCTCGTCGCCTGGCTGATGGCCAAGCGGCCGGAGCGGCGGCCGCGCAGCGCGGCGGAGTTCGCGGGGCACCTGCGGAAGTGGGCTGACCCCCCGCCGCCGAAGCCGCGGCCGCTGAACCGCAACGGCGTGGTCCGCGCCGCCGAGACGGCCCGCCTGGCCCGCCGCGCCGACGCCGACGACCCCGCCGCCCCGGCCGACGACTCGGCCGCGACGGTCACGCCGCTGACCCGCCTGCCGGCGTCGGCGCGGCGGCTGGCGTTGGCGCTCGCCGGCGTGGTGGCGCTGGCGTTCGCGCTCGGTTACGCCGCGGCGAGTTGGCGCTGACACGGGGCGGGCGGGGGTGGTAGGCTTCCGGCTCGCCCTTGCTGAGGAGTCGCCCCCCGTGCCCCCACTCTCGCCCCGGCTGCACGCCGAGCGCCGCTTCCACGACGGCCAGGCGGCCGACCGCGCCCGCACGCTCTCGACCGCCGACGCCCTGCGCTTCGCCGACGCCGACTACCTCGGCCACGAGACGTGGGTCCGCCCCGCGTTCGCCCGCCTCGGCCCGCTCGCCGGCAAGGCCGCCCTCGACTACGGCTGTGGCCACGGCATGGCGGCGGTCGCCCTTGCCCGCGCCGGGGCCACCGTGAGCGCCTTCGACCTCTCGCCCGGCTACGTCACCGAGGCGCAGGCCCGCGCGGCCGCCAACGGCGTCGGTGTCACCTGCGTCGTCGCCGCCGGCGAAGACTTGCCGTTCGCGGACGCCACGTTCGACGCGGTGTGGGGCAACGCGATCCTGCACCACCTCGACTTGCCGCGGGCCGCGCGCGAACTGCACCGGGTGCTCAAGCCCGGCGGCGTCGCGGTGTTCGCGGAGCCGTGGGGCGGCAACGTCGCGCTCGAGTTCGCCCGCCGGCACCTGCCGTACCCCGGCAAGTCGCGCACCGCCGACGAGCAACCGCTGACCCGCCGCGACTTGCGGCCACTGCGCGAGGTCTTCCCGGCGCTGACCTGGAGTGGCCACCAACTCTTCGGCATGGCCCGCCGCGTCTTGCCGGCGCGACTCGCCGACCCGTTGGCGAAGCTGGACGCGACGGTTCTGCCGGTCGTACCGATTTTGCGAAATCTGTGCCGCTACGTCGTGATCGTGCTGCCGCGCGGTTAGACTACGCTCCTCATGACGCCGCCGACCGCTACCGCCCCGCACGCCCGCTCGCGCTCCGCGCAGGCGTCGCTCGTCGTCTTCGCGGTCGCCCTGCTGACGCTGATCGCCTACCGCAGTTACGGCCCGAGGCTCAGCGCCCGGCCGACCGACCTGGCCGTCGCGTCGCCGGTCGATTTGAACACCGGCGACCGGGCCGAGTTGCAGCAGGTCCCCGGCATCGGCCCCGGCATGGCGGAGCGCATCGTCGGCCACCGCCAGGCGCACGGCCCCTTCAGGAGCGTCGAGGAGCTGCAAGGCGTCCCCGGCGTCGGCGACAAGACGCTCGACAAGCTCCGCCCGTTCCTGACGGTCCACGCCGCGCCCATCGCCCCGACGCCCGACGCCGAACGCCTCGAACGCAAGCCGCTCGTCGTGAAGCCGTCGCCGGCCGCGAAGGTCGGCAAAGTCCAGTCGGGCGACCCGCCGGTGAACGTCAACGCCGCCGACCTGCCGACGCTGCAGCGCCTCCCCGGCGTCGGCCCGGCGTTGGCGGCGCGCATCGTCGAGACGCGCGCCGCGAAGCCGTTCGCCACGCCGGACGACCTGCGCCGGGTGCGGGGCATCGGCGCGAAAACCCTGGAGACCTTGCGGCCCTACGTCTGCTGCGAGTAAGCGAAAACATTCTCACCGCGGGGGAGCGGAGTAGCGGAGAAATCCGAACACAAGTTTTGACTCTTCTCCGCTACTTCGCTCCTCCGCGGTGAGAACTCTTTCTCCGGTCCGTCATCGACTCGGGCTTCCCCCCACGGCCCGCCTTCCGCTAAACTCCGAGTGCCTCACCCCCGCGCGACAAGGACGTTGCGATGCCCTGGCTGCTCGTCGGCTACATGTTCCTCTTCGTCCACCGGCCGTTCGAGGTCTGGCCTGTCCTGGGCGACTTGCGCGTCGAGCGCATCTACATGCTCGTCATGATCATTGCCTGGGCCGTCGCGTCGCCCAAGCGGCTCGTGCCCAACGCCCACCACCTCGCCTACGCCGCGTTCGCCGCGGCCGTACTGCTCGCCTGGGTCATGAGTCCGTGGATGGAGCGGTCGCAGCCGCTCGTCGAGGACTACTTTAAGGTCGTCGTCTTCTACGTCTTGCTCGTCACCACAGTACGCGACGAGGCGGCGCTGAAGAAGGTCGCCGTGGGGTTCCTGGTGGTCATGGGCTTGTACATCGGCCACTCGTTCCGCGAGTTCCTCGGGGGCCGGCACGTCTACCGCATGGGCATCGTCCGGCTCATCGGCGTCGATTCGACCATGAGCGACCCCAACAGCTTCGGCGCGAGTGTCGTCTTCGCCTTGCCGTTCGTCGCGGCCCTGTGGCGTGCGGGTGTGGGTGGGCGGCGCGGCAAGGTGCTGCTCACGGGGTACGCCGGGCTGTCGATGCTGTGCATTTTGCTGACCGGGTCGCGGTCGTCGCTGCTGGGGCTGGGGGCGTGGGCGCTCATCATGGTCGCCGGCAGTCGGCGACGGTTCTTGTACCTGGGGCTGGTCGCCGCGGCCGCGCCGCTGGCGTTCGTGGCCCTGCCCGAGTCGTTGCAGACGCGCTTCGAGACGATCGTCAACCCGGACGCCGGCCCGGCCAACGCCAAGGAGTCCGGCGAGGGCCGCATCCAGGGATTCTTGACCGGCCTCGACCTGTGGGCCGCCAACCCGCTGACTGGCGTCGGCCCCGGCGCGTGGCGGCCGGCGACGCGCTCGAACATCGAGTCGCACAACCTGCCGGGCCAACTCGTCGGCGAACTCGGCACGCTGGGGTTGCTCGCGTTCGGGGCGGTCCTGGCGGGGTTTGCCGTCAACGGCCTGCGCATGCGGGCGATCCGCCGCGACCACCCGGAGTGGTCGAACCACCTGATCTTCCAGGTGTCGTCGGCGACGCTAGTGGGGGTCGTGTTGCTGCTGTTCATGGGCAACTTCGGGCACAACCTGTTCCGCTACAGTTGGCTCTGGTACGGCGGCTTCCTGCTGATCGCGCGGCACTGCGCCGAGGGGCGGCTGGCGGTGCTGGAGGACGCCGACGAGGGCGACGAGCCGCCGCCGTGGGAGGACGAGATCGACGCGGGGGCCGAGCATGAGGAGGCGCTGGCGACGGCGTGATTGTGGCGGGGACGCAAGGCCAAAGGCACCTCCGGCACGGGGGCTGTCCACGCCGGGCACCCACGAGGGGTGCCCCTACAGTTCGCCTGCGGCGGAGCCGAAGACCAAAGGTTCGCCTGCGGCGGAGCCGGGTTCTTGTAGGGGCATCCCCTTGTGGGTGCCCAGCTTGCGCTTCAACTCGCGGAGCCGACGACTTCCACACTCGGATCGCGGTCGCACACCCAGGAGGCCACCGGCGTACCCCCACTTGCACTTCGACGCCGTTCCCGCGACAATACGCCGTCGCACGTTCCGGGGGTAAGCCATGTTCGCCGCACTGCTGGTCGCCGTCGCGCTGTCGCAGGCCGCGCCCCCGGCCGACCGCCGGCTCGACGACGACACCGTGCGGCGGCTCATCGACGCGCTCAAGGACTCGGACTTCGAGGTGCGGCAGAACCTCGCGACCGCGCTGGCGAAGACCGGGCCGCGCGCCGTGCCCCTGTTACGCGAGGCGCTCAAGGACAAGCTCGCCGAGCGCCGCTCCGGGGCCGCCTACGCCCTGGGCCTGCTGGGCGACGCCGGCCGGCCGGCCCTGCCCGAGTTGCTCGACGCCCTCAACGACCCCGACACCGACGTGCGGCGGCAGGCGTCGTTCGCCCTCGCCCGCGTCGTCCCCGCCGGCCGCGCCGCTCCGGTCCCTTCGACTGACGGGGTACTCCGCCGATGACACTCCGCCCCGCTTGGCTCGTCGCCGCCTGGGTTTGCGTCGCCGCGCCGCTACTGCCGGCCAGGGCACCCCAGGACACGCCGCTCAAAGACGTGCTGGACGCCGACGACCTGCTCCGCCTCGGCGAGCGGGTCCGCGCCTTGCGAATCCCGATCGACCCCAAGCTGCTCGACGCAATCGACAAGCTCGTCAAGGACAACCCCGGTCTGTCGCCCGAGAAGCTCGCGCAGAGGCTGCTCGACCAACGGCAAGACTTGCTCGATCCCAAGAACGCCGCGCAACTGGCGAAGGTGCTCGAAACCATCGCATCGAAGTCCGCCCCGCTACCGCCGCCGATCACGCAGCCGCCGGTCACGCCGCCGCCGCCGGTCACGCCGCCGATCACGCCACCGGTGGCTCCCCCGCCGGTCGTTCCGCCGGTCGTCCCCCCGGTGGCTCCCCCGCCGGTCGTTCCCCCTGTCACACCGCCGACCACACCGCCGACGGTGCCAGCCGTAGTCGATCCGACGCTGCCGGCGACGCCGCCGATTGTGCTGCCCGACGTGCCGCCGATCCCGCCGCCGCCGGTCGTGCCCGAGTTGCCGGCCGTCAGCGACCAAGAGGCGCAGTTCCGCGCGGCGGCCGGCTGGTGGGAGAAGAACGTCGGGCCGATCAACGACAGCCCGGCGGTCAAGGAGATGCTCGCGGAGTTCCTCAAGGGGGCCGGCTCGACCGACGGCGAAAGCCCTCTCACGTCGCTCCTGAAGGGCCTCAAGGGCGAAGGGGCGTCGGGCCTCAAGGACTTCGCCAAGGGCGTACTGCCGGACGGCTTCAAGCTCCCCGACCTCGGCCTCGGCGGCCCGAACACCGTGCCGACACTGCCCACCGTGCCGACCGCGCCGGCTCGGCCGGACCTCGAACTGGGCGGCCTGCGCGACTCGTGGGCACCGGTGGCGGTGGGCGTGGCCGTCGCGCTGGCCGCTTTCGGGTACTTCGTCGCCCGGCCGTGGTGGCTCGGTCGGGCCGCCGGCGTGACCCCGACGCCCGTGCCCGGCCTCGGCCCCTGGCCGCTCGACCCACGCACCGTCACCAACCGCGACGCGCTGGTGCGGGCCTTCGACTACCTCTCGGTGCTGACCCTCGGCGACGGCGCGCGGCAGTACAACCACGTCACGGTCGCCGGCGAGCTGCGGCGGCTCGTCCCGGACGCGGCCGACGTGGCCGACGAGTTGGGCCACTACTACGCCGTCGCCCGCTACACGCCGCCCGGCGAGCCGATCGGCGACGCCGACCTCGCGGCCGCCCGCGCCGCGCTGTGCCGGCTGGCGGGGGTGCCCGCGTGACCCGCCTGCTGCTGGCCCTCGCCATTGGTCTCGCCGCCACGGCCCCGCTCGCCGCGCAGCGGCCCGTCCCGTCGCGGCTGCGCGGCGGTGGGATCGAAGTCTTCGCCGGCCTCTTGCACTTCCACGGGCTGGAGCCGGCCACGGCCGCCGAGTTCGCGCGGGTCCCGCCGGCCGAGCGCGTCCTCCTGTTCGCGGACGGCCTCGACTCCCTGAACCCCCAGTACAACGGCCTGGCCCGCGACACCCTCGCCGGGGGCGGGTCGGTGCTGTGGGCCGTCGATCGCAACTTGGACCTCGGCCAAGTCCTCGGCGACCGCACGCGCTTGACCATTTCGGACGACGTGGCCGTGCCGCCCGACGGCACGCTCTGCCTGAACGGCGACATCAACTACCCGCTGCTGATTCGGCGGCCGCCGGGTGCCGCGGAGCAGGCGCTGATCGACGCCCGGCTGAAGCTGCCCGACGCGGCCTCGCTGCTCCTCACTGGCCTGACCCGCGTCGCCGCGGAGAACCCCGGCCTCATCACCGACGGCCCCGCCGGCGGCGGCTACTCCTGGGCCGTGGCCGCCGAGTTGGCCCCCGGCACCGCGCCGCGGGGCGGGCCGCGCCGCCGCACCGCCGCCGTGATGGCCGCGACGGGCGGGGCCGGGGCCAAGACGCACCGCGGCCTCGTCGTCGCCAGCTCGCGCGTCTTCGACAACCAACTCCTGGCGGCGGTCGGCGCGGACAACCTCGCGTTCGCCAACAACGTCGTCGTCTGGCTGTCCGCGGGCGGCACCCGCAAGGCGTGCCTCCTGGTCCACAACGGCAAGCCCGTCGAGCGCTTCGACGCGGTGAGCTTCGAGGTGCCCCCGCCGAAGCCGCCGATCCCGCCGCTGCCGGACTTCCTCGACCCCGCCGTCCAGGCGAAGCTCACCCAACTCGCCAACGAGGCGCTGGGCAAGCTGGAGGCGAGCAACGCCTTCAACCGCCTGGCCACCGGCGACGCCCAGGGCGAGCCGACCCGCCTGAGCAAGTTCCTCAAGAAAGTCGGCGTGGCCCTGACCGCGCTGGCGCTCGCTTTGGCCTTGCGCCGGCTGCTGACCTCGAAGCACGCCCCCGACCACACGCCGGTGCCGCGCGACCCGGCCCGCCCCGCCGGCCCGGACGCCGCCGCCCGGCAGCGCGAGGAGGCGCTGCACGGCGGCGACTACGGGGCCTTCGTTGGGGAGTACCTGCGCGACTGGTTCGCGGCGTGCGGGGCGTCGGCCCAGGCCGAGTTGCCCGAAATCCGCGTGCGGCCGGGGGTGCCGGACAAGCCCCTGCGGGCCGACCTCCATACCCTATGGGGGGTTGCCTTCGCCGCGCCGGCCACCGGGCGCGCGGCGCGGGCCGGGCGGCACGCGGTGCCGTACAGCCGCTGGAAGCGGCTGGAACCGTCGATCCACGCCGCGCAGGCCGCCCACGAGGCCGGCGACTGGCGGTTCGCCGAGCCGAAGGAACCCGCATGACCGCGAAGAGCGCCCCGCCCGTCGGCCTCCACCCCGCCCCCGGCAGCGACGGCCCGAGCGCCCCGGACTCCCCCGCCCGCGAGTTGGCCCGCGAGTTGGCCCGCGAGGCCGGCGAGATCGCCCGCCGCACGACCGAGCAGGTCGCCCGCGTCGTCGTCGGGGCCGAGGCGGTCACGGAGCAACTGCTCACCGCGATGCTCGCCGGCGGCCACGTCCTCCTGGAGGGCGTCCCCGGCGTCGCCAAGACGACGCTCTCGAAGGTCTTCTCGAAACTGCTCGGCTGCCAGTACCAGCGCGTGCAGTTCACCCCCGACCTGATGCCGTCGGACGTGACCGGCACGTCGGTGTTCGACCGCGGCACCAACGACTTCGTGTTGCGCCGCGGCCCGATCTTCTGCCAGGTGCTGCTGGCCGACGAGATCAACCGCGCCCCCGCCAAGACGCAGTCAGCGTTGCTCGAAGCGATGCAGGAGGGCCAGGTCACCGTTGACGGCCAGACGATCACGCTGCCCAAACCGTTCCTGGTGCTCGCCACCCAGAACCCGATCGAGCAGGAGGGCGTCTACCGGCTGCCCGAGGCGCAGCTCGACCGCTTCCTGTTGCGCGTGGAGATGAGCTACCCCGGCTTCGACCAGGAGGTGCGGATGCTGCAGCTCCACGGCGGCCCGCCCGCCGACCCCGGCCCGCTGTTCACGCCCGAAATCATCCTCGCGTTGCAGGCGAAGTTGCCGTCGGTCTTCGGCACCGAGGCGCTGTACCGCTACATCGTCGAGCTGGCCGAGGTGAGCCGCCGGCACCCCGACGTGTCGCTGGGTGCGAGCCCCCGCGCCTCGCTGGCGCTGCTGCGCTGCGCCCGCGCCCGCGCCGCGCTGAAGGGCCGGCACTACTTCACGCACGAGGACGTGCAGGCGGTGGCCTACGGCGTCTTGGGCCACCGCGTGATCCTGCGCCCCGAGGCGGAGATCGAGGGCCGCACGACCGCCGACGTGGTCCGCGACGTGCTCGCCAGCGTTCGCGTGATCACGACGGTGTAAGTTGTGGGGGGGCACACGCGGCCCCATCTGGTGCGAGAATTGGTCGTCGGTCGGATCGGTCGTTGGGCGCTCCGGAGTCACGTCGTGCCGCTCCCCCCAACAATCGCAGCCCTTCTCGTGGGACTCGCGTGCGGGCTTCCAACCGCCCTCGGCTCGGAACTGGCCCCCGCCCCGCGACCCGTCGGGCGGCCGGGCGAGGTGGTCGAGGGGCGAACCCTCACGCTGTCCGCGCCGGCTCGCCTCCGCTTCGGGCGGCCCCTCATCGTGACATTAACCTGCCGGGAGGCCAGCCCCGAGCCGCCCTATGTCCGGTTCGACTGGGGTGGGCCGTACCGGACGGTCACCTTCGAATTGGTGCCGGAACGCGGCGGGGCCGTGCCAGTCGTCGCCGAGATGCGGACACGCAGCAGCGGCCCCGAAGCCGAGGTCGCGACTGTGCGGCTCTGGCCTACCGGGGCCCAGGCGAAGGGGAACTACCTCGCGTCGGGTCGATATCGCCTGCGGGCGACCGTCGATGGCCGCCACGACCCGTTCGACCCGAGCCGCTTCTTGGGCCGCCTCGAAACCGTCCCGACCACGGTCGTCGTCGGTCCGGCGTCGGAGTGGACGCCCGCGGACGTTCGCCGACTCATCGTCGACTTGGCGTCCGCCAAGCCGAGCGTTCGGGTGCGGGCGATTCGCCGGGTCCCGCCCACAACGGACGAGCAGTTGTTGGCGGCCGTGGTGGAGGCGTTGCGTGACCAGCACACGACTCCGGGCGAGTTCGTCGGGGACTTCCCGGTGCCGAACTGGCCGGTCGCCGACGAGGCACGCCACGAGGTACTGCCGGCTCAAGGCCGCGCGGCCGTCGGCCCGCTGCTGGCGTTCGCGGCGCGGCCCGAGAACTCGGCCTACCGGGGGACGGTGGCGGAAATCCTCGGCAAGATCGGCCCCGACGGGCGTTCGCTCACCTTCCTGGGGGTACTCGCGGACACCGGCTCGTACCACGAGCGGTTCCATGCCGTCCAGAGCCTCGGGCGGGTGGGGCCTGGGGCGGTCGCGAAGCTCGTGCAGATCGCCCGCGACCCGAAGCAAGACGACGTCCTTCGCAGGGTGGCCATCGAGGAAACGGCCCGCTCCGGCACGGTCGAGACGGCCGGCGCGTTCCTACGGGAAGCCCTCACCTACGAAGCGACACAACTGCGGCGGGCGGCCGCCGAGGCAATCGGTGCGATCGGTGACCGGAGCGCCCTGCCGGACCTGCGGCGGCACGCGGCGGACGAGGCGGAGGACCAAAACGTGAGGTTCTACGCCCTCCGCGCGTACGTCCTCCTCGCGAAGCGGCCCGATGCGCGGACGCTCCTGCAGAGCCTCTTGGGTACGAAGTGCAAGAATCTACGGGGCGACGCGGAAACGTGGCTCAAGGGGATCGACGGCCGCGACCAGCCGTGACGAACTCGCACAGGCTTCGGGAAGGTGTAGCGGCTCTGCTCCGCGGGGGTGGGGCGGGGGCCGGGTACACGAGGGGCACCCCGACAACAACGCCGCGGGGTAGGGGTGCCCCTCGTGGGTACCCGGCCCCCGCCCCACCCCCGCGGAGCCGACGACTTCCCGAACGGATGTCCGCTACACCCGCCCGAAGCCTGCTCTAACAGGAGTCGCCTGCGGCCGAGCCACCGAGGCCGTCGAAGTGTGAAGACCGACGCCGGCCGATTGCTTGGCGGACGAGCCGTGGGTTGGTCGAGTCGGGAGTCCGTCAGTGGTCGCGTTACCCGAACTTCACCCGGTCATTCAAACCCCTTGGTTCCGGGGGACTCCGCCGTGGCCGTGGCCCATCGCCGACCGCAAGCCGTTCTCGTTCGTCCGCCTGTCGGGCCAGTCCACGGAGGCGGAAGTCGGCTCTTTCATCGCCCAACTCGTTAGTTATAACCGCGTCGAGGCCGAATCGACTCTCGCCGGTTTGGTGGCGGGTGTCGTTGCCGCCGAGTCGCTGGTGCTACCGGGTGGGGTCCAAGCCTCCGCCGGGGAGTACGAAATCGGCCCGAGTTGTTGCTGCGGGTTGGAGCAGTGGCGGGACTGGTTAGAGTGCCTGGAGTCTGGCGACTCGCCGTGGATGGGCCACGACCCGTCCCCGTGGGTCGAGTGGGCCGACGGAATCGTGCGCGTCTGGGCCGACCGCGGGCTTGACCCGGCGGCGGTCGCGATCGACTTCGAGCGAGGGCGGTTCGTCGCCGAGCTGGGCCGCGTCGGGCGCGAGTTGCGGGCCTTTCTGCCGCTAGTCGAGGAGTGGGCGAGGTCCGGCGGCTTTCCCGACCCCCCGGCACTGAGCCGCAAGTTGGACGCCTATTTCGGGATCACTGGGCCGGTGGCGGCCGACTCAGAGTGGTAGCTGAGTTTACGACCGCCTCAGTCGATCCTTGTTAGCCAGACGCTCGAGCGAGGGTCGAGGCGGGCGGTGGCAAGGTTAATTGTTAACGACAGGCGAGCCGGAAGCGTTAGCGCCCGGAGTTCTTTGAGCGTGCGTAACTCCGGGCGCTAACGCTTCCGGCTCGCCACGAACCCGCCTGGCCCCGGCCGCCGCTTCCCGCTACGACTATGGGTTGACGGCCCCGCCCCCGGAAGGACTCGACGTTGCTGACCGCGCGCGGCTGGTGGTTCCTGACACTCTCGGCCGCCGTGGCGCTGCTGGGGGTCCTCGCGCTCGGCCGCTACACGCCGCTCGTGCCGCTGCTCGGCCTCACGCTCACCGGGTGGGTGCTACTCGAGTGGTTCCTGTTCGCCTACCGCACCCACCACGCCGCCGACCGCCTCTGCCTCGACCGCGTGCTGCTCCAGGGCGGGCGGGCGGTGCCGACGGCCTGGGTCGGCGTGCCGGTCGAGGTGCGGGCCACGGTCACCAACGCCGGCACCGCGCGGCTGCCGTTCGCGCTGCTCGTCGATCGCCTCCCCGCCGACGCCAGCCCCACCGGCGGCGAGCCGTTCCGCGAGGCGAACCTGGGTCCGGGCGAGTCAGCGCGGGTCGAGTACACCCTGCGGCCCGACGCCCCCGGCGAACTCCGCTTCGAGGGGCTGACCGTCCACGTCGCCGACCTGGCCGGGCTGTTCTACCGCCGCGTCTTCTTGCGGGTGCCGGCGGTCTACCTGGTGCTGCCGCCGCTGGAGGTCCACGACGCCCGCCGCCGCACGGTCAAGCGCTTCAACGCGCTGCCGCCGCCGGGCATCCACCGCCTGCGCAAGCCCGGCAGCGGCGACGAGCTGCTCGACCTGCGCGACTACGCCCCCGGCGACCCGCCCAAGATGATCGCCTGGAAGGCGTCGGCCCGCCGCGGGACTCTCATCACGCGCGTCATCGAGAGCGACGTGCCGGTGCGCTGCGTGGTGTTCGTGGACGCCTCGGACGCCGCGCGGCTCGGGCCGCCGGGGCGCAGCCCGGTCGCCCGCTTCGCCGGGGTCGCCGCCGCGGTCGTGCAGGCGGCCGCGGCCAACCGCGACCTCGTCGGCCTCGCCGTCGTGACCGACGCCGCGACGCGCGTCACGCCGCCGGCGCGGACGAAGGTCCACGTCCTCAAGCTGCTGCACGCCCTGACCGCCGCCGCCGCCGAGTTGCCGACGCCGCTGGACCTCGACGCCGAGGTCGCGGCGCGGCACGCCCTGCCGGTCGCGCAGGAGCTGTACCCCGAGCGGCTGGAGCGACACGTCAACGCGCTGCCGCTCGGCCTCTTCTGGCTGCCGCTGTCCGACTCGCGCTGGCTGCTGGTCGTCGTCGCGCTGCTGTTCGCGCCGCTGCTGTTCCTGAGCGCGACGGCCATCGAGTTCGTGGCCGAAGTCGCCCGCGTCTTCGCGCCGCCGGGCAAGACGTGGGTCGTCTTCGCCGCCGCCTCGGCGACGCCCGGCGTGCTGGTCGCGGCCGTCTGGCTGCTGCACGGCGTCCGCGGGTTCCTGAAGCCGCGCATGGGCCGCACGTCGCGGCGCAAGCGGCTCGCCACGCTGTTCGCCTCGCTCGACCGCGCCGGCCCCGCCACGGTGGAGCGCTACCTCAACGACGACGGCGAGTTCACCCGGCGGGCCGGCGAGTTCCTGCACCTGCACCGCGCCCGGCTGCCGCTGGCCCCCTACGCCGCCGACGGCACGAGCCGCTACCGCAACCCCGCGCGGCTGGTCACGCTGGCCAACGCCGTGACGCGCGCGCTGGGCCACGCCCGCGACAACGAACTCTACGTGATCCTGGTGGACCTCACCGACTTGGCCGACGACCTCGAGCCGCTGCTGAAGGCCGTGAAGGCGGCGCGGGGCCGGCACCACACCGTGCTCACGCTGCTGCCCTGGCCGGCCGACGTGCCGTGGGCCGAAGTCCCGCCGGGGCCGGGCACGCCGAGGCTCGCCGCGCTGGTCCGCGGCGTCCTCGCCAAGCGGGCGCGGCGCGACTTCGAGTCGGCCCGCCGCTCGCTGACCACGGCCGGGGCGACGGTCCTGCGGCTCGACGCCGCCGACTCGGTGCGGCTCGTACTCGAGCGCCTCGACCGGGTCCGCGCCGCGGGGGTGCGCCGGTGAGTTTCGCCAAGCTCGAAGCGCCCGAGCGCGGCCGCCCCGCCACAACCGCCCGCCCCGAGGCGGCCGCCGGCGACGCCGCGCGCGACTACCTGTTCACGGGCGTCGCGGCGACGCTCGTGGTCGGCCTGGTGCTGCTGGCGCGCTCCGGCGGCAACCCCGGCGTGCTGCTCGCAGTCGTGCCGGCCGTCCTCGCGCTGCTGCTCCGCGCCGGCGCGCTGCCGGGGGTCTTCCTGGCGGCGCTGGTCTACCTGGCCGTGTTCCCGGACGGCCTGCCGATCGCGCCGCCCCCGGCCATCGTCAGCCGGTCGCACTTCCGCGTCGTCGATCTGGTGTTCGTCGCCGCGGTCGGCGTCTACTTCGTGGCCTACTTCCGGCTGGCGAGCCTGAAGTACCGCGTCCTGGCGGCGACCGCCTCCGTCCCCAAGGCCCTCGTTGAACCGAAGTCGTCGGCGGTGCCGGTCGCGCGGCGCGGCGTCGGGGCCGGCGGCGACGAGTACGCGCGGGCCTTCGCGCAGCTCCTCGCCCTGACCGCCGCCGCCGCGGTCGCCTGGCAGGCGCTCGACGTGCTGGCCGTCGAGCCGCTGCGCGTCCCGCCGCTCCGCATCGACATCCTCGGCAACGACGCGCAGAGCCGGTTCCTGCTCGCCGCGGGGGCCGTCGGCTTCGGGGCGCTCGGCTTCGGGGCACTCGCCGGCTACTGGCGGGCCTCGAAGGTGCGCCCGGCGGTCGCCCGGCAGTACCTGCTCGACCTGGCGTGGCGCGACAACCGCCGCGAGCTGAGCCGCCGGGAGAAGTGGCGCGCCTGGGGCCGGGGCCAACTCGCCCGCGAGCCGTTCCGGCTGCCGCTGCGCGCCATCGCCCGCGCGGCGGCGTTCGGCGTGGCGACGGTCGTGGCGGTGCTGCTGGGGGCGGTCGTGCTGTGGCTCGCGGTGAGCCTCGTCGCCGCCCGCTGACGCTTCAACTCGAAGGGGGTTCGCATGGTTTGGCTACGCGAGGCGGCGGGGTGGGTGCTACTCGGCACGGGGCTGGCGGCCTTCGCCGTCTGCTACTTCGTCTTCCTGCTGCCGGGGCGAATCATCGAGGCCGGGGCGCTGCTGCTCATCGGCCTGTCGGTCTTCCGCGCCGGCACGCACATGCTGAGCGTGGCGATGGCCGCCAAGGCGGCGCGCGAGACCGACCGGCAGCCCGAGGCGGCCGCCCCCGCCGCCAAGCCGCTGGCGATGCCGGCGCTCGTCGCGGGCAAGCCGACCGCGAGCGTGGTGCCGGGGCGCGCCCGGTGACCCGCGCCGCTTACTTCGACGCCGTGGGCACGGTGATCCACCCCGCCCGCGGTGCCCCGGCGCTGTACGCCGAGGCGGCCCGCCGCTACGGCCTCGCCGTCGAGCCTGCCGACGTGCTGCCGCGCTTCGTCGAGGCGTACCGCGCCCACGAGGCGATCGACGCGGCCGACGGCTGGCGCACCGACGAGGCGCGGGAGGTCGCGCGCTGGCGGGCGATCGTCGCCCACGCGCTGCCGGGGTCGCCCGAAGAGTGCTTCCGCGACCTGTACGGCCACTTCGCCACGCCGGCCGCCTGGGTCTGCCCGCCCGACGCCGCGGCGACCTTCGAGAGCCTGCACGCCCTCGGCCTGACACTCGGCCTCGCCTCCAACTACGACGCCCGCCTGCTGAGCGTCGTCGCCGGCCGGCCCGAGTTGGCGCGGCTCGCCGGCCGGGTGCTGGTGAGCGCGGCGCTCGGCGTCCGCAAGCCGGGCCGCGCGTTCTTCGACGCCGTGGTCGCGTCGGCCGGCTGCGCCGCGGGCGACATCCTCTTCGTCGGCGACGACATCGAGAACGACTACGCCGGGGCGACGGCCGCGGGGATGCGTGCGGTGCTAATCGACCCGCACGACCGCCACCCCGAGGTGCCGCGCCGCGTGCGGAGCCTGGGGGAAGTCGTGGCGCTGGCGACGAGTTGACGGCGGGGCTTCAAATCTCCTTCGCGCTGAGGTCGCCCAGCGCCGCCTGCGCCGCGCGGAAGCCGGACACCAGCGCCCCGTCGATGCTGGCGTTGTCGCGGTGGTCGCCGCAGACGTACAGCCCGCGCCCGAGCCGCACCGGGCGTTGCCACGGCGACAGCCGGCCGGCCGACTGGTCGGGCAGCGCGAGGGGGATGCGGTAGGTCCGCAGGTGCCGCCAGCCGTTGACCGCGTCGCCGTACCAGCCGGCGAGTTGCCGCCGGACTGACTCCTCGGTGTCACCCGGTGACACCCCGCCGTCACCGACGACCGCCACCGACACCAGCGACGCGCCCAGCGGGGCGTAGTCGGCGGACACGTCGGACATCACCGCGACCGTGTTGACGGGGCCGACGCCGTCGCCGTTGACGGCCAGGATGCCCTCGCCGATGGGGGACTTGTCGGCGGCGAAGTACAGCGTCACGTTGCCCCTCCAGCCGGGGTCGGCCACCGCGCCGCCGGTCAGGCGCGCCGCGACCGTCGAGTCGGTCGCCACGACCACGGCGCGGGGGGTGAGGGTTTCGCCGCCGGCGAGCGTCACGCGGCCGGGTTGTAGCGCGGTCACCGCGGCGTTGAGCCGCACGCTGCCGGCCGGCAGGGTGGACGCCAGTTGCTCCGGGATGCGGCCCATGCCGCGGCGCGGCACGGCCCCCGCGCCGGCGGCGAACATTTTGAAGACGAACCGGAAGAACCGGGCTGACGTGGCCAGCTCCTTGTCGAGGAACACGCCGCCGAAGAACGGGGCCGCGAGCCGCCCGATGAAGGCGTCGGTGAAGCCGCGGTGGTTGCGCAGCTCGTCGAGGGTCGAGTGGTCGGGCGTGTCGCCGAGTCGCTCGACGGGGACGCGGTCGAGGGCGAATTTGAGGTTGGCGAGCCGCAGCTTGTCACGGAAGGTGCCGACGGGGTTGAACGCGCTGCGCAGGCCGGTGAGCGGCTCGACGCGCGGGTCGGCGACGCGGTGGAACTTGCCGTTGACCCGCACGAGCGCCCCCGGCACGAACGGCCGTAGCTCGAGCGCGGCGTAGTCGAGCACCCGCGCCGCCTCGGGGTAGGCCGGCAGGAAGAGTTGGAAGCCGCGGTCGAGCCGGAAGCCGTCCACGACATCGGTGCGGACCCGCCCGCCGACGCCGTCGGCCGCTTCGAGCAGCGTGAACGGCACGCCGCACTGCATGAGCCGCCGCGCGCACGCCAGTCCCGCCAACCCGCCGCCGACGATCACGACATCCGGGGGCATGGGTGCGAGTCCTGGGCGTTGGGCGTGTCGTCGTAGCGGGGGGCGTCTTGACAGCGGGGGGGCGTCGGCTACCGCCACGGGGGGCGCAGGCCGGGCACCCACAAGGGGATGCCCCTACAAGAGGCCGGCTCCGCCGCAGGCAATCGCTCCTCGGCTCCGCCGCAGGCGAACTGTAGGGGCACCCCTCGTGGGTGCCCGGCAGTGACAACGCCACAAGCCGGAGGTGCGCCCTGCCGCACGCGAACCATTCGCACCCGCCGGTTGACGGCAATGTCGGGTTGGGTGCGCCCTCACTCAGGCAATTCCCCCGGCAGGGGCGGGCGCACGTTCTCGACCATGCTCAGTTCGCACGCCCCGAACTGCACATAGTTCGATCGCGCCTCTTGTAGGCTCAGCAACCCGTTGGGGCCGCCCCGGACCTCCGCGGCGTCGTGGTTGTCCTGGCCGTCATCCTCCCAGAAGCACACTCTGCAGATGTCGTAGTCGCAACGCGCGTCCAGGGTCTTGCAGCCGCAACACGGGCAGCGGAGTGGTAAGTCGGCCGGCCGGTCGCCAATTCGGGCCGTGGACTCGTTGAACCACGCGAGCCGGCGGGCCAGTTCCTCGGGCGTCGCGGTGTCGTTCGCGGCCTCGCCCATCGGGTTGTTCCTACGGTTTCCAACAGGGCAGCCATCCCCACGCCGGGAGTCACGCCGTCGCCGGCAGCAACTCGCTCGGGGCGACCACGTCGGTCGGCAGCAGGCGGTCGCGGCCGTCGCGGCTCACCATACGGTTGATGATCTCGAGGTACGCCAACGCGCTCGCCTCGACGATGTCCGTCGAGACGGCGCGGGCGTGCAGCCGGCGGCCGGAGTGCTCCGCCTCGATGTACGCCTCGCCCTGCGCGTCGGTGCCGACCGTCACCGCCCGCACGCGGTAATCGACGAGCTTGATGTTCACGCCGCAGATGCGGGCGATCGTCTTGAAGACCGCGTCCACCGGGCC
Source organism: Fimbriiglobus sp. (assembly GCA_043744775.1). Taxonomy (GTDB): domain Bacteria; phylum Planctomycetota; class Planctomycetia; order Gemmatales; family Gemmataceae; genus Fimbriiglobus. The sequence goes on along the minus strand of JAYTUC010000123.1, from coordinate 9,128 downwards.
GTCGCCGGTCGCCGCGTCCTTGAGGATGGTGCCGTCGCTGCGCCAAAGGCAAACCGCAGCACTCGGCAGGGTCCCGGTGCCGGCGTTCGACGTGAAGGCTTGCAGCGTGTACAGCTTCGTGGTGGTAGTCTGTAACTGGTTCTCGGCCAGCGACTCGATGTCGGCGTCGTAGACCTCCTTCTTGCGGTCGGCCAAAACCTTGAACGCCTCGAAGGCGCGGTTCAACTGCTCGTCGCTGAGGTGGTAGCCCAAGTCGCCGATGCGCTGGCGCAGGGCGTGCCGGCCGGAGTGCTTGCCCAGCACGAGTTCGGTCTGCGGGATGCCCACGTCCTCGGGCCTCATGATCTCGTAGGTGCTGCGGTCCTTCAACATGCCGTCCTGGTGGATGCCGGCCTCGTGGGCGAAGGCATTCTGCCCGACGATCGCCTTGTTGCGCTGCACCTGCATCCCGGTGACGTGCGACAGCTTGCGGCTGATGGGGTAGAGCAGCCGGGTGTTGATCCGCGTCGGCAGCTTGTAGTAGTCGGCGCGGGTGTGCAGCGCCATGACGATCTCTTCGAGGGCGGTGTTGCCGGCCCGCTCGCCGATGCCATTGATGGTGCACTCGACCTGCCGCGCGCCCGCCATCAGCCCGGCGAGCGCGTTCGGCACGGCGAGGCCCAGATCGTCATGGGTGTGCGTCGAGATCACGGTGCGGCTGGCACCGGGGACGTGCCGCAAAATGCCGGCGATCATCGCGGCGTAGTCGTGCGGCGTGGCGTAGCCGACGGTGTCGGGGATGTTCAGCGTCGTCGCGCCCTCGGCCACGACGGCCTCGAGCATCTCGTGCAGGTAGTCGGGGTCGGTGCGGGTCGCGTCCATCGGCGAGAACTCGACGTCGGCGCAGAGGCTTTTCGCGAGCGCCACCATCGCCCGGGCCTTCGCCTTGACACTGGCGCGGTCGGACTTCAACTGGTGCTGGATGTGGATGTCGCTCGACGACAGGAAGACGTGGATGCGCGGGTGGGCGGCGTCCTTGACGGCCTCCCAGGCGCGCTCGATGTCGGACTTGGCGGCGCGGGCGAGGCCACAAATGACGGGGCCTTGGACCTGCCGGGCGATAGTCCGCACCGACTCGAAGTCGCCCGGCGAGGCGATGGGGAAGCCGGCCTCGATCACGTCCACGCCGAGGTCGCGCAGCGCGAAAGCGATCTCGAGCTTCTCGTTGGGCTGCATCGAGCAGCCGGGGCTTTGTTCGCCGTCGCGCAGGGTGGTGTCGAAGACGATGACGCGGTCGGGACTCTCGGGGTTCATGGTCGCCTTCGGTCGGGGTTACGCGGTCGGGGGCGGCTCAACGCGAACGGCCCCGGTGTCGCCGGGGCCGTCTCACTCGTCGTCGGCGTCGCGGGTTCGCTACGGGCGGACGAAGGTGACGGCCCCGACAGGGGTCGCAAGGAGTCGTTCGAGGGGCGTGTTCGGCGGCATCGCGAGTCTCCCGTCCCGGTTCACGCCCCCATGATAGCCTCACGGCCGTTCCGCAGGAACAGGCTTTTCGCCATCTTTCTCGGCCGGCGCGGCCGGGGGCGGCGCGAACAGCGTCCGCAGCGCCGGCTTGGCGTCGGGCAGCCGCACGGTCAGCGCGACGCGGTTCGGCGACGCCGGCGCGACGGCCGCATCGACGGCGAGCATCGGCAGCGACCGCAGCCGGCGGTGGGCGATGTCGAGCAGGCCGGGCGGGGGCGGGGCGTTGCCCTGGCGGCCGTTGAGGATCACCACGTCGTCGAGGACGAGCGGGACGAAGGGCGGGGCTTGGCCCACGACCGCAGGCTCGTCGGCCGGGGGCGGGGCGGCGGGCGCGGGCGCGTCACTCCAGGCGTCGAGCAGCGCGGCGAGGTCGAGGACGCCGCGCGACTTCGGCGTGACGGCGGCGGCCGGCGGCTTCAGCAACTCCTCGACGGCGGCCCGGTCGGCCCCGACGTAGACCGCCTGCGGCGTGGCGGCGACCGTCAGCCGCGCGCGGGCGTCGTCGCCCCACTGCAGCGTGACCAGCCGCGTGCCGGCGACGACCTCCGACGAGACGCCGGCCGACTTGCCGGCGAACTCCGGCAGCAGCCGCGGCAACTCGGACGCCCAGCGTGCGGCGGCCGGCGAGCCGTCGAGGTGGGCGACGGCGACGGGGCCGCGCGGGCCGTGCGCCACGCTCAGCCCGGCGACGCTACCCAAAAGCTCGCGCACGGCCGTGCCCTTGGCGGCGCGGTCGAGGTCGGCGACCCGCCGCGACGGCTTGGCCCCGAGGCCCCCGCGCCCGGCGGCCACGGCGTCGGCGAGTGCCAGCCAGCGGTCCGCGCGGCCTTCGCCGGGCGGCACGGTGAGCGCCGCGTCGGAGAGGTACGGCCGGCGCGCGCGGGCCTGGTCGTCGGGCGGCAGGGCGGGACCGACCAGCGCCTCGGCGAGCGGCGGCAACTTGTCGAAGTCGGCGCTCAGGGCCAACTCGACCCGGTCGTCTTGAAGGGTCAGGTGGCCGGTCAGCGCCACCCAGCGCGGGCCGTCGAACAGAAAGCGGGCGACGCCGAGCGGGTCGGGGGTGCCGGGCGCGCGGGCGCGGTCACCCGCGGCCAGGTACGCGGCCGGCGTGGCGTACAGGAGACCGCCGCCGCCGACCGCCGTGCCGTGGGCGGCCTTGAACGCGGGGACGCCGGCGAGCGACGGCGACTTGGCGGGCGACTTGAAGCGCTCCAGGATGTCGCGCACCGCCTCGACATCGGAGCCGACGGCGAGCAGCCCCGGCACGGCGGCGTAGGTCGGCTCGCCGTCGCCCGGCGGGAACGGCTTCGCCGGTGCCGGCGGGCCGGCCGGCACCTCCAGGGCGTCGTCGTCGGGGGGCGTCGGCCCGCGGCGCTGGTAGACGGCGACCGCGCCGAGGCTCGCCACCCGCCGCAGCGACGGTTCGGCCGTCAGCCACTTCCGCACGGCGAGTCCGGCCAGGGCGCTGTCCCCGGTGAGCAGCGCGGCGGCGTAGCGTGGCCGGCCCTTGGCGGAGAAGCCGAGCAGGCCGGCGGCGGCCCCGCGCGTGCGCCGCAGCTCCGCGAGCGCCTCCGGGGCCGTGAGCAGCGCCAGGGCCGCCGTCTCGCGCACCTCCGCCTCGTCGCCGGCGGCGCGGTCCAGGGCGTCCGGGAGCGACGCCAGCGAGTCGGCCCACGGGGTGCCGTTCACGAGTGCCGCCAGCCCGTCGGCGAGCGCGGGGCCGCGCACCTCGGCGTAGGCGAGCGTGCCGGGGGGGAACAACTCGGCCGGCCCCGCTGTCGGCCCTTGGGCCGGCGACGCCGTCGCGGCGAGGAGCAGGGCGGCGAGGGCGGTCAGGCGTCGCATGGGAAGACCTCCACCAACAAGCAGCGGCCGGCGAGCCGGAAAGCGTGAGCGCACGGAGTTCGGGACGCATGGACTCCGGGCGCTCACGCTTTCCGGCTCGCGTCAGCCGTCGCGCGTCGCCAGGCGCCCACACGACAGGCCCAGGCACACGCCGATGAACGCCAGGCTCACGCCCAGCGTCTCGGCCCACGGCGGCAGCGGGCGGTTCAGCCGGTTCTGCTCCAACTCGTAGTCCGTCAGTAAGCCCGTGGCGATCACGCGGATCGTGCGGTCGTCGAGGTCGTAGGTCCGCGGGCACGGCTTGTACAGCAGGTAACTCAGCCAATCGACCCACTTCGGGACGCGGAAGCCGGGGCGGTCCTCGGGCCGGAACTCGGCCTCGCCGCCGGCCGTCGCCTCCTGAATCTTCTCGTCGAGCTTCTGGTTCGCCTCGTTGACCTGCGACACGAAGTCACGCGCGAAGCCGACGCCGAAGAACCCCACCCACGCGAACATCGTCGCCAGGATCGCCACCAGCGTACTGCGCGTCAGCACCGCCGCGAGCGTCGAGACGGCGTACAGGATCGCGAAGTAGAACGTCACCAGCGGGATCAAGAGGAGCAGGTTCGGCGACCAGAAGCCGCTGCGGACGCCCACCGCCAGCCAGATGCCGCCGACGAGTGCAGTCGTCAGCAGCAGCACGAAGATCAGCCCGCCGAGGTACTTGTACACCAGGAGCGCCCCCCGGCCGATCGGCTTCGAGATGTACAGATCGACCGCGCCCTTACGCAGCAGGTTCGGGATGAACCCCGCGGTGATGACCACGCTCACCAGGAGTGTGAGCCACGACCCCACGTCGTTGACCAGCCACTTCTCGAGCTTGTAAATCCCCTCGCGCAGCGTGTACGTGGACCAGTAGTCGAACGCGAACAAAACACTCGGCTGGTGGAACCACGAGTTCTGGTCGGGGATCTTGGTCCCCTTCGAGCTGACGTGGAAGACGAACTCGCGGTTCGCCCCGGCGACGTTCGGCGGCGGCGGCGACCGGTCGGTCACGACCAGGTTCGTCAGGAACGGTGCCCCCGTGTTCGTCAGGTAGTTCTCCATGCGCCGGCGGGTCAGCGGCACCATCACGTTCGGCTGCAGCCGCTCGACCAACTCGGGCGACCCCGCGAACGTGAGGTCGAACTCGTAGTCGGACCTCCACGGCGCGGCCGGCTCGCTCGCCTTCAGGTCGCGCAGCTCGAAGCGGCTGCCGCGGCTGTCGGGGGTCAGCTTGACCATGAAGTTCGGCCCGCTGAACGAGCCGAGGCCCTCCGCGAAGCGCTCCTCGAACGAGATCGGCCGGAAGCCGACGCTCGCCACGAGCGTCACGAGCAGCAGCACGAACGCCAGCATGACCGGGACGACCCAGGTGCTGACGGCCTCGCGGTACGAGTCCCGCAGGACGGCGACGAAGTTGTTCACGCCGAGTCCCCCCGCTCCCCGACCGGCCGGGCCGCCCGCGCGGCGCGGCGCGGTGCCCGGTCGTTGCGGTCGCTCGCCTCGACCATCGTGACGAACACGTCTTCAAGGCTCTGCTTCTTCTCGACGAGGTGCCGCAGGCGCAAGCCCTTGGCGCTGAGCAGTTGCAAGACCTTGTCGATGCCGGCCGCGTCGGGGCCGAGCAGCACCTCGTGGTGGTCGCCGACGCCCTCGGTGCGGTAGCCGAGCCGGGCGACCTCCTCGGCGGGGAACGCCTCGCCGGGGGCCAGCCCCACCACGAAGCGGCCCTCCTGCCGCGTCAACTCGGCGACCGTGCCCTCCCGGACCATGCGGCCCTGGTGCAGGATCGCCACGCGGTCGGAGACCAGCTCGACCTCGCCGAGCAGGTGCGAGTTGACGAAGATCGTCCGGCCCTCGCCCTTGAGCTGCTCGAGGAGTTCGCGGATCTCCTTGCGACCGACCGGATCGACGCCGTCGGTCGGCTCGTCGAGGAAGATGACTTCGGGGTCGTGGAAGTAGGCCGAGGCGATGCCGAGGCGCTGCTTCATGCCCTTCGAATAGGTGCGGATCTTGTAGTCCTGCCGCTTGTGCAGGCCCACGGTGGCCAGCGACTCGTCGATGCGCTTGCGGCGGGTGGCGCGGGTCAGGCCGTAGAGCCGGCCGTAGAAGTCGAGCAGGCTGACGGCGGTGTGGTAGCCGGGGAACTGGTGGTCCTCCGGCAGGTAGCCGACGCGGCGGCGCACCTCGGTCGTCCCGGCCGGCTCGCCGAGCAGCGTCGCGGTGCCGTCGGTCTTGCGGACGATGCCGAGGAGGATCTTGATGAGGGTCGATTTGCCTGCGCCGTTCTGGCCGAGCAGCCCGAAGATTTGGCCGCGGCCGACCTGCAGCGTGACGCCCCGGAGCGCGTCGATGCGGCCATAGGACTTCGCGAGTTCGTGGACGTCAACGACCTGCACGCGGCCTCCGGGGCTGAAACACGCGGACGGGATGCGAGAGGATTCGGGGCAGGGGGTAGGGTATTGAAAGGGGTGACAATTTCGGCGTCGGTTGTGGGAGAATTTCGGGGCGAACGGCCTCGATAACGGCCGGCCCGTCAGGATAGCCCTGGCGATTTTGTCGTTGCGGTTCGTGGCGGATTCATCGGGGAGACGACGCCAGGTACTCAAGGTTCCAAGTGGTCGAATCGCCAAATCTATCGCGGGGTGACTTCCGAGAGGGTCACCTTCGCCAGACGGTAATCGTACCGCAGTCAGGCACCTCCACGGTCTGCGTCAAGTGGAAGGGCGACTGCGGCAGCAAATCGATGACTGCCGCGTTCGTCTCGCCCGGCGAGGCCACTTCGTGAAGTCCGCCGCGCGGCGAAATGCTCAAGAAGATCGCGGTTCGACAGTCGGTGACCGCGCACCACGCGGCGAATTCCTCCGGCGCGGGCGACTCGAGTACTCCGACCTGCCGGCAATCGACTTGCAAGAGGCCGTGATTGGCGAAGTGTTCCAGGTACATCCACGTCGCCCAGAATTTGCTCGGCGCGTTGCTGAAGACGGCCGTCGGCTCCCCCTCGCGGATGAGGGGCACCGCGGCGTCGGTCAGCGTGCGGAGGCTCTGGCCGTGGCCGCTCAACCCCATTTCGGAGGCGTGGCCGGAAGTCGGGAGGACCGCGCGCCCCGTCCCGAGAACGGCGGCGGCCGCCAAGACGAGCGCGGCGGCGGACCCGACGACGACGGCCCGGCTGTGCGGGAGCCGCCCGAGCGCTGCCGCGTAGCCCACGGCCCCCGCGACGTAGGCCCCCGCCATGCCCGTGTGGAGGAAGCGCAGCTTGTGATTGGGGTGCTTGACCGTCAAGAACAGGGCGAGCAGCGCGAAGGCCGGGACCACCCAGCCCGCCGCGCGGTAACTCCGCGGGCACCCCCGCCAGCACGACGCCGACCGCCAGCCACGTCAACACTTCCGGCCGGGCGACGTACTCCCCCTCGGCACCGGCCCAGAAGAACCGCACGCCGCCGGCGAGCGTCGCGTGGTATTCGCCCTCCGTGTTCGCAGGACTCACGAACCAGAAGAACGCCCGCAGGTGGAACGGGATCACGAACCAGATGAGCACCGGAAACGCGTGCCAATAACCTAGCGGCTCCACGTGTCCCGGCAGCCAGGCCCGGACGAGGTGCCGGCCCCCCGCCCACCACCAGATCGTGAACCGCAGGAGGATCAGCGCGAAGGAGGCCGCGACGAAAATCTGGTTGGATCGGACTTCGACAAGCTCGCCCCGGATTCGGACATCGAAGTCGCCGGCGACCGCGAGCGCGGCGGTGGCCGCCAGCAGCGCGGCAATCGGGTAGTTCAGCGGTCGGCGGAACTGCGTGAGGAGCCACGCCCGCCACGCGACCTCGCGCCGGAGCCGATGGACCAGGCTAAGGTACTCGGAGGAACTGCCGACGACGTGCACGGGCAAGACCGCGACCGCGACGAGCAGCCAGTAGTTGTACTTCAGGAAAAAGAGCAGGGTGAGCGCGAGGCCGAGCCACGCGGCGGAGCGGCGCGTGCGGTCCTGCGACCAGACGACGAAGGCGTAGAGTGCGGCCAGCGTCAAGCCGGCCCCGAGGCTCTCCATCATCACGTCGGAGGCGTAGGCGCGGTGCGCGGGACTGACGAGCACGCACGCCGAGGCGAGCAGCCCGGCGAAGGCCCCGGACCGGGCGGACGCCCGCTCGGCGAGGAGGTACGCGAAGACCACGGTGAGGAACCAGCCCGTCGAACTCGGGACCGCGGCCGCGACGGGGTCGCGTCCCGACGCGAGTGCGGCCGCCGCGACGAACAGTCCGTTGAGCGGCGGCCAGACCCAACTGCCGGAATCGAGGTCCTGCGCGAAGCGGTACGCGTCGCCCCTCTCCACGTCAGTCGCCAGTTGCAGGCCGTAGCGGTAGTGGGCGTTACGGTCGTGGCCCGTGCCCACCCAGCGCTCGCGGTAATGGCCGCGGTGCAGGTCGAAAAGTTGGAGGGTCGAGGCAAGCGCGACGGCGACGACCGCGCCCAGCGGCAGGAGCTTGCGAAGGCGTGGGGAGGGCATGGGGAGTCTGACATTCGAGAACCGGCCGATGGCGCGACCCGCGAAAGTATCGCGGATCGAAGGGGCGTTAGCAAATCGAATCCGCCGACTCGACTTCGCCTTTACACCTTCGCTACCAGCACCGTGTAGCCGCGGTTGTCGATCGACTCCACGTCGCCGAACGTGTCAACCACCTCGGGGATCGTCTGCACCGGCATTTTCGTCACGAGGTAGAAGCGGCCGCCGGGCTTCAGCAGGTCGCGGCCGCTCTCGATGAACATCCGCGCGACCTCGCTCTTGGCGTAGTACGGCGGGTTCGCCAGGCAAATGTCGTAGACGTTCAGGCCCACACCGTCGAGCCGCGCGCCGGTCAGGATCGTGTAGTTCACCAGGCCGTTGGCCTTGGCGTTCAGCTCGGTCAGCGCGGTGGCGCGGGCGTTGGAGTCGATGAAGGTGACGTGGCCGCCGGGCTGCGTCCAGGGGTACGCCAGGATGCCGACGCTGCCGTTGCCGCAACCCATGTCCAGAATGTGGTCGCCCGGCTTCACGCCCGTGGCGAACGCCACTTCGAGCAGCGCGCGCGAGCCGCCGTCCATGCGACCGTAACTGAACGTGCCGGGGTAGGTGTCGATGTTGATCGACGGGCCGTCGGCGACGCGGGCGTGGAAGTTCTTGGCGTGCCGACGCCGCGGCTGCTCGCCGGTCTTCACGCTCCAGAACGCCATGCCGGCGTCGCTCGTGGGCGACTCACTACACTTGCCGAAGACCTTCTTGTGCCACTTGGCGAACTGCGTGTCCTTCTCGTACTCCGAGAGGCTGATGAACAGTCCGCCCTCCTTCAAGACGTGGAAGCCCTGCTCGATCATGTCGAGCTTCAGTTGGAACTCGGTGAACGCCGCCGCCGGGTAGATGACGGTGTTGAACGTCGCCGGCAAGTCCCACAAGTCGGGGGCGGTGACGACCTCCGCGGCGACGTTGTTGTCGATGAGCTTGTCGCGCAGCCGGCCGGCCTGGAAGGTGTCGAACTGGAAGCAGGTCACTTCGCAATCGGGCTGCGCCTCGCGCAGCGCCTGGATCATCTGGACGACGGGCCACGGTGCCCCGAGGGCGATCAGCACCGGCGAGACGACGCGGCCTTGCACGGTCGGGAACAGTTCGAGAAGCGTTTTCATCCGTTCAGTGTACTACCGCCCCAACAAAACCAGACAAGAGAATTTGCCGCAGAGACGCAGAGTCCGCGGAGAAGACCAAAATTCAAGTTTTGGTCTTCTCCGCG
>JAYTUC010000122.1:0-1902 GCA_043744775.1 Fimbriiglobus sp. | reverse complement strand
CCACCAACCAGACGATGAGCGGCAGCACCGTCGTGACCTCCACCGACGGCGGCGTGACGACCGGGAAGTTCCAGTTCGTCCGGGCGCTGCAACTGCCGGCCAAGAAGTAACCGCCCTCCGGAAGCCGCCCCATGCCGCTGTTCGCCGACACGCCCGAAGTCTTCGTCACGCTACTGCAGTACACCCTCCTCGGCCTGACGAAGGGGTCGCTGTTCGCGCTGATCGCGCTCGGCTACACGATGGTCTACGGCATCGTGGAGCTGATCAACTTCGCGCACGGGAACGTGTTCATGCTCGGCACGTTCGTCGCGTTCACGCTGCTCGGCGCGCTCGGCGTGCAGGGGGCCGGCGACCCCTACGCCGACGCCGCGACCGTGCTGCTCTGCTTCGCCGCCGCGGTCCCCTTTTGTGCCGCGCTGAACGTCGCCGTGGACCGCGTCATCTACAAGCCGCTGCGCAACGCGCCGAAGCTCGCGCCCCTGGTGTCCGCGATCGGCGTGGCCTACATCCTCGACAACGTCGGCCTCTTCTGGGGCGGCTCGCAGGACGTGAACTTCCCCAACCTCGTCTCCGACGACAACCTCTTCGGCGAGACGGCCAAGATCCGCTTCACCGCCAAGGACTTGATGGTCATCGGCGTCACAGTGCCGCTGATGGTGGCACTCACGGTGTTCGTCAAGTTCACGAGCCTCGGCACGGCGATGCGGGCGACGGCGCAAAACCCCACCGCCGCGAAGCTCATGGGCATCAACACCGAGACTGTGATTGCCACGACCTTCGCCATCGGCGGGGCGTTGGCCGGGGCCGCGAGCGTGACGTACGGCCTGTACGTCAACACGATCTCGTACCAGATCGGCTTCCAAAACGGCCTCTACGCCTTCACCGCCGCGGTTCTCGGTGGCATCGGCAACATCCCCGGCGCGGTCCTCGGGGCGCTGATCATCGGCCTGGTGACGAGTTTAGGGAGCTTTTACGTCGGCGAGCGCTGGACGAGTGCGCTGGTGTTCGCCATCCTGATCGTGATCCTGGTGTTCCGCCCGTCCGGGCTGCTCGGCAGCCGCACGCGGGAGAAGGTGTAACCGTGAAGCCGTACCGCCTCGGCTGGGAGCCGGCGATCTTTCTGTTGCTGCTCGCCTACCCGCTCCTGCCGGTGTTCGAGTCGTCGTTCTTCGCGCTCACCAAGCGCTCGCTCGGCGACCAGATGCCGACAGTGTTCATCTTCGCCATCCTCGCGCTCGGCCTCAACGTCGTCGTCGGCTACACGGGGCTGCTGCACCTCGGCATCGCGGCGTTCTTCGCCGTCGGGGCCTACGTCGCCGGGATTCTGACCGTCGGCGCGTACCCGTTCGGTGCCCCCTTCGTCGTCGCACTCGTCGCCGGCACCCTGGTCGCCGCGCTGCTTGGCGTGCTGCTCGGGGCACCGACGTTACGCCTGCGCGGCGACTACTTGGCCCTCGTGACCCTCGGCTTCGGCGAGGTGGTCCGCTTTGGTCTCAAGAACCTCGACGCCGTCACCGCCGGGGCCAAGGGCCTCAGCCCGCTGCCGCCGCCGACCGGCCCGGAGATGGGCGTCGATTGGATTTCGGACTACCGGCCGTTCTACTACCTCACACTCGGCCTGCTGATCGGCGTGAGCGTGATGCTGAGCAACCTCGAACGCTCGCGGCTCGGCCGGGCCTGGATCGCGCTGCGCGAGGACGAGCTGGCGGCCAACTGCATGGGCCTCAACCCCGCCAAGCTCAAACTCGCCGCGTTCGCCCTCGGCTCCGGCCTCGCCGGCATGGCGGGGGTGCTGTACGCCACGCGGCTGACGAGTACCGCCGCCCCGGACGCCTACGACTTCAACAAGTCGGTGTTCATCCTGTGCTGCGTGATCCTCGGCGGCCTCGGCTCGCGGCCGGG
>JAYTUC010000121.1:0-27376 GCA_043744775.1 Fimbriiglobus sp. | reverse complement strand
TCAGCGCCCGGAGTTCTTCGCGCGTGCGGAACTCCGGGCGCTGACGCTTCCGGCTCGCCAATACGATACCACCATGAACCCGCTCGCCTCGCCGCTGTCCCGCCTGCGCCTCGTCGGCTTCGTCGAGGGCTGGTCGTTTCTGGTACTGCTGCTCGTCGCCATGCCGCTGAAGTACGCGCTCGACCTGCCCACGCCGGTCAAGGTCGTCGGCTCCGCCCACGGCGGACTGTTCGTCCTGTACGTCGCCGCGGTTCTGGAGGTCGCGGCCCGGCGACGCTTCGGCGGCGTCGGGCGGTCGCTCGGCTTCGTCGCCGTTGCGGCGGTGGCGTCGGTCGTGCCGCTGGGGACGTTCGCGCTCGACCGCGGGTTGCGACGCCTCCAGGCCGACGACGCCGCGCGAGTTGCGGGAATCGGCTGAACGATCGGCCGGCCCTCGGCTAGGATTGCCCCCACCCCTCTGTACGGCCACCGCCCCTCCCCAAGGCGTTCCCATGTCCAAAGACCGTCAAGTCCTCTCCGTGATCCTCGGCGGCGGCCGCGGCTCGCGGCTGTACCCGCTGACCAAGCTCCGCGCCAAGCCGGCCGTGCCGGTCGCCGGCAAGTACCGCCTCATCGACATCCCCATCTCCAACTGCATCAACAGTGGCCTCACGCGCATCTACGTGCTGACGCAATTCTTGAGCGTGAGCCTACACCGACACATCAACAACACCTACAAGTTCGACATGTTCGGCTCGTCGTTCGTCGAAGTCCTGGCCGCGATGCAGACCTACGAGGCGTCCGACTGGTATCAGGGCACCGCCGACGCCGTGCGGCAGAACTCGCTGTACATCAAAAATGAGGGCTGTAAGGAGGTCCTGATCCTGTCGGGCGACCAACTGTACCGCATGGACTACCAGGCGCTCATCCGGACGCACCGCGAAACCAAGGCCGACGTGACGATCGCGGCAATCCCCGTGCGCGAGGACCAGACGGCCGGCTTCGGGCTGATGCGCATGGACGACTCGGGCCGCGTCAGCTCGTTCATCGAGAAGCCCAAGACCGAGGCCGAGCGCAAGCCGTACTTCACGCCGGCCGAGTGGATCAACGAGCGCGGCATCCCCGCCCAAGGCCGGCACTACCTCGCCAACATGGGCATCTACCTCTTCAACACCGACGTGCTCTTCGACCTCTTGAACGAGCCGCCACTCGCGACCGACTTCGGCAAGGAAGTCTTCCCGCGGAGCGTCGGCAAGCGCAAGATTCACGCCCACCTCTTCGACGGCTACTGGGAGGACCTGGGCACGATCAAGAGCTACCACGAGGCGAGCTTAGCACTGTGCGACCCGAGCCCGCCGTTCGACTTCTACCAGCCGGACGGGGCGATCTTCACGCGGATGCGCAACCTGCCGGCGTCGCAAATGGAGGGCGCGACGCTGAACCGCTGCGTGATCGCCGACGGCTGCCGCATCGGCAAGGGGACGGTGTTGGAGCACTGCCTGATCGGGGTGCGCAGCCGCATCGGCGACAACTGCCGGTTGACGGACACGGTCATGATCGGTTCGGACCGCTACCAGCCGGAGGGTGAGCAGAAGCGCAACATCAACGACGGCATCCCGCTCCTGAATGTGGGCGACAACACGGTGATTACGAACGCGATTCTGGACAAGGACTGCCGGGTGGGGGCGAACGTGCGGATCGAGAACGGGGCCGGCCGGGTCGATTACGACGACCCCGAGGACCGCTTCAACATCCGCGAGGGGATCGTCTGCGTCCCGCGCGGGGCGATCATCCCCGACGGCACGGTGATCTGACTGCGACCGGCGAGTCAGAGGCGTGAGCGGGGGGGCTTCCGGACCCGCAAGCGCCGGTGACCGCCCGCTCACGCTATTTGATCGCCGAGCAGTGTCACAAACCGAGTCGGCTCTTGCAACACCCATCGCCAACGAAGTTCTCGGGGCTACACTCGCTTTGTGTCCTCGGAGTCTTGTTATTCTTTGTGAATGCCGAAATCTGTTATGGCCAAGAAGTCGGACCTGGAAGCCCTTCACAACACCTACCGCATGTATGCCGGTCAAGCGGCCGCGGCGGTTCGCTCCCTGTCGCTGGGGAGTGCGATCGACCACGCGGTTCACAGCTTGGACTCTCTGCCGGGCTACACCGACTACGAGACGCGGTACGCCAAGCCTCCGCAAGTCGCGCTGCCGACCCTCGCCGTGATCTTCGAGTACTCGCCCGCCATGTTCCGCTCGGACGCGGTGCATAAGGTGGCGACCCTACTGACCAACAACCCCAAGCTGTCCAACAAGTTGGGGCGGGACTTGGCACTGGAGGTCCAGACGTGCCGCCTCGCGATGGCGGCCGCCCGCCGGGAGTGGGACCGCTGCGCGGGGAATCCGCCCCGACTTGGTGACCCGCCGACGGCCTCGCATCTGGCACCGACTCGGGTCCTCAAAGTCTGGACGCAGTTGGGCCTGCTCGTCTCGGCCGTGCCGGCCGGCCGGCGGGAACCCCGCCGCTTCAGCGCGCCCCTGAGCGGCTCCTTCCGGGGGGTCTGCCCACGCTGCGGCGTGCGGGCGGACTGCCCCAAGCTCGCCATGCTCAGCCCCCTCACCTGCGGGTCCTGCGGGGCCATTGTCGAGTACGTCATCCTGCACGCCATCGACCCCGAGGTCCAAGCCCGATGCTAACCGCCCTCCTGCTCGTACTGTGCGTCACCGGGGTCGGGGTCGCCGTCTACTTCGTGATGGACACCCCCCGCCGACGGCACCTGATCGGGCTGGCGAAGTTCGAGGCCCGCGAGGGGCGAGTCCACCAGGGCGAAGTCGAGTTGTTAGCCGGGCGACGGGATTTAGACGCGGGCGAGCGGAAGTTGCTGGCCGGGGTCGCGGCGCACGGGGCGGAGCGCGCGGCGTTGGCCGTCGAGCGTGGCGAGTTCGCGAGGCGGGCGGCGACGTACTCGGACCTGGAGGCGGAGAACCGCTTGCTCAAGTCGCACCTCCGGCACGCGGGCGTCGAGGGCGCGAAGCAGGCGTACGAGGCGGGGCAACTCGCGGCGTGGTCGGACGCGGCGAGCCGACTCGCGGACGCGCTCGGTCGCCGCCTTCTCGAGGAGACGCGCGAGTGGATCGCGAAGTCGTTGACCGTCGGCAACTACGGGGCGAGCAAGCAGCGTCTCCGCAAGGCGATCGACCGCACGGCCGCGGCGGGCCTGACGTTGCCGCCAGGGCTCGCCGAGGACCTGTTCGCGGGCCTCGACGCCGATTACGCCCGCGCCTCCCGCTCGGCGCAGGCCCGCGAGGTCCAGGCCGGGGTCCAGGCCCAAATCCGCGAGGAGAACCTGCGGGAGCGCGAGGTCCAGCAGGCGATCGAAGTCGCGGCCCGCGAGAAGCGACTCGTCGAGGAGGCGCTGGCCGTGGCCATCGCCCAGGCGAACGGTCAGCACGCCGCCGAGGTGGACCGGTTGCGCGACCGACTCGCGGAGGCGGAGGCGAAGTCGGTGCGGGCGATTTCGGAGGCGCAGAAGACCAAGAAGGGCAACGTCTATGTGATCTCGAACATCGGCTCGTTCGGCGAGGGGGTCTTCAAGATCGGCCTGACCCGCCGCTTGAAGCCGCAAGACCGCGTGGACGAGCTGGGGTCGGCGTCCGTGCCGTTCCCCTTCGATGTCCACATGATGATCCCGGCCGACGACGCGCCGGCCCTCGAGCACGAGTTGCACCGGGCGCTGCACCGTTGCCAGGTCAACCGCGCCAACCCCCGCAAGGAGTTCTTCCGCGTCACGCTCGACCAGATCGCCGCGGCCGCGAAGGCCCAGAACGTTGACATGGACCGGGTCGATTACCTCGCCGTCCCCGACGCGACGCAATACCGCCAGAGCCTCACGATGAGTGACGCCGACCAGGACCGCGTGGAAGAATTGGATTTCGGACTCGGCGACGAGCCGGAGGTCGGCGACGGGGCGGAGTGAAGCCCTCCGTGCCGTCAACGAGCGGACAGTTGCCCAGGCGTGGAGTGGGCGACGTACCGATTAAGAATTCCCCAAGCTGCCGTAGCCGGATTCTCGCAGGGCTGCTAGATTACGCAATCTTAGCCGGCAGTCTCGCGCAGAGGATCAGGACCGTGGCCGTCGTCATTCGCATGAAACAGTTCGGCCGGACCCACCGGCACTACTTCCGCATCGTCGCCATCGACAAGCGCCAGCCGCGCGACGGCCGGGCCATCGAGGAGTTGGGCCACTACGACCCGCACGCCAACACCGAAGAGGAGCGCCTGTCGCTCGCCTCGTCGCGCATCAAGTACTGGATGAGCGTCGGGGCCATCGCCTCGGACAAGGTGCAAGTGTTCATCAACAAGTACCTCGAGAAGTTCGAGGGCATCGAGGCCAAAAAGATCGCCGACAAGGCCGCGGCCAAGGCCGAAGCCGCCGCGAAGGCCGCCGAACCCGCCAGGGCGTAGCGTCATGGCCGGCCCCCCGGTGAGTGCGGTTCGCTTCGACGTACTCACGCTGTTCCCGGAACTCTTTTCCGGGTACTTCACGCAGAGCCTGTTGAAGATCGCGATTCAGGCGGGCTTGGTCACCGTCAAGACGTGGAACATCCGCGACTGGGCGGCGAACAAGCACCACAAGGTCGATGACCGGCCCTTCGGCGGCGGGCCGGGGATGGTGTTCATGCCGCAGCCGGTTCTCGACTGCGTCGAGGCGGTGCAAAAGGACGCCGAGACGCCCGGCCGCGTCGTGATGATGACCCCCGCCGGCCGGCGACTGACGCAGCCGGTGGTCAGTGAGTTGGCGACCGGGCCAAGGTACTTGCTGTTGTGCGGCCGCTACGAGGGCTTCGACGACCGGATTCGTCAACTGCTCGACCCGCTCGAATTGTCGGTCGGCGACTTCATTTGCAACGGCGGCGAAGTACCCGCGATGGTCGTGATCGACACGGTGATTCGCCTGATCCCCGGTGTCCTTGGCGACGGCGAAAGTGCGACCGACGAGAGCCACTCGACGCCGGGGCGGCTTGAATACCCGCAGTACACCCGGCCGCGCGAGTTCCGCGGGCTGGAAGTTCCCGAGGTGCTGTTGAACGGCGACCACGCCAAAGTGGCGAAGTGGCGCGACGAGCAATCGAAGTTACGCAGTACCCGACTCTTAGACCCCGAACTTTGACCCCTGACTCCGGCGACTTGGGCCTTTCGACCCGACGGCCGGCTTGCGAGAAAGCCCATGCAAAACCAACTCATCGCCGCCTGCGAAGCCAAGCACGCCAAGTCGGACATCCCGCACTTCCAGGTCGGCGACACCATCATCGTCCACCAGAAGCTGCTCGACGGCGTCAAGGAACGCCTCCAGACTTTCGAGGGCGACGTGATCGCCCGCAGCGGGGCGGGTGCCCGCGAGTCGATCACCGTCCGCCGGCTCGTCCAGAGCGAGGGCGTCGAGCGCATCTTCCCGATCCACTCACCGCGCATCGCCAAAATCGAAGTCAAGCGGGCCGGCATGGTCCGCCGGGCGAAGCTGAACTACATCCGCGACCGCGTCGGCAAGGCGACCAAGATCAAGCCGGACCCCAAGCGCCAGGTCGTCCTCGACGCCGCAGTCAAGGTCGCCGCCGTGGAGACGGCCAAGGCCGCCGCGATCGCGAACAAGGAGAACAACACGACCGGCGAGAGCAAGCGGGCCGCCAAGCGTAAGCTCAAGGCCGAATCGACCAAGAAGTAACCCCCGATGGCGACCCCGCCGCACGCCCGCAGCCCCGACCCCACGACCGGGGGCCGCGGCTTCGGGCGTTGGCCGTGGTGGAAGCGCTGGTTCGGCCAGCGCTCCGAGCGCCGCGCGGCGCAGTACCTCCGGCAGACGTTACGCTACCGCATCCTCGCCGCCAACGTGTCGGACGCCGCGGGCGAACTCGACCTCCTGGCCCTCGACGGCAAGACGCTCGTCGTTGTCGAGGTGCGGTCGGTGTCCGACCCCGACCCGATGCGGGCCGCCGCGAGCGTCGATTTCGTCAAGCAGCGCCGCATCACCGAGGCGACCTTGCGCTTCCTGAAGCGCCGCCGGCTGCTCAACGTCGCGGTGCGGTTCGACGTGCTGGCGATCTCCTGGCCGCCGGGCCGCGAGCCGGTCATCGTCCACCTGCCGAACGCCTTCGAGGCGACCGGCCGCTTCCAGTTCTTCACGTGACCGGAGCCAGTATGTTTCGCCCGGTCGAAGAGCAGTTCGCGATCCTGACGCGCGGGGCGGCGCAGCTCGAAACCGCCGACGAGTTGAAGCGAAAGCTCGCCAAGAGCGTCGCGACCGGCGTGCCGCTGCGGGTCAAGTACGGCATCGACCCGACCGGCTTCGATGTCCACTTGGGCCACACGGTGCCGCTACGCAAGTTGCAGCAGTTCCAGGAACTCGGCCACACCGCCGTTCTGATCATCGGCACGGCGACCGCGCAGGTCGGCGACCCGTCCGGCCGCGACGACTCGCGCGTCGGCCTCACTCCCGAGCAGATCGACGCCAACGCTGCGAGTTACCTGACGCAAATCGCCAAAGTCGTGGACGTGTCGAAGGCCGAAGTCCGGCCCAACGGCGACTGGTTCCGCACCTTCGACTTCGCCAAGATGTTAATGCTTCTCGGCAGTATGACCATGCAGCGGATGCTGGAGCGCGACGACTTCAGCAAGCGCCTGAAGTCGAACACGCCGATCTACCTGCATGAATGCCTGTACCCGTTGATGCAGGGCCACGACAGTGTGGAGATTCGCGCGGACGTGGAACTCGGCGGCACGGAGCAACTGTTCAACCTGATGGTCGGCCGCAACCTCCAGCGCACTGCCGGGCAGGAACCGCAAGTCGCCTTTACGATGCCGATCTTGCGCGGCCTCGACGGCGAGAAGAAGATGGGCAAGAGCCTCGCCAACTACGTCGGCCTGGCCGAGACGCCCAAAGAGCAGTTCGGCAAGACGATGCGCATCCCCGACGGCCTGATGCGCGAGTGGTTCACCCTGTTGACGAGCCGCGAGCCGGGGGAGATCGACGCGATCCTGGCGGGCAGGCCGAACGAGGCGAAGAAGCGGCTCGGGGCCGACATCGTGGCCGGCTACCACGGCCCCGCCGCGGCGACGCAGGTGCTCGACGACTGGCGGAAGCAGTTCGAGGTCGGCGGCGACCCCGACGTGATCCCGGAAGTGACGATCGCCGCCAGCGAACTCATCGACGGCGCGATCCCCGCCGCGAAGTTGTTGGCGCTCGCCGGCCTGGTGAAGAGCAACGGCGAGGGCCGGCGGAAGTGCGACGAGGGCGCGTTCAACTCCGGCCCCGACCGCGCCAAGCCCGCCGACTTCAAGGCCCCCGTCGCGGTGACCGACGGCCTGGTCCTGCGGCTGGGCCGGACGATCGTCCGCGTGCGGCTGGGGTGACGGCACGCGGATTTTCTAAAACCGAATTTTGCCGCGGAGACGCAGAGGCGCGGAGAATACCAAAGCTTGAATTTGGTATTCTTCGCGCCTCTGCGTCTCCGCGGCAAACGTATTGGTTCGACCGGTCACCGCCCCTACTTCGCCTGCACGTCGTTGACGACCGCCACCAGCACGCCCAGCAACCTCGGCAAGTCGCCGACGGGGTAGCGCACGCGGTCTTGCGTCAGTCGGCCGGCTTCAAGCCGCAGGAACAGCCAGACGTCGGCGTTGGTGACGCAGCCGTAGACCGGCAAGTCGCCGTCGCCGAAGCGGCCGTTGAAGAGCTGCGCCCCGAGCATCTGCGCGACGCACTGCCCCACGCCCGCCTCGATGTCGCCCTGCTTCGCCTCGACGAGGGTCACGACTGGGGACTTTAACGGCAGCACGGCGTCGGTGAGCGCGAGGATGAAGTCGCAGACGCCGTTGAGGCCGCGCGCGGCGTCGCCGTCGAGCCGCAGGCCGGAAAAGACGGCCGGGCGGGCGGCGTGGACCTCACGCAGGGCCAACAGCACCGGCATGACGACGGTCTCGCTGCGGGACTTCTCCGAGGCGAACGCCAGCGACTCGGCCTTCGTGAGGTACTCCGGCAGCCACGCCGGCACGGCGGCCGGCGGCGCGTCGGCGAACAGCGACCCCGGCCGCGGGGCGAGGCCGAAGTCGGCGAGGATGCCGTCGAGGTCGAAGTCGCTGTAGGCCATGCGTCACCGATCCTGCGGTGGGGCAGCGTCCCGGACGCCGGACGGCGAGTCCACGGCCAGTCCCGGTCCCCGTGAGGTGTTACTGAGCCTTCTCCGCCGCGGCCACCATTCGCTCGACCTCCTCGCTCAGGATCTCGTCGGGCGGCGCGCCCAGCCACCGCTTGCGGACGACCCCCTTGGCGTCGATCAGGTACAGCGTCGGCCACGCCCGGATCGCCCACGCTTCCGCGACCGGCACCCCGTCGCCGCCCGTGTTCTGGAACGACCGCCAGGCCATCCCCTTGCTCGCCGCCGACTTCCGTGCAGTCGCCAGCTCTTCGTCGCAGTTGACGCCGACCACGGCAAACGGGCGGCCGGCGTGCCGCGTCGTTAACGCGCGCTCCTGCGGGACCAGGGCCAGGCACGGGCCGCACCACGACGCCCAGAAGGTCAGCAGGACCACCTTGCCCCGGTAATCGGCCAACCGGATCGGCTTGCCGTCGAGGTCGTCACCGGCGAGTTCCGAGACAGGCTTGCCCAGCCCGCGGGCTTTCATCTCGGCCAGCTCGGCTTCGGCTCGCGGAACCCAGTAGTCCCCCTCGGGGAAGCGGTGGAACGACTCCGGGATGGCCTGGGCCGTCCGGTTCCAGTCGTCCGCGACCTTGGCCGCGTTCGCGACGACGTGCCGGTACAGCCGCTCGACCTCCGGTTGAGCGGCCTCGTTCTCGTCTTGGAGGAGGGTGGCCAGGGCGAACGAGGCGGCGAGGCGGTTCGCCGGGTCGCGGGCCTTCAAGGCGGTTCGCAAGTGCCTCTCGCCCCACCCCCGGTCGGCCGCGTTCGGCAGGGTCTCGCAGAACCGCCACAGGTATTTGGCGTCGGGGTGTCGGGCCGCGAGCAAGTCCCCGGCGCGGAAGTGCAGTCGGACCGCCTCATGCGTGGGTTCGGCGGCGGCGACGCGGCAGACCCAGACGAGCAGGTCGGCCGCTTTCGGGTGCTGAGGCGTAGCGGCCGCCCGGTCGCAGACCAGTGGGGCCAGGTCGCGGGCCGGGGCCGTGCGGACGTCCGCCCGGAGCGAGAGCAAGCCGTCCAGAATGCCCAAGTCCCCGTGGGCGACGGGGCCGGCCTTGAGCCGCTCCATCGCCGTGCGGGCCGGGGCCGTGCCCTTGGCGTTGCACGCGACCCAGTACAGTGCGGCCGCCCCGCCCCAGGTGTCGGGCCGCTCGGCGGACAGTTTCAGGCAACGCTCGGCGTAAGGTGCGGGGTCGGGCCGGGGGCGGGCGGCCGCCGCGTCCCGTTCGGCCCCCGTTTTCGCCTGCCGCGCGACGGCGTCGAACTCCGCCTGGCCGCGGGCCCACTCTTCCTCGACCGCCAGGAACTGCTGGGCCGCCTCGACCACGGCCGCGGACGGCCCCGCCGGCTCGTCCGCCCGCAGCGGGGGGCCACACGCCAACGGAGCGAGGCCAAGTGCGAACAGGAAGCGTAAAATCGCGTCACGCATGGGGGACTCCTGGGGGGTCACTTCGGCAGGTCGGGCCAGCCGGCCGCGTTCGAGCACGTCTCGCGGCAAATCCCCGACGCAGGCATGTCGCCGAACTTCTCCTGGTACACGTGCGCGGACACGTAGCACATGGCTTCGCATTCGAGGTCACCCAGCGCGACCGACGGCGTGGCGTTCACGGCGTCGTAGTAGCCGCGGCCGGCGGCGACAATGAAGCCACGGCAGTAGAGGAAGCCGTCGTCGGAGCCGTCGGTCTGCTCCTGGACCTCGGCGCGGTCGAGGTCGTACAGCTTCCGCTCCAGGACGCGGTCGAACGCCAACAGTTCGTCGGCACTCAGCAACCGCAGTTGGGCTTCGAGGGCCGGCACCATGTCGTCGTCCATCGCCTCCTGCAACGCCTCCGCCTTGCCCTCCGCGAGTTCCCCCGCGGCGAGCTTTGCCCGCGTCTTTGCCTTCCCCCCGGCGGAGCGCCAGGCGTCCTCGATCATCGACCAGAAGCGGACTTCGTCCATCGCGAGACTCCGGGGGGTGCGGCGGTTCGTGGCGGCGCTCCGGCGTGGCCACGTCGTCCGAGTCGGTGACGGTACGTTCCACGAATTGATGCCTCGCCTTCCCAGCGCTCCTCCCTCGCCGGCGCGTCGGGCTCACAAGAATCACGTGTGCCGGAGGGCTTCGATCGGGTCGAGGCGGGCGGCGCGCCAGGCGGGGTACAGGCCGAAGACCACGCCCACCACCACCGACACCGCCAGCGACAACAGAATCGAGCGGTAGTCCAGCACCGCGGGGAGGTTGCCGCCGCCGAAGGTCCGGTACGCCAGCGGTGCCCCCAAAACCGTCGCCACGCCCACGAACACCCCCGTCAGGCCGCCGACGGTCGTCTGCACCACCGCCTCGACGAGGAACTGCGTCACGATGTCCTTACGCTTTGCCCCCAACGCCCGGCGGATGCCGATCTCGCGCGTCCGCTCGGTCACCGTGGCCAGCATGATGTTCATGATGCCGATGCCGCCGACGACCAGCGAGATCGACGCGATCAGGACCAGCAAACTCGTGAAGCGCGCCTCGGCGCGCTCGGCCTCTTCGAGGCGGTCGAGCGGCACGGTCACCGCCCAGTCGTCGCCCTTGTGGTCTTCTTTCATGATGTCCCGGATCGAGTCGCCGACGGCCTTGACCTTCTGGCGGCCCTCGCGGGTGTCGAAGTCGGCGTCCACGGTGAGTGTGACTTGGGTGACCTGCACCTGCTCGCCGGAGAACGAGCCGGCCGTGGTGACGAAGACCTTCGCCCCGACCTGGACTTTGCAGGTGCTGAACGGGATGTACACGTCGTGGTTGTAGTCCTCGGCCGCCTGGCTGCCGCCGGCCCCGCCGGTCGGCATGCGGTCGCTCGCCACCCCGACGACGAGGTACAGGCTCTTGCGGATCAGCACCGTGCGGCCCATCGGCTCCTCGTAGGGGAACAGCCGGTCCGCCACCGCCGCGCCGAGCACGCAGTTGTTGGCCATGCGGTACTCGTCCTCCTCGGTCAAGAAGCGGCCGCTGGCGAGCGCGATCTGGTTGACCGCCTGGTAGTCCGGCACCGTCGCCACGAGCCGCCCCTTGGGGTCGAGGCGTTCGAGGTAGCGCACCTCCGACGGGAACACGCGCATCGGCACCATGCGCACCAGCGAGTCGCTGAAGGTGGCGAAGCGCTCCAGGTCCGCGACCTTCACCCCGTAGGCGGCCACCCGCGTGCGGCCCGACGTGGCCGAGTCGTCGGTCGGCTTGACGCTGCGGACGATGACGTTGGTCGCCCCCTGCCGCTTGATGTCGTTCAGCGCGTCCTGCATCGAGCCTTTGCCGAAGGCCATCAGCGCGATCACCGCACTCGTGCCGATGACGATGCCCAGCACCGACAGCGACGCCCGCAACTTGTGCAGCCACAAACTCCGCGCGGCCAGCACCACCGTGCGGCCGAACTTGGTCCGGCCGACGGCGCGCAAGCCGACGGCAGCGGCGAAGGCCGCGAAGGCCAGGCCGGCGACGCCGGTCACGGCCCAGAAGGCCAGCACCCACGTCGGGGCGGAAGCGTCGCTCGGCATCGGTCAGCCCGCCGGGGTGAGAATTGTCTTGGTGTCGTTACGCTCGTCGGACTCGACCCGGCCGTCCCGCAGGCGCACGACGCGGCGCGCCCAGGCGGCGATGTCGTTCTCGTGCGTGACCATGATGATCGTCTTGCCCGACTTGTTCAGGTTGCTCAACATCTGCATAATCTCGTCCGACGTGCGGCTGTCGAGGTTGCCCGTCGGCTCGTCGGCGAGGACCAACTGCGGGTCGTTCACCAAACTGCGGGCAATCGCGACGCGCTGCTGCTGGCCGCCGGAGAGTTGCAGCGGCCGGTGGTCGAGCCGCTCCGCGAGGCCCACCAGCCCGGCGAGGGCGACGCAGCGGGCCGTCGTCGTCGCGTCGAGGGTGATGCCCTGGTAGACCAGCGGCAATTCGATGTTCTCGACGACGGTGTACTGCGGCAGCAGGTTGTACGCCTGGAAGATGAACCCCAGGTAGGTGCAGCGCACTTCGGACAGCGCGTCGTCGGACATGCGCGACACGTCCTGGCCGCGGAGGTAGTACTGCCCGGAGGTGGGGCGGTCGAGGCAGCCGAGGATGTTCATGAGGGTCGATTTGCCCGAGCCGGACGGCCCCATGAGCGCGACGAAGTCGCCCTCGTCGAAGCCGAGGTTCAGCCCGCGGAGGACGTTGACCGTCACGTCCCCCATGTGGTAGTCCTTGACGAGGTTATGGACTTCGACGAGCGGCATGGGAGTCTCGGATCAGAATTTTGCCGCAGAGACGCAGAGCAAACAAAACGACTCACCGCAGAGGGCACAAGAGGGCACGTGAGAAAAGCAAAGGCCGAGAAAGGCACCAAACCGTGCTAAAACCAAACCCTCCGGAGACGCGGTGCCGCTGCGGTGGACAAGCCGCACGGGAGGCCCACTCCGGTTTTAGCTCTCCTCGGTTTTGGCCTTTCTCATGTGCCCTCTTGTGCCCTCTGCGGTGAGTCGTTTTGGTCACGCCTTCTTCTTACCCTGGCCCTTCGCGCCGGTGGGCCGTTGGGTCTTCGGGGCCTCGGCCTCGTCGCGGGTCTTCGCCTTCTCGCCCAAGAACACCTTCGGGTTCAGAATCACCATGTCGTCTTCCAGAAGCCCCGACCGGACCTCGACCATCTTGTCGTTGAACAGGCCCAACTCGACGACGCGCTCCTCGGGGCCGGCCGCGGCCATCACGTAGACGCGACGCTTGGGGCCGGCCTCCGCGCCGCCGACGACCGACTGGATCGGCACGCACAGCACCGGCTCCTGCGGCGGATCGACCTCGATCGTCACCTCGGCACTCATGTCGGGCTTCAGGCCGTCCACCGACTCGTCCACCGTCACGAGGGTCTGGTAGACTTTCACGTCCGCGGACATCCAGTCGTTCTGCGAGGCGACCGCGGCGACCGTGCGGACGTGGGCCGTCAGCACCCGGTCGGGGAAGGCGTCGATGCGGACGCGGGCCTTCTGCCCCGGCGACGCCAGCACGTACTCCTTGTCGTGGTTGCGGTCGCGCAAGGTCGTCTGCACCACCTCGGACGCCATCACCAGGCGGTTCATCGCGTCCGGGCTGGCGAGCAGGCCGACGCGCAGCGCGTCGAGGTAGCCGGTCGGCTGGCGGTCGTCGCCGCGGATGCGCGAGATCATCGCCTCGTGGACGCGAGTGTTGACCTGCATCTTGCGCAGGTCCGGGATGCGCAGCAGCTTCTGGTTCTCCTTGACTTGCGCCCCCTGCACGATCATGCCGTCGGTGCTGTTGCCGAAGCGGCCGCCGTTCTCCTTGTAGTAGACCGCCATGCCGTCCTGCGGGCTGTAGAGCTTGGTGTCGCGGATCTGCTCCTCGATGTCGTGCAGCTTCTCGACCTCCTGGTTGTAGACGCTGTACTTGGTCTTGCGGCTGGCCTCGGCCTGGACCTCCTTGGCGTGGGCCTGGCGGGTCGCCTTGTCGAGGCCGATGCGGGCCACGTCGAGCTTGCTCGTCAGGTCGGTCGATTCCCGCTGGCGCAGGAAGTTCTCGAGGATGTTCTTCTCCATCGCGAGCTTGGCCAGCCCGTCCGTGGCCCCCGCGAGCTTCGACTGCTCGACCTTCGCCTGGCTGGGCGTGATGTACTTCAGGCGCACGGCGCGCTCGGCCCAGGCGCTGCGGTCCTTGTAGGCTTCGAGGTCGCTCTCGGCGATCTTGAGCCGGCCCGACACGTCGTCGAACTTCTGCCGGTACTCGCCGCGCTCGACGAGGACCATCAAGGTACCGCCCACGGCCCCCAACCCGATGAGTGTGGGGTCGGCGCGCAGGCCGACGTACTTGTCGAGGTCGAGGTCGGCGAGCTTGAGTGCCGCGACCGCCAGCGCCGCCTCGGCCTGGCTGGTCTTGTTGGTGATGACGACTTCCTCCTCGGCGTTGATCCACTCCGCTTTGGCCTTCTCGACGACGATGCTCTGGGCGCGGAACTGGTCCTGCAACGCCGAGTCGTCGAGTTCCATCAGGAGTTGGCCCTTCGTCACCATCGAGCCGTCGTCGATGACCCAGCGGATCGTGCTGGCGTAGGTGCCCTTGGCCCCGGCCTTGAGCTTACAGACGACCTCGCGGTTCTCGGACGACTCGAGCGTGCCGCGCTCGACGACGGTGACTTGCAGGTACTCGGCGCGCACCTTGTGCAGGATCAAGTCGGGCCGGTTCGCCGGGGCGGTGAACGGGCTGAGCAGCGTCGCACGCAGCCCCGGCAGCGCGGCCGCGGCGACGGCCACGCCGGTGGCGGCCAACGCCGGCACGAGTAGCAACGCCCGCAGCGGCCGCTTACGCCGCGTCGGCGGGCGAGGCGGTGCCGGGGGCGACGGCGGGGTGGGGTCGATCGTCGCCTCGCCGGCGTCGCTGATGGCCTGGACCTTAGCGAGAACCGGCTCGTGGGCCGGGTGGGGGTTCGGCACCGAGCCGGGCAGCAGCGGGTCGGGGAACAGGTCGATCGTCCCGGCCGCCTGCCGCGCGGACTTCGGCGGGGCGAGGGGCGGGGCCGGCAGCGGCAGCGGCGGGGCGGTCAGCGGGGCCGGCAGGCGGGCCGACGCCGACGCCGCCGTCGGGTGCGGGGAGTGGCCGGGGGTCGCCGGGTTGCGGGGAGAGTTCATCGGTCCAAAGCCCTCGGGCGTCTAGCGGGAGCAGTTCGAGGTCGAGGTACAGTTCCATCCGCGTCGTCAGGTACGTCACCCAGGTCGTGTACAGGTCGTTCTGGGCCTGTAACAGGTTACTCTGGGCTTCGAGCAGTTGCTGGGTTAAAGCGGCCACGTTCCCGGCACTTTCCCGCGCCGCGGGGTCGGGCGGGGCCACGAACGTGCTCCGCGCGTTGTCCACCTGAGCATAGGCCAACTCGACGGCGCGCTGCTGCAGATTGTACGTCTCGGCCAACTGCCGCAGGGTGCGCAAGTCCTGCCGCGAGTCGGTCAGGATGTTGTCCTCGAACGCCTGCAGGTTGCGCCGCTGCCGCTGGTAGGCGATCAGCGACGAGCGGTAGCTATTCCGCTCCGCCCGCCGCACGAACGGCGGTTCGGCCCGGATCGTGAGCGTGTTCTTCGTCCGGGTCTGCGCGAGCGCGGACCCGTTGTTACTCCCCGGCGGGTTCGTCGCGGCGAGGTCGTACTGCACGTCGAAGGTGCCCAGCAGCGAGTTCGCGGTCACGGCGATCTTGCGCCACTGGTCCACCACCTGCGCCCGCGCATTCATCAGGTCCAGCCGGTTGACGAGCGCCGCCTGGGCGACTTTGGTGTAGGCGTCGTCCAGGGGCATCCGCAAGAGGTCGCAGCCATCGACGGCCAGCGCCGGCAGTTGCGGGTAGGTCGCGCGGATGCGGCTCAGGCGCTGGTCGCGCGGCTGGATCGCCACGAGCGCGCCAGCCTCGAAGACCGCGCGGAACTGGCTGGCCTGCTCGCCCGCCCGCCGCTCCGCCGGCAGCCGCAGCCACGACTGCGCCTCGTACCGGCGCAACTGCTGCTCGAACCCGATGCGATCGACCGCCGCCTCGATGGCCGCGAGTTCGCCGATCAGCTCCGGCGGCTCGGGCAGGCTCTTCGCCTGGCGGTCGGCCCGCACGTCGTACAACTTACGCCGGGTTTCTGAGAGGGCGGTGAATTGCCGGGCGAGTTCCGCGTCGAGCTGGCGGCGCAGGTCGGCCGCCTGCGCGGGGTAGTCGCGGGCGAAGCGGGTGCCGCGCACCAGCGGGCTGTCGGCGAACAGCTTCATCCAGCGCGTCCGCAGCGCCGCCCCCGGCTCGCCCGGCGTGAACTGGCCGCCGGCCGCCTCCACGTCGCGGAGTTGCTCATACACGTCCTCGAAGCGGCCGAGTTGCGCGCGGATCGGCCGCAGCGGGCCGTCGTCGAGTTCGATCGGCATCGTCGCCGGCACGCCGAGTTGCAGCTTGAACGCGTCGAGGTTGTCGAGGTAGAGCCGCGTGCTGACCAGCACCGTCGTGCGGCTGCGCAGCAGGTTCTGCTCGACGCGGTTGACCTGCAACTCGTTGACCCCGCCGCCCTCCTTCAAGTTCTCGAACAGCAGCAAAAATTGTTCGAGAGCGGCGACGTTTTTACGCTCGTTGGCCAGCGTCGCCCCGCGCAACACCGTGGGCAGGTAGCCGACTTGCCGGGCGGTGAGGTTGGCCCCGACGCCGCGGCCGAGGTTCGCGGCGAGTCCTTGCAGGCCGTAGGGGTTGTTGGAGTAGTCGCCCTGCCCCGCGAGGGCGACGTAGAAGACTTTGCGGAAGCGGGCGTAGGAGCGCACCGCGTACAGGAGCGTCCGCTCGGCCTGCGTCAAGTTCTCCAGCGTCACGGCCCAGCCGCCGCCGCGCAACAGCGGCTGCAGAAAGGTGACGCCGAGGTTTGAGAGGCTGACTTGCGGATTGACGCCGGAGAGATCGACGACGACTTGGTTGGCGAGGCGGACCATGAGGGTCGCCCCGGTGGCGAAGCGGCGGTTGACGCCGGCGGTCGTGCTGAAGCTCCACTGGTCGCCGCCGCCGCCGGGCAGGTCGCGGCCGAGGCTCGTGCGGACGAGTTGCTCCGAGGCGAACGCCTGCGCCGCGAAGCTAAAGCGCTCGAGCGTCACCGGCAGCGCGGCGAGGTACAGGTCTTCGCGGCGGTCCTGGAATTCGCGGGCGTTGAACAGCGCCAGTTCGAGCGACTGGTCGAGCCGCAGGCGGAAGGGCTGGTCGGCGCTGGCGAAGACGTTCTGGTAGTTCGCCGTGCCGCCGACGACGGCCCCCAACGCGGCGTTGACGGCCGCCGCGCCGTCGAGTGTCTTCTTCGGCTCCGCGGCGGCCGTCGCGGCGTCCTCGGCGCGGTTGGCGGCGTCCCAAGCGGAGATTTGGGCGAGGTAGCCGTCGCCCTCGTACCGGCCGGCCCCGCCGCGGCCGGGGCGCTGCGGCGTCGGGGCGGTGAGGTTGGCGTAGTAGTCGTCGGGCGGGTACGGCGGGAAGTCGGGGCAACTCGGGTCGGCGAAGCGGGCGCGGCCGTCGGGGTAGGCGTGCCAGTTCTCGACGGCCCAGGCGGGGTTCACATTCTTCTGCGTGATGACCCCTTCGACATCGCGGTCGGCCCGCTGGCGGAACGCCTGCCGCGAGCAGCCGGCGAGGGCCAGCATGAGTGTCACAGCGACCCCGGCGGCCCGCGTCCGGTTAAGCGGCATGTCGTGAACCCCCGTCGTGAGAACCGCGCCCCCTAGCGCATCCGTCACGAACGGTATCGACCGCCGAGTTTACCCCACTTGACGCCGAAACGAAGAAGGGCACCCACGAGGGGTGCCCCTACAGGATCGATGGTGTAGGGCTAACCCTCGTGGGTGCCCTCGTGCGCTACTTCATCTCGTTGAAGCGCCAGGTCGGCACGTTGGCGGGCAGGTCGGCCTGGGCATACGCCTCCTCGCCAATCATGTCGCGCAACTTCTTGAGCGCCTGCCGGCGCACCGTCACGTAGTAGAAGTCGCAGCGGGCGTCGCGCACCGAGTCCCAGACCTGGTACAGCCGGTCGGTCTCGGTGACGACGTTGCGCAGGCTGTCGGCGCGGTCGGCCTCGAGCTGCCGGCGCTCGTCGATGTGCCGGCGGAAGACGCGGTTGAACTTCACCTGCTCGTTGACGAAGTGCCGCTCCGGGAAGCGGACGCTGTCGCCGACCTTGGGCGCGTCCTCGAGGTCGCGGTAGCGGCGACGGAGCATGTTCAAGTCGGTGCAGAAGTCCTCGGAGCGGGTCAGGACGTAGCGCGTCTCGCGCTCGTCGAGGATCTCCCACTTCACCGCGACCTGGTGAATGGCGTCGCGCAGCGCGGGGAAGTCGGCTTCCGAGGGGCACGGGGCCGGGATGCCGGGGGGGATCGTCAGCAACATTGCCGCGATCAGGAGTTCGCTACCAGCCATTCGGACCCTCCGCGATGGCACCGGGGGCAACCGGTGTCGGGACAGTGCGGGCGCGACCCCGTCATCGGGGCGCGGCCGCGGGGGCGATGAGGAAGCGGCTCGGGGAAGCGGCCGGAGGAGGAGGCTCGGTGGGTGAGCCTGGGGCCGGGTCGGCGAACCGAACGGGGACCTGATCCGTGGAACGGCGTGGGGGTTTTGGGGCCACACGTCGCGGGATCGGTTGGGCCTTAGCGGACCACCGGAAGCCCCGCGGGTCAGGAAGCGAGTGCGACGTGTATCGAACTCGCCGGTAACTTACAAGACATTTTCCGTGCCCGACGGCGAAAAATCTCCGAATCCACTTCTTAGGCCGCCGTTACAACCGTCCCCAACCCCGAAGCCGTGCGTTTCCTAGCACTTCGACGGGTCGAGCGGCGGGGGGAGAAATTCCGGCGGACACCTGGGCCAGTGCGCGAGCCGCAAGCACCCTGCCCCGGACGCGGCAGCGCTTGCCCGACGCGGGGCAACCGTCGGCTCAGTTCCGGCTGACGAGTCGCGCCAGGGCGTCGGTCGCGGCCTTCTTGACGAGGTCGTGTCCCGACTCGGCGCAAGCGTCGAGGTAGCCCACGTAACTCGACTCGTGGTAGCCGAGGCGGGCGAGTTGCGTAATGCAGTGGGCCCGCACGCTCGGGGCGGGGTCGATGAGCGCGGCGCGGGCGAGCGTCGCCTTGACCTCGGCCCGGCCGCCGTAGCGCCCCTCGGCCAGCGCGGTCGCCGCCCGCTCCCGCGACGACGGCCGCAGCGCCTGGAACAGGTCGTTGACGAACGGCTGGACCTCCTCGAGCATCTGCGCCGGGATCCCCTGGGTCCGCACCGCGACCTCCGCCGGGGCGGCTGGCACGACGCGGCTCGCCTCGACGACCACCGGCGGCACCAACGCGGGGGGCGGGGCCACGGCGGGCGGAGGCGCGGCGACCGGGGCGTCAGTGGCCGCGCGCGGCTCGGCGAGCGGCGTCACCGGCGGCGGGCCGTAGCGGTCCGGGGTCGGCGGGTCGGCGGCCACGACCATCGGCGGCGTAACCGCAGCCACGGCGACTGGGGCCGCGGCGACCGGCGGCGGGACGGTCGCGGGGGAGTACTCCAGCACCGGGACGACGACGTACTCCGGCGGCGCGACTGCCACTTGCGGCGACCGGATCCCGGACGGCTCCGGCGGCGCGACCGCCACTTGGGGCGGCCGGGTCGCCGACGGATCGGGCGGCCGGGTCGCCGACGCCGCGACGACCCGCGTCTCGTCCGCCTCGACGGCGACGGTCGGCGGCACCGCCCGGTAGGCGACGACCGTTTCGGACGGCTCGACCGACACGGCCGGCCGACGGGCGGGGGCGGGCGGCGGCACCGGCGGGTCGAACTTGGCCCGCGACAGCGTGAACGCCGGCACCGGCGTCGGGGCGGCGGCGGGGGCGGCGGCGGGCGGCGGGGTGTCCGCACGCATCGCGTTGCGCACCGTCGTCGGTGGCGGCAACGCGGCCCGCAACTCGGCGGGGCGGTTCGCGGGGACCGAGGCCGGGCGGGGCTTCGCCGCCACGGCGGCCGGCGCGACCGGCGGCGGCGTGGCGTTGCGCGGCCAGCCGTTCTCCGCGGCCGGCGGCGGCACCCGCGGCAAGGTGTGTGCGACCGACGGCAGTGGCGACGCGCTGCCCGGCTTGAGCGTCGGGGCGGCCGCGGCCGGCGCGGCGGGGGCGTCGGCGAAGCTGGCGCGGGCCATCATCGCGGCGACCTTCAGCGGCACGGCGTACTTCGCCCCGGTGCCGAGGTCCTCGACGTCCGCCAGGCCGTCGGTGTCCGGCGTGCCGACGACGCGCGTGATGCGGACGCGCCGGTCCGGCTGCCCGGAGGTGCGGAAGGTCATCACCTCGCCGACGCGCGGCCCGCCGGACGCTGCCGGGGCCGGCGCGGGGGTTTGCCCGGCCGCGACCGTCGCCCAGGCGAGGGCGAGTGCCCCCCAGCCGATCCACCGCGCCATGCCCCGCCCTCCGCTACGAACGCCCGCGCCTGGCCCGACCCGCGTGGGGTCCGGTGGCGCGGTTCCTAACGCTGAGATCGGTTGGACGGGCGGGGCCGGTCCAGCGAAAGGCCGCAATCGTCGGCCGGGTGGCGGGGCGAAATGCGAGCGGGCGGCGGGACTTCGGTGAGGAAGTGCCGCCGCCCGCCGAGTATCCCCGAGTGGATTTGAACCACTAACCTTCGCCTTCGGAGGGCGACACTCTATCCAGTTGAGCTACGGAGACGGCCGAATCGACACCCCAAGTATAACGCCGCCCGACCGCTTGGCAAGCCGCCGAGGGCGCGAGAGCGTGGGAAGGCAGATTCTGAGTCGCCCGAGTCCAGTCAGAATATTTTGCCGCGGAGACGCAGAGTCGCGGAGAAAACCGAGTACAAGTTTTGGGTCTTCTCCGCGACTCTGCGTCTCCGCGGCAAAACGTATTCTCGACATCGTTTGCCAGAACCATCCGCTCACGCCGGCGGCTCGCCGGGGTCAGCGGCCGGCCCAGACTTTCAGCAGCTCGACGACCGTCGCCACGTTCACTTCGAGTTCCTCCAGGCACACCCACTCCAGCGGCGAGTGGAAGTTGTGCTCGCCGGCCGAGAGGTTCGGGGTGGGGAGACCCTTGGCCGTGAGCTGCGCGCCGTCGGTGCCGCCGCGGATCGCCCGCGTCTTGGGTTCGAGGCCCAGCCGGCGCACCGCCTCCAGCGCGTACGGGATCGCCCGCGGCTCCTTCGCCATGCCGTCGAGCATGTTGCGGTACTGCGCCGCCACCGCCACGTCGATCGCCGCCTCCGGGTACTCCGCGAGCAGTTGCCTCGCAACCGCGTGCAGCATGTCCGCGTAGTCCGTCAGCCGCCGCGTGTCGAAGTCGCGCAGCAGGATGTGCAGCGTCACCTTGGGCACGCCGCCCTCGACGAGGTACGGGTGCAAAAATCCCTCGCGGTCCGCCGTGACTTCGGGCGAAAGTGTCCGCGTCGGCAGCCGCTCGACGAACATCGCCGCCAGCCGCACGGCGTTCGTCATGCGCCCTTTGGCGAGCGCCGGGTGGATGTTGACGCCGGTGATCGTGACCGTCGCCTTGTCGGCACTGAACGTCTCGCCCTCGACCTCGGCGGTGCCGGTGCCGTCGAGCGTGTACGCCACCGCCGCGCCCAGGTCGGCGGGGTCGAGGTGCAACACGCCCTTACCGATCTCCTCGTCGCAGGTGAACACGATCTTGACCGGGCCGTGCGGGATCGTCGCGTCCTCGGCGAGGAGACGCGCGACCTCCATGATGACCGCCACGCCGGCCTTGTCGTCGCCGCCCAAGAGCGTCGTGCCGTCGGTCGTGACGATGGTTTTTCCCACGAGCGCCGCCAACTCCGGCGACTCGCTGACCTTGATGACCCGCGACCGGTCGCCCGGCAACACGAGGTCGCCGCCGGGGTACTCGCGGATCACCTGCGGCTTCACATCGAAGCCGCTGAACTCCGGCGACGTGTCGACGTGCGCGTTCAGCGCGACCGTCGGCGCGCCCGGCACGTTGCCGGGGACCGTAGCGTGGACGATGCCGAACTCCGTCATGCGCGCGTCGGCGTACCCGAGGGCGAGCAGTTCGTCGCGCAACATCGCTGCGAGGACCAGTTGCCCCGGCGTGCTGGGGTACGTTAGCGAGCGCTCGTCCGCCTGGGTGTCGATCTGGACGTAGCGCAGGAAGCGGTCGAGGAGCGTGCGCATCGGGGTTCACTCGGGGTCCGGCGGGCGGCGGAGGCGTGCCACCACTTTAGTCTCGACCCCGCGCTTCGGGCAGATCGCCGCGACTGGGCAGTCGCCACACCGAGGGCTGCGGGCCACGCAGACCGCCCGGCCGTGCAGGATCATGCGGTGGCTGAAGTGCGTCCACTCCGGCTGCGGGACGAGCCGCATCAGGTCGAACTCGGCCTTCACGGCGTCGGTGTGCTTCGTCAGGCCCAGCCGCCGCGACAGCCGGCCGACGTGGGTATCGACGGTGATGCCGGGGACGCCGAAGCCGTCGCCGAGGACGACGTTCGCCGTCTTGCGGCCGACGCCCGGCAGCGCGAGCAGTTCGTCCATCGTGCGGGGCACCTCGCCGCCGTGGTCCTTCAAAATCGCCACCGCGAAGGCGTGGATGTTCTTGGCCTTGTTGCGGAACAGCCCCGTCGTCTTGACGTACTCTTCGATTTCCGCCGGCGTCGAGGCGGCGTAGTCGTGAACCGTGGAGTAGCGGGCGAACAGCGCCGGCGTCACGAGGTTGACGCGGACATCGGTACACTGAGCCGACAGGATCGTCGCCACGGCGAGTTCGAGCGTATTGGTGAAGTCGAGGGCCGTCGCCGAGAGCGGGTAGTTCGCTTCGAGGGCCGCCAGCAGCAGGGGCACGCGCTCCTTGAGTCGCGGCAGGCTCACGACGCCCGACTCCGCCGCACCAGCAAGTCGGCCCACGGGGCGAAGCCGTCGGTGACGTTCGCCCACGGCGACA
This sequence comes from Fimbriiglobus sp., assembly GCA_043744775.1. GTDB lineage: Bacteria > Planctomycetota > Planctomycetia > Gemmatales > Gemmataceae > Fimbriiglobus. The sequence goes on along the minus strand of JAYTUC010000121.1, from coordinate 4,816 downwards.
GCTTGAGGAAACGTAACGCTGCCGACTGGGCGGTCAGAATCTGTGGCAACCGCGTGAACATCCCGCCGTCGAGCGTGTGCGTAACTCTGGCGGCCGCCTGCTCGGCCTCCAGCGCCGTCACCCGGCCGCGCCGCACCGCCCCGGCGAGGTGCCGGGCGACGGCCGCCGCATCGCGGGCCAGCCCGGCGTCGCTCGTGGCGAGGACCACGGCGCGGCGACCGCGCAGCACGGCCTCAACTGCGGCAACGAAACAGCGGTCGTCGCCGGCCACGACGCCCACGTCCACCGTCGGCCAGACGGGCGGCGCAGTCTGGGCCGTCGGCACGAAGTCTCGAAACTGCCGACGCCGTTCGGCCAACTGCGTCGCCGTTGCCAACTTGACACGCTTTCGCGGCCGGCGCTGGTGCCGATCGACGTGCAGTTGCAGCTCGACGGCCGCCCGCCGCGCCGTGAAGGCGTCGTCAATGGCCCCAGCCTGGCAAGCCTCCCGCGCCGTGACCACCCCGGTCGCGATTTCGCCGCAGTTGACCTCCCAGCATCGTAGGTCGCCGGGAGCGACGCCGAACCAGGCGTCCGGCCCCGTGACGGCGTAGCGGTAGTCGCAGGCCGACGCCAGGGCGACGCCGGGGCCGACGCAGGGGCCTTCGAGGAATGCGACCGTCACGCACGGCAACTCCGCCAGCCGCCGCACCAGGCGTTGGCCCTCGGCGACGAAGACTTCACGGTCGGCAACGGAGCGGAGGTGATCGGTCAACGCCCGGTCAAAGCCGCCGCAGAAGCCGCCGGGCAGTCCCGAGCGCACGACCAGAACCTCGACGTGCGGGCAACGGCTGACGGCGTCGAACGCTTCGCTGAGTTCGCGGAGCCGGGCCAAGTCGAGGGCATTGACGGGCGCGCCGGGGAAGCGTAGCGACAGCGTGGCGACGCCGTCGGCGAAGGCGACGCTCACGGACTCGGAGGCGTGCAGCATGCGGCCCATCGTCCGGAAAGCCCCGCCGGCGGTCAAGCCGAAGTCGCCAGACTTTCCGCAATGGGGTTAGTGTCAATCGAGCCAGTTTTCGACCCGCAGTCCGGGCACCTGCTCGAAATCGCGGCGGTTCGCCGTCAGGAGTAGTGCGCCCGCCGACAGCGCGCAGCAAGCGACTTTGAGGTCCATCGTTCCCAGGCGACGTGTTGAGGGCCGCAAACGGTCGAAATGCCGGGCCGCAATGTCGTCGAACGGCAGCAGAGTGAATCCAGCGAAGTACTCGACCATCCGACCCAGGTCTCCGTACGGTTTGACCTGACGAGTCACCTGACGTTCTTTGGCAATCGTGGCCAGCCACCCACGCATTTGCTCCTCGACGGTCGCCAGCGTAACGCAGAACGTTTCACCACCGGCGACTGCCATTCGCTCCACGAATAGGGCCCGTCGAATGCCGGGAGGTCTTTGAAGAACGGAAACGTGGTCTGTATCCAGGGCGATCATTGCCGCTCGCTGTCTTGTCGGGCGTCCTCAGCGTCCGCCTCCGCCTCGGCTTCCCGGCGGAGTGACTCGCGGTACTTCTTGCCCTCTTCAATCACTTGCTCCATGAATTCGCTGCCGTCGAACAGCCCAACGACGCTTTTCCAGTCCTTGACCGGTTTAGCAGCCAGTTGCTTTTCTAACTCGGCCACGCGAGCGGCCAAGGATTCCAGCGTCGGCTCAGCCATCGGGCACCTCGGTTTCGTCACGTCGTACAGCCTTGACACCATTCTACCCCACCAAGCTCACACGCGGGCCGACCTCGCCGCGGTAGATCCGGGCGATGCGCTCGCGGTTCAGGCCCAACACGCGGTCGAAGCGGCTCAGCTTCATGCCGTCGATCCGAGGCGAGTAGTCGGCCAGGTGCCCCAGCATCGCCACGTCGGCCTTCATCTCGCGGTCCATGAACCGGCCCAGGACGTACTTGCCCCAACTCAGGCTGTTCGTCGGACCCGGCCACGTCGAGCGGCCGTACACGATCGAATGCACGGCCGTCGTCGTCGCGGTGATCGGCGTGAAGAAGATGTAGAAGCGCCAGCGGATCTTCGACTCGCGCGTGCCGTCGGGGCTGGTCCACCAGTGGTCGTAGACCGTGTACAGTGGGCTGAAGTGCGTCGTCCAGTCGTCGTGGAAGTCGTAGTCGTTGGTCACGCCCAACGCCCAGGCGCTCAGCCGGCCCATGCGTTTGGTCGGGCCGACGTTGACCACCCGCACCGTCGTGTCGGTCGGCTCGAACCGCACGCGGACCTCGTGCATGCGCTCGATGTCGTAGCCGAAACTCTCGTGGACGGTCCCGGTGTGCTCGATCTCGCAGAAGTTGTCGAGCGTGACTTCGAGTGGGGCGGGCACGACGTAGTGGTAGTGCCCGATGGGGTAGTCGCCGGCGGGGTTCAACTCGGGGAACGCCGGGTCGCTGCGCCGGCTCTTGAGCCACAGCAAGCCCTCGTAGTCGCGCACGTCGTAGCTAGTCGTGCAGGCGTGCAGCTTGGGCGTGCCGGGGCTTTGGCCCTCGCCGCCGGCGTCGAACGTCCAGCCGTGGTACTTGCACTCGACCTTGTCGCCGACGACGCGGCCGACGCTGAGCTTGAGCCGGCGGTGCGGGCAGGCGTCATCGACGGCGGCCGGGGTGCCGGCAGCGGTGCGGAACAGGCAGATCGCCTGCCCGGCGACGGTGATTGCGACCGGCTTGGCCCGGACCATGCCGGACGGACCAATAACGTTCCAGTGGTCGAGCATCCCCATCCCAACTCCCCCGGCTTTGGACATCGGTCGGCCGGGGGGCGGGTCGCAAACCCTGTGCCACGCTCCGGCTCCGTTCGCAAGCGTACGAACGGCCGGAGTCGAGTTTACCCGACGAACACGCCGCCGGCGAACCCGGCGACGGCGTCCAAGGCGAAGAGTTCCGCCGGCGTCCCGGCCCCAACCGCCTTGCCCGCGTAAGCGGTCACGCGCGACCCGGCCCCGCTGCCGGAGCCGACGACGATGTCGGCCCGCGCGTCGCCGTCGAGGTTCTTGACGGCCACCCGGATGCCGCCGCGGCTGTTCGCGTCGCCGGCGAAGAAGTTGGCCAGCGGCAGCTGACGGTTGGCGAGCAGGCTCTTGCCCGAGAACGCCGTCACCCGCGGGCCGCCGCCGGGGCCGCTGCCCGCGACGAGGTCGGCGAAGCCGTCGCCGTCGTGGTCGCCGGCGGTGACGAACGCCCCGTTGCGCAGGTCGGCCTCGAAGGCCAGGAAGTCCGCGAACAGCTTGACCGGGGACGCCGCCCCGAGCGTCCGGCCGTCGTAGCCGGCCACGCGCGGCCCGCCGCCGAACCCGGCCGCGACGACGAGGTCGCCGACGCCGTCGCCGTTGAGGTCGGCCACGCCGGCCCGCGCCCCGCCGAAGAAGGCCTTGTCGTCGATGCCGAAGAAGTCGGCGAGCTGAACGAACGCGGTCCCGGCCTTGTTGCCGGCGAAGGCACGGACCCGCGGGCCGCCGCCCTGGCCGGGGTGACAGCGAGGTCGGCCACGCCGTCGCCGTTGGTGTCGCCGGCGGTGACTTAGACGCCGCCGGTGAAGGTCGCCTTGAACGGGTCGAGGGTGAAAAGTACCTTCTGGGTGAAGCCGTCGAGCACGACGACCTGGGTGGGGCGGCCCGGCCCGGTGCCGACGGCGAGGTCGGCGACGCCGTCGCCGTTGAAGTCGGCCGCGGCCACTCGGACGCCGCCGCTGAAGTCGCCGAAGGGGCTGACGGTGAAGCGCACCGACTTGTCGGCGTTGTAGAGCGTCGCCGTCGCGCGGGTGCCGGCGTCGGTGCCGGCCGCGAACGACTGAGACCCTAGCAGCGCCGCATTGGGCACGCCCGGCGGCGTGACCGGCGGCACCACGGGCGGGACGACCGGCGGCACCACGGGCGGGACGACCGGAGGCACCACCGGGGTCACGGTTAGGATCTGCGTCGCGGCGGTGCTGGCGGCCCCGCTCTTGTCGGCGACGACGAGCGAGACGGTGTAGGTGCCGGCAACGTTCGGGGTGAAGGCGAAGGCGGGCACGGTGCCGTAGTTCGCCGCGGCGATCGAGCCGGTCGCGTCGGGGACGACTTGGCCGTTCGAGGCGGCGACGTGCCAGGTGTACGCGAACGGGGCGTCGGCCGCGCCGGCCGAGTCGGTGAAGGTGCCGGTGTAGGGGACGCCGGAGCCTGCGACCGAGGAGGTCGGCCCGGCCGCGATGACCGCGACGGGCGCGACGTTGGCCGGGGGAGCGGCCAGCGCGTAGGCCCAGAGTTCCCGGCCGTTCGTGCCGTCGGTCGCCGCGAAGTAGAGCGTCGAGCCGACGGCCGTGAAATTAGATGGGAGCGAGCCGGTCGCCCCAAGGTTGATGTCCTTGACGAGGACGGTGCCCGCCGCCGTGCCGTCCGACTTCTGCAGTTCGCGGCCGTTCACGCCGACGGTTGCCCCGAAGTAGAGCGTCGAGCCGATCGCCGTGAGGTTGTACGGGGACGACCCGCTCCGGGGTTGATGTCCTTGACGAGGAACGGGTCGGCCGCGGGCGTCAGCCGGTCTTCGCACCGCTCGACTGCCAGGCGGACCCCACGGTTCACTCGCATTTGTGGCTACCTCGGATAACGATCAATCCGTCCTGTATCACACCATTAGCCCGAGTCACTTCGTCCCAACCGTATACCATCAAGCACACCGCCGAGGGGCTACAATGGGCATCGACGTTTGGGGAACCTTATACCCCGCCCGGTGACAGTTGATCTGTTCGTCCGGGCGTCGATGGCGTCTACTATTGCCGGTGAGTGATCCTCCCTTTCTCCGGAGCCACGGATGGC
>JAYTUC010000120.1:0-7420 GCA_043744775.1 Fimbriiglobus sp. | reverse complement strand
AAGTCAGCGGGTACATCGACGAGGTGCTGTTCAAGGACGGCGCGGCGGTCAAGAGCGGCGACATCCTCGTCCGCATCGACCCCAGCCTGTACAAGGCCGACCTCGACAAGTCGAAAGGCGAACTCGTCAGCGCGCAGGCCCAGGAGAACCTCGCGGTCTTGGAGGAGGCCCGCTTCGGCAAGCTGCGCGCCACCTCGGCCGTGTCGCAGGACGAGTACGACCAGTCGAAGGCCAAGAAGGACGCCAACGCCGCCAACGTGCTGACCGCCAAGGCTAACGTGGAGCGGGCCAAGAAGAACCTCGACTGGACCGACGTCCGGGCCAAGATCGACGGCGTGGTGGACCGCATCCTCGTCACCAAGGGCAACCTCGTCTCCGGCGGCACCGCGGCCCCGACACTGCTCACGGTCCTCGTGAGTACCGACCCCATTTATGCCTACTTCGACGTCGATGAGGCCACGGTGCTGTACTACTCCGACCTCATCAACACCAACAAGTTCACCTCGGTCGCGGTCGAGCCGCTGCCGATCACGTTCCGGCTCAAGGACAGCGACGCCAAGGCCGAGGAGGGCTACCCGTACCGGGGCTCGCTCGACTTCGTGTCGCCGGAGTTGAACGCCGCGACCGGGAGCCGGACCGTCCGCGCGACGGTCGCCAACCCGAAGCCGTACAAGTTCGCGCCGGGACTGTTCGTCCGCGCCCGCCTGCCCGGCGCGAAGGTCGAGAACGCGATCCTGGTCCCCGACGCCGCGGTCTTCACGGACGGGGCGGGCAAGGTCGTCTACACGGTCACCGCCGAGGGCCGGATCGCCAAGAAGGTCGTCACGGCGGGGTCCCTCTCCGAGGGGCTGCGCGTCATCGTCACCGGCCTGACGCCGACCGACCGCGTCGTGATCAACGGCGGCCAGCGCGTCCAGGACGGCGTACCCGTCGAAGTCGTGCCGGGCGAGATCAAAGCCGAGGCGAAGTAGCTCGAATGCAAATTTTGCCGCCGAGACGCAGAGTCGCGGAGAAAACCGAATTCACGTTTCGGATTTCGTCTTCTCCGCGACTCTGCGTCTCGGCGGCAAAAATGTTTTCTGACACCACGACTCCCAGCAGGACGCCGCATGTTCGCCCGCACCTTCATCGACCGGCCGGTCATGGCCTGGGTCATCTCGATCGTCATCGTCCTCTTCGGGCTCGCCGCCCTGACGCGGCTGCCGATCGAGCAGTACCCCGAGATCGCCCCGCCGACCATCGTCGTCACCGCGACCTACCCCGGCGCGAGCGCCGAGATCGTCGCCGCGACCGTGTCGGCGACCGTCGAGCAGCAGGTCAACGGCGTCGAGCGGATGCTGTACATGACCAGCCAGGCGACCAGCGACGGCGGCTACTCGCTGACCGTGACGTTTGAACTCGGCACCGACCTGAACATCGCCCAGGTGCTCGTGCAGAACCGCGTGCAACTCTCGCTGCCGCGACTGCCGATCGAAGTCCAGCGCCAGGGCTTGACGGTCAAGAAGCGCTCGCCGGACGTGCTGCTGGTGGTCAACTTGCTCTCGCCGGACAACTCGGTCAGCGCATTCGAGTTGAGTAACTACGGGACGACCCAGGTCATCGACGAGTTGACGCGGGTCAAGGGCGTCGGGGACGTGCTGGTCTTCGGCCGGCAGGACTACTCGATGCGGGCGTGGCTCGACCCCGACAAACTCGCGGCGGTCAACCTCACGGCGTCGGAGGTCGTGCAGGCGATCCAGAGCCAGAACGTCCAGGTCGCCGCGGGGCAGGTCGGGGCCGAGCCGTCGCCGGCCGGGACGGCGTTCACGTACACCCTCAACGCCCTCGGCCGGCTCGCGACCGTCGAGCAGTTCCAGCAGATCGTCGTCAAGGTCGGGGCCCCGGTCCCCGACAGCGGCGGGGCGATGATCCGCCCGGCGATCCGGCTCAAGGACGTGGCCCGCGTGCAACTCACCTCGCGCAACGAGGACGTGACCGCGTCGTCGAACGGCCAGCCGATCATCGGCATCGCGGTGTTCCAACTGCCGGGCACCAACGCCCTGAACACGCGCGACAACGTCGTCGCCAAGATGGAGGAGTTGAAGAAGAACCGCTTCCCGAAGGGCGTCGATTACGTGATTCGGTACGACACGACCCCGTTCGTCCGCCAGTCGGTCCGCGAAGTCTTCCACACCTTGCGCGACGCCATCATCCTCGTCGCCATCGTGGTGCTGATCTTCCTTCAAGACTGGCGGGCCATGATCCTGCCCATGATCGACGTGCCGGTGTCGCTGATCGGCACCCTCGCGGTGATGTACATCTTCGGCTTCACCTTGAACAACCTCACACTCTTCGGGCTGGTGCTCGCCATCGGCATCGTGGTCGATGATGCCATTGTCGTGTTGGAGAACGTGGAGCGCTGGATCGCCAAGGGCGAGGACTCGCGCACGGCGACCATCCACGCCATGAGTGAAATCACCGGGCCGATCATCGCCATCACGCTGGTGCTCAGCTCGGTGTTCATCCCGAGCGCCTTGCTGCCGGGAATCACCGGGCAGTTCTACCGGCAATTCGCGCTCACGATTGCGACGGCGATGGTGATTTCGGCCATCAACGCGATGACGCTGACCCCGAGCCGGGCGGCGGCGATCTTCAAGAACCGCGGCGGCCCCGACGGCCACGCCACGACCGAGTCGCTGCCGTGGTACGGCTGGGCGGCGCTCTTCGGCTACCTCTCGCACATGCTCCTCGAACCGCTGTTGGCCCCGCGGCTGAACCTGCACTCCGACAACGACATCGTCGCCGTGCTCATCGAGTTGATCTACGCCGTTCCCGGCGTGATCTTGGGCGTGATCGTGGCGCGGCCGTTGAACGCATTGTTGCGGCGCTTCTACAAGGCGTTCAACTGGGCGTTCGCCAAGGTCACCCTCGCCTACCGCTACACCGTGCAAGGACTCCTGTACGTCGCCCCGCTGGTGCTGGTCGCGTTTTGCGGGCTGCTGTACGTGACGTACCTCGGCTTCACGCGCACACCCGTCGGCTTCATCCCGCCGCAGGACAAGGGCTACCTCATCGTGACGATCACCCTGCCCGACGCGGCCGGGGTGCAGCGGACGCGCGAAGTGGTGCGGCAGATGGACCTGATGACGCGGGCCGTGCCGGGCACCAAGGGGACGGTTTGCATCATCGGCCAGTCGCTGATCCTGGGGGCCAACGGCTCGAACTTCGCCACGATGTTCGTGACCCTCAACGACTTCGAGGAGCGCAAGCACGACCCCGACCTGAACGCTTTCAAGATGTTGGGCAAGCTCCAGGGCCTGTACGCGGCCGAGATTCAGGACGCCCAGATCAACGTCTTCCCCCCGCCGCCGGTGTCGGGGCTGGGCAACGCCGGCGGGTTCAAGATCATGATCGAGGACCGCGGCGACCTCGGGTCGGCCGAGTTGGAGGCCCAGACGCAGGCCCTCATCGCCGCGACGCGGGGCGACCCCAACGTCACCTTCGCGTTCACGCTCTTCCGGGCCAAAGTCCCGCAACTGTTCGTCAACGTCGATCGGCAGCGGGCCATGCAGATGGGCGTGCCGATCAACTCGGTCTTCGACACCCTGCAAATCTACCTCGGGAGTGCCTACGTCAACGACTTCAACCGCGACGGCCGCACCTGGCAGGTGACCGCGCAGGCCGACGCCCAGTTCCGCGTGACCAAGGAGTACATCCGCAACTTGAAGGTCAAGACCGACACCGGCCAGATGGTTCCGCTCGGCTCGGTGCTCGACGTGACGGATTCCGCCGGCCCGATCGTGTTGCCGCGCTACAACACGTACCCCGCCGCGGCGCTGCTCGGGGCCTTCCCGCCGGGGGTGAGCACCGGCAGCGGCATCAAGGCGGTCGAGCGCATCGCGGGCGAAACCCTGTCGAAGCAGATCGCTACCGAGTGGACGGAACTCTCGTACTTGCAGACGCAAGAAGGCTCCGGGGCGCTGTACGCCTTCGGCGGCGCGGTCGTGCTCGTCTACCTCGTGCTGGCGGCGCTGTACAACAGTTGGTCGATCCCCTTGGCGGTCATCTTGGTCGTGCCGATGTGCCTGTTGTGCGCCATCGTCGGCGTGCAGGTCGTCAAGGGCGACATCAACATCTTCACGCAAGTCGGCTTCATCGTGTTGGTGGGGCTGGCGTGTAAGAACGCCATCTTGATCGTGGAGTTCGCCCAGGACTTGCGCCGCCAGGGCAAGCCGCTCAAGGAGGCGACCCTGGAGGCGTGCCAGCTCCGCCTGCGGCCGATCGTGATGACCTCGTTCGCGTTCATCCTCGGCGTGGTGCCGCTGATGCTCGCCCAGGGGGCTGGTGCCGAGATGCGCAAGGCGTTAGGCGTCGCGGTGTTCAGCGGCATGATCGGCGTGACGCTGTTCGGCGTGCTGCTGACGCCGGTGTTCTACTACAGCATCGAGCCGCTCAAGGGTGAGAAGCACGCCCCCCGCGACCCCGACGCCAAGCCGCCGGAGGCGACGCCGACGGCCCCCGCCGCGTCGGCGACGCCCCCGGTCCCGACCCCGGCGCTGCCGGCGTAAGGCGATTCCCGGCGAGCCGTCGGCGTAAGCCGGGGGTTTCCGGGCGCGCGTCGTCGCGAGAAACCCCCGGCTTACGCCGACGGCTCGCCAAGAGTCACTCGCCGAGCGCCAGCACGGCGTAGGTCGTCGCCAGCACGGGGTCGTCCTCGCGCACGAGTTCGAGGCGGTTCGACCAACTGCCGTCGGCCGACTGCGTCGTCGCCAGGTGTTGCACCAACTGCGGGCGGACCTCGGGCAACGCCTCGGCGACCGCGGCGGCGTAGTAGAAGTAGACGGCGTCGCGGTTCGACTCGTGGGCGGGGATGTAGTCGCCGGGGTGCCGGTCGGCGCGGAAGTGCTCGCGCAGCCACGCCTCCGACCGCGTGTCGGGCCAGCCCAACAGGCGCTCGCAGAGCAGGCCGTCGGCGGTGGCGCTGCCGTAGCTGCGCATCGCGCCCTCGACCTGGCCGGCCTTGTTGCGCACCGGGTCTCCGGTGACGAAGTGGTAGCCGCCGTCGGGGTTCTGCATTCGCGCGACGAACGACGCCGCCTTCGCCCGGAGGTCGGCCGGGAGTGGGCCGCACGCCGCCAGGCCTTGCAGCGCGAAGCGGGTCGCGGAGAGGTTCGATTCGAGGAGGTGGTGCGCCGGCACCGGCACGCCGGGGGCCGGCTTGCGCGGCACGCCGGGGTAGTAGCCCCAGCCGCCGGAGTGGGCGTCCGCCGGCGACCAGCCGTGGGCCTCGGTCAACTGGCGGGCCAGGAGTTCGCGGCGGAAGGCGTCGCGCGCCGGGCCGGTGAGGGTCCGCGTCGCAAGCGCGGCCGTGTAGACGGGATAGGCGAAGCCGTCGGGGCCGGGGCTCAAAGTACCGTCCGGCCGCGTGAATCCGGTGAGAAACTGCACGGCCTTCCGCCGGGCGTCGGCCGTGAGGTCGGCGAGCGACGTGGCTTGTTGCAGGGCGTGCAGCACCAGCGGGGTCAGCGCGGTGCCGTCGCGGAAGGCGGCGTAGGTGTCCGAGGCGAACGCGCCGCTGGCGACCTGCTGACTCAGGAGGTACGCGACGCCGCGCCGCAACGCCTCCCCAGGGGGAAGCGTCGCGACGGGGGCCGCGAAGGTCCCGGTTCGCTGGGCGCAACCGGTGACGGGGGCGAGGCACGCGGCGAGGAAGGTGCGCCGGTCCATGTCACTTCTTCTCGGCGGGGGTCTTGGCGTCCGGCGAGTTGGCCTCGGCCGGCTTCGGGACTTCCTTCACGGCCACCTTCTTCGCCTCGGCGCGGGCGGCGGCCAGCACGTCCTCGGGGAACTTGGTGCGGTCGGCGAGTAGCACCAACAGCGCCGACGCGGTGCAGAAGGTCTTGCCGGTGATGCAGTGGTGGCCGGACCAACTGCCGTTCTTGTCCTGCGCCTTGGGCAGCGACTCCTGCATCTTGCCGTCCCAGTCGTCCCAGTCCTTGCCGCCGCGGACCAGCATCGTTTCGCTGAGGTTGAGGAAGCTCAGGAACTCCTCGCCGCCGTTGGAGCCGAAGCCGGCGACGAAGCGGCCGTCCTTGGCGTCCCTGGCCAGGCCGAGTTGGAAGCGGTTGTTGTCGGCGTTGAGGGTGACGGCCTGATCGACCGTCTTGCGGGCCTCGTCCTTCTGGGCTTGCGGGGCCTTGGGGTCGGCGAGGACCTCCTTGGCCTTGGTGGCGTCGGCGTTGGCGCTGTTGACCACGTCCTGCAAGTTGGTGCCGGCCTGCCCCTTGGCGTACAGCGGCACCCCGGCCGCCCCCGGCCCGGCCCCGCCGAAGCCGCCCCCGCCGCCGCCTCGGGGTGCGCCGTCAACAGAAACGACGCGGTCGCTAGCGGCCAGTTCCGCGCTGGCGGCCTCGCCCTTGGAGGAGGTCGAGCCGGGCTTGGCGGCGACCGCCGTGGCCGGCCCGGCGGCGACTTCGGTGCCCTTGGCGGCGTCACGCGACTGCCTCGTGGCGCGGGCGATCAGTTCGTCGCCGACGGCCGCGCCGTTCTGGCGGGCCCGTGTCAGCGACTTGGTCGCGAGGCCCTGCGACAGCACCGGTGCCCAGCCGGCGTTGCCCGCGAAGGTGCCGTCCTCCTTCTGGTTCTTGGCGACCTTGTCGAGGGCCTTGTCGAGGCACTTCGCCAGCCGCGTGTCGTCGGTGCCGGCGTGGCCCTTCAACTCCGAGAGCATCAGCGTGGCGAGGAAGGTGTCGGCGAACGGCCCGATCTTCGACTGCATTTGCGTGTCGCGCACGTCGGTGACGTACAGGTCCTTGGCGTCGGACTTCTCGACGCGCTCGAACACGAACGTCAGCCCCTTCTTGACGCTGTCCTTGTACTCGCCCTCGGTGGCGGTGTGGCCGGCGCGGAAGAAGGCCAAGAGTGCCAGGCAGGTGTCGCCGATGTCCGACGGGTCGGCGGTGTTCTCGCCCTCGACGCGGCCGCTGTTCTTGGCCCCGGTGCGCCAGCCGCCGCCCTGCCCCCAGCCGCCGTCGGCGTGCTGGCCCTGCGCCAGGAACGTCAGCCCCTTCTTGACCGACTCGCTGAGCGGCTTCGGCTCGACGGCGCACTTCAGCGCCGCCGGCTTGGCCGCGACCTTCACCGCGAGGGCCGGCGTGGGCGGCGGCTCCGGCTCCGCGCAAACCGCCCACGCCGCGAGCGACGCCCCGCCGACCAACGCCGCCAGTGTCGCCACCGGCCGCAACAACCTTGCCATCTCGTGACCTCCGGACTGGGGAGAAGTTGACACGCCACCTCGACGCGCCCACTCTAGCAGGTCCAACTGTCGAGGGGTTGATCGGTTGGTAACGATCTTGTCACTTCGCCGGGGCCGTCGCCGCCGCGACAACCGTTACGACCGGCTTAGGTGGACGTTTCGCGGCCCGCGGCGCATCCTGAGAAG
>JAYTUC010000119.1:0-7440 GCA_043744775.1 Fimbriiglobus sp. | reverse complement strand
CGGCTGGGCATGGTCCACCGCGACATCAAGCCGTCGAACGTGCTGATCTTCCCCGACGGCACGCCGCACGACCAGATCAAGGTCGTCGATTTCGGCCTCGTCCACTCGCTCGCCGACGAACTCGACCCCGAGGCGAAGATCACCCGCGTCGGGCTGATCGTCGGCACCCCGGAGTACATGTCCCCCGAGCAAGCCTCGGGCAGCGGCATCGACGGCCGCAGCGACTTGTTCAGCCTCGGCAGCGTAGCGTACTACCTCCTGACGGGCCGCGAGGCGTTCCACCGGGAGAACCCGATGAAGACGCTCCTCGCGGTGGTCAACGAAGAGCCGCCCCCGCTGGTGAACTTCAACCCGCACCTGCCGGCCGACCTGGCGCACGTTGTCGGCCGCTGCCTGACGAAGCGCCCTGACGCGCGGTACGCCTCGGCCGCGGAGTTGGAGCGGGCGCTGGCGGGCTGCTCGCGGGCCGACAAGTGGACGGAGGAGCGGGCGACGGACTGGTGGTCGGCCAACCCCAGCCCGCAGCCCGGCACCGACTTGAACACGCTGCCTCTGCCCGAGCCGGCGTGACCGCCCGACGGAGGGCGGCGGGACGTGCGCGAGACTTTCCCCGGCGAGCCGTGGGGTCTACCGCCCGCTCACGGGCAGTCGAAGTCGGCCGCCTGGTTGCCGGGCTTGACGGTCAGCTTGAGCGTCGTCTCGCCGACACTCTCGTACTTCTTGGGCACCTGCACGTAAGTCGGGCCGGGGTCGGCCTTCTTCGCGGCGGGCTTGTCACCTTTCGCTGGGGGCGCGGCGGCAACGCTGCCGCCGAGTTTTGCGAGTTTGCCGAGGAACGCCGTCTCGACGGTCACCGTGTACTCACCGGGGGCTAACGCGCTAGCCCGGTAGGTGCCGTCGTACCCGACGTTGGCCGAGACGGGCGCGCCGCCGGCGGCCGGGGTGAACTTGACGTTGCCGCCGGTGAGTTTGGTCCCGGCCGCAGTCACGACACCACACACGTCGCCGCTAGGCGGTTCATTGGGGGGGCCGGCGCAACCGACGAGCGCGGCCAACCCGGCCGCGAGCGTGTACGCGAAGCGCAGTCGCATGCTGTCTCCTGGAGAAACTGTCTGAAGCGAGCGGGGGCTAAATCCCCCGCGATTGGCGCGATAAGTTCGCCGCGGCGGGTGGCGCGTTACCAGTCCGACCCGAGGACCGCGCCGTCGTTGGGGATGCAGGCCGCAAGGAAGGTCGCGTCGGTCATGCCGTTGTTCAGGCTGCGCACCGAGCCGTCGCCGAGCAGGACATACATGCCGCCGGCCCCCAGCGCGTGGGGCTTGTACGGGTCGCAGTTGGCCGACGTGTTGCTGCCCTGGAAGCGGCCGTAGCGGCGCGTGTCGAACAGGTGGAAGTTCGGCCAGTCGTAAGGCCCGGCCATCCACAGCGTCGTCTGCCGGCCGTTCCAGTTGCTGGCGAACGGCGACGAGGCGAGCGGGCAACTGGCCCGCTTCTCGGCCATGAAGATCGTGTTCGAGCTCCCGTCCTGAATGGTCGAGACCCTCTGGGGCTGCGTGTAGTTCTTGACGCGGTAGCGGTCGTTGATGTCGGCGCTTGTGCTGCCGAACACCTCGATGTTTACGGCGTAGTTGGTCACGGGGAACTTGCGGGTGACGCCGGGGTTCCAGTTGACTTGCCAGTCCTGCATGCCGCCCTGGGTGTAGCTGATCGAGTCGTCGGCCGGGGCCAGGAAGGTCTTGACGGGCACTTTACTCGGCGAGTCGTACCAGCCGCCGTTGCCCGCGACGGTCGTGTCGAGGTTGGCCTGCTCGACGAACGGGCAGAGGTAGCGGAAGACCTCGCGCTCCTCGCCGGTGGACATGTACGGGCCGGAGTACCACTGCGCCGCCCCCGCCCAACCGGGGTCGAGCTTGGGGTTCGACCACCACGGTGCCCAGACGATCGGCAGGGTGCCGTAGGCGTCGTTGGCGGCGTGGCAGGCGATGCCGAGTTGCTTCAAGTTGTTCTGACTCTGCGCCCGCGCGGCGGCCTCGCGAACCTTTTGCACGGCCGGCAACAACAGGCCGATCAGAATAGCAATGATGGCGATCACGACGAGGAGTTCAATCAACGTGAACCCCCGACGGACGCCCCTGGGGAGAGGAGAAATCATAAAGCCCTCGAGAGAGAGTTTACAAGTCGGCGAGTATGACGCCGTTAAACTGTAACCCATCCTGTCAAGAGTTGCCAAGGGATTTTCACCGGCTTGGCACGAATGGATACCACAAATAAGTTGAATAACAATAGCGTTAAGTATAGTCATGGCGATTCACGTTTGGGCCGTCACACTTCGCGGCCCTTCCAGAGCGACTTGCCGAGGTTCGGGTCGCGCTCGGTGAACGGCCCAACCGACGGGTCGCGGGCCAGGCAGCGCGCGTACATCTCGAACTTCGCGTCGAGGTCGTCGGCGTGGTGCAGGATCAGCACCTCCGGGGCCGCCGGCAGCCGGGGCGACCCCCACTCGGGCAGCGTCAAGTGGCTGGCGATCAGGTGCTCGAGCAGCGTCAGCCGGTCGGGGTGCAGCTCCGGCACGGCGCGGGCGGCGTCGCGGACCAAGTCGCGGCCCAGCAAGACGTGCCCGAAGAGCCGGCCAGCGACCGTCGGCTCCGGCGGCGTGCCAAGCGGCCCCGGCGACAACCCGGCGGCGCGGCCGAGGTCGTGCAGCACCGCCCCGGCGACGACGACATCGACGTTCAGTGGCGGCTTCAAGTCGGGGTAGTTGGCGGCGAAGCGTTGGCACAAGTCGAGGCAGAGCCGCGTGACGTTGACGACGTGTTCGAGCCAGCCGCCGGGGAACGGGTAGAATTTCTGCGTCGTCGCCGGCAGCACCAGCAGCGCCTCGCGGTGCGTGTCGAGTAGCGCGAGCGCGAGTTGCCGCAGCGGGGCGTCGGCGATCGACTCCTCGGCGAGTTGCCGCAGGTCGGCGAACATCGCCACCGAGTCGAAGCGTGAGCGCTCGACGAGGTCGGCCTCGCGGAAGCCGTCGGCGGCGTCCTCGGGACGCGTCGGGCGGATCTTGAGGACTTCGATTTGCGGGCCGTACTTCTCGTGCTCGGAGTAAGTGCCCTGAATCTTGTAGAACCCGCCGGCGAGCCACTCGGCTTCGCACTCGGCGAAGAGCGGCGAGTCGGACCAGACCGGCGTCGTGACGCGCCGCCGGGCGTCCTGGAAGTGGCAGGTCAGGAAGCGCTTGCCCTCGCGCGTGGTGTGCGCGGTCTTCTGGGTGAGCAGCGCGAAGAAGACGCCCGGCTCGCCGGCGGCGAGTTCGTGCAGGGCGACGGGCTTGCCGCGGGGCCGGGGCATGGGGAGTCCTGATGGTGTGGAGGAATCGACCTAAGAATTTGGCCGCGGAGACGCAGAGGCGCGGAGAAAACCAAGACAAGACGATTGACCGCAGAGGGCGCAAAGAACACATGAGAAAGGCAAAGGCCGAGAAAGGCACCAATCCTTGCTAAAACCATACGCCGGCGGGTTGCCGTTACGGTGAACAGGCCGCGCGGTGAATCCACTCGGTTTTAGCTCTCTTCATGCCTTTCTCCGCGCCCTCATGTGCCCTCTGCGGTGAATTGTTTTCTCCGCGCCTCTGCGCCTCCGCGGCCAAATTCTTACTGCTACCGGCCGCACGCACGCTCGAGGTCGCGCCAGAAGCCGGGGTACGTCTTCGCCACGCAGCCGGGGTCGTTGACCACCACGCCCGGCACGCGTAACCCCACCAAGGCGAGGCTCATCGCCAGGCGGTGGTCGTCGTAAGTATCGACCGTCGCGCCGGTCAGCGCGCCCGGCACGATCACGAGGCCGTCGGCGGTTTCGGTGACGGTCGCGCCGAACTTGCGCAGCTCGGCCGCCGTCGCGGCGAGGCGGTCGGTCTCCTTGTGGCGGACGTGCGCGACGTTGCGGATCGTCGTCGGCCCGTCAGCGAAGCAGGCGACCGCGGCCAGCGTCATCGCGGTGTCACTGATCGCGTTCATGTCGAGGTCGATGCCCCGCAGCGGCCCGGCGGTGACGGTCAAGGCGTCCGGCCACTCGGTCACCGCGCAGCCCATGCGGGCGAGGGCGTCCACGAAGGCAATGTCTCCCTGGAGCGACTTCCGCGTCAGGCCGGTGAGCGTGGCGCGGCCGCCGGTGATCGCCGCCGCGGCGAAGAAGTAACTCGCGCTGCTCGCGTCCGGCTCGACGGCGTACTCGCGGCGGTCGTGCGACTGCCGGCCGGGGACGACGTAGCGGCCCGGCTCGGCCTCGTCAACGGTCAGCCCGAAGTCGCGCAGCAAAGCCACCGTCATGGCGATGTACGGCTCGGAGACCGCCCCCGCGCCGACCTCGATCACCGTCTCCGCTCCGGCGAACGGGGCCGCCAGCAAGAGGCCGCTCAGGTATTGGCTTGACGTGTCGGACTTGACGCGAACCGCCCCGCCGTACAGGCCGTCGGCGTGGACCGTCACCGGCGGACAGCCGTCCTCGTTGTCGCTCGTGGCGCTGACGCCGAGTTGCCCGAGGGCGTCGAGCAGGTCTTGAATCGGCCGCTCGCGCATGCGCGGCACGCCGTCGAGGTGGTACACGCCCTTGCCCAGCGCTAACATCGCCGTCAGGAAGCGGATCGTCGTGCCGGAGTTGCCGACGAATAGGTCGGCGGCGCGCTCGGGGACGATCGAACTGCCCGCCGGCCGGGTGACGGTGATGCGCTCCGCGGGCGCATCGACGGTGACGACCCAGCCGAGTTGCCGCAGGCAGTCGGCCATGACCTGCGTGTCGTCGCTCTGGAGCGCCCCCGTCAGCGTGCATTCCGTCGAGGCGAGCGCCGCCAGGACTAGCGCGCGGTTGGTGAGGCTCTTGCTGCCCGGCACGCGCAGCTTGAAGTCGAGCGGGCCATCGACGGGCGTCACGGCGTAGGTCGCGGCGTCAGTCACGTCGGCTCCGGGTCGGTCGGGTAGGTCACGGACATCAGGCACAATCCTTCGGGCGGCGCGTTGGCCCCGGCGGCGCGGCGGTCGAGTGCCTCGATGATGGCCGCCACTCGCGCCGGCGGCCACTCGCCGCGGCCGACCTTGAGCAGCGTCCCGGCCATCGCCCGCACCATGTTGTACAGGAAGCCGTCGGCCTCCACGTCGAAGTGCAGGAAGTCCGGCTCCGTCCGCACGACCGACGCCGCGTAGACGTTGCGCACGCTGGTCAGGCGGTTAGGGTAGTTCGTCTCGAAGCAGCGGAAGTCGTGCCGGCCCAGCGTGAATTGTGCCCCCGCGTCCATGGCGACCTCGTCGAGCCGCTTGCGCGAGTGGTGCGCGTAGCGGCGCGAGAACGGGTCGTGCGGCCGGCCGTCGTACAGGCGGTAGCGGTAGCGCTTCTTCACGGCATCCTTGTTCGCACAGAACGACTGCGGGGCGTCGTCGCAGGCCCGCACGCACACGTCCTCCGGCAGCCGGGCGTTGACGGCCTTGACGAGTACCGCCCCGCTGTGCCGCGTGACCGAGTAGACGTTGACGACCTGCCCGACGGCGTGGACCCCGGCGTCGGTGCGGCCGCTGGGGTTGGCCCGAACGCGCGTCTCCTGCGTGACGGACTGGAGGGCGGCCTCGAACGTCTCCTGGACGGTACGGAACCCCGGCTGCGTCTGCCAGCCGTGGAACGCCGTGCCGTCGTACTGGACCGTGAAGCGGAGGTTGCGGAGCATTTGCACTTGGGTATGGGGTATGGGGTGTGGGGTATGGTCGGAACTCATCCAGCCCAACCGAACGCGGTCTGGGTTATCGCTCACCATACCCCACACCCGGTTCTATCTGGCCATACCCCACACCCCATACCCCATACCCGCCGCGGGTCACCGCGGCCTCACGATGCCCCTTCGCACCAGTTCCACGGCGCACTGCACCGCGTTCGTCGCCGCGCCCTTGCGCAGGTTGTCCGCCACGACCCACAGGTTCAGCGCGTTCGGGTTCGACGGGTCGAGCCGCACGCGGCCGACGTAAGTGTGGTCGGTGCCCGCGGCGTGCAGCGGCTGCGGGAAGTCGCCGGCGAACTCGTCCATCAGCACGACACCGGGGGCTTGCGACAGCGCTACCTTCGCCTCGGCGACGCTCACCGGGCGCTCGAACTCGACGTTGACCGACTCGCAGTGGGCGACGCGCACCGGCACCCGCACGCAGGTCGCGCTCACGCCGAGCGTCGGGCTGCCGAGGATCTTGCGGGTTTCGTTGACGACCTTGTTCTCTTCCTCCGTGTAGCCGTTGTCGTCGAGGGTCCAGTCGAGCGTGATGACGTTGCCGGCCAGTTGGGCACGGTGGGCCGTCGGCTTGGGCACCGGCGTCCCGGCGGCGTAGGCTGAGAGTTGCGCGTTGAAGTCGGTCAGCCCGGTCGCGCCCTTGCCCGACGACGACTGGTAGGTCGAGACGATCACGCGACGCAGCGGCGACAGCTTCGACAGCGGCTTCAGCGCGACCGTCAGCGGGATCGCAACACAGTTGGGGTTGGCGACGATCCCCTTGCGGGCGTGGTGCAGTTCCTCGGGGTTCACCTCCGGCACCACCAGCGGGCAGTCCGGGTCCATGCGCCACGCCGACGAGTTATCGACGACGATGGCCCCGGCCCTCACCGCGATCGGGGCGTAGTGCTTGCTGACACTCGCCGGCGTCGAACTCAGCACGATCTGCACGCCCTCGAAGGCTTCGGGGGTCAGCAGCTCGACGGCGTGCGTGTCGCCGCGGAAGGTGACTGTCTTGCCGACGGACTTCTCGGAGGCGAGGAACTTGATCGACGAGGGGGCGAAGCCCTGCTCGACGAGGACGCGTAGGATCAACTCGCCGACGGCCCCCGTGGCCCCGACCACGGCCAAACTGACATCCACGGCACCGACCTCCCGAACGTGCGGATTCTGCGGGGCCAACCCCCACGGCTATTGTGGCGGCCGCGGCCATCGCTTCAAGTCCGTTCGGGCGGCGTCACGATGGTGAGGATGCCGCGCGGTGCGGGTCGTGAGTGATCAGCGTGGCGTCCGGTTGCGCGGGCAGGGGGTCGTGCCGTGCGAAGTCTCTGGGTGATGGCGTCGGTGGTGGGCCTCGCCGGGGTGGCCTCGGCGCAGGCCGACGGCGTACCCGACGTGCGCTACTGGCCGCTGCGCGAGATCAACTTCCCCGTGCCACTCGAGCGCTACGGCCGCGACAGCGCCAAGCCGGCGAAGCTGCACTTCCACGTCTTCGACCGCGGGGCCTGGTCCGAGTACGCGGTGAAGGGCCTCAACGACCTCGACCTGATCGACTCCGAGACGAAGAAGCGCGGCTTCCGCTACACCAGCCCCGCCGACGGCCAGTACGACTTCGCGTTGCAACTCGAGTCCGCCGGCGGCGAGTTGACGCCGCGCACCGCCGACCTGTCGCCGCAGTACCGCGTGATCATCGACACCCGGCCGCCGCT
>JAYTUC010000118.1:0-27791 GCA_043744775.1 Fimbriiglobus sp. | reverse complement strand
AGGAGCAGGTTGGTCAGCAGCGAGAGGAAGTGGTCCGGGTCGAGTCGGGCGACCAGCGGCCCGGCGGCCGGCGCGGACTCGACCGTCACGCCCGCCCGGTCGGCCTGGGCCGCCACGACCCCGACGGCCCGAGCCACGATCCGCACGACATCGTGGGGCCGGCGGACGGGCGGGGCGGGTTTGGCGTAGTCGAGCAGCCCCTGAACGGTCCGTTCGAGCCGGGCGATCTCGTCGCGGATCAGCCGCAAGTCCGCGTCGGTGAGGGGCGACGGGCACGCCGGGCGGGTCGCGGCCTCGACGAGCATTTTGATCCCGGTCAGCGGGTTGCGAATCTCGTGGGCTACGCCGGCGGCCAGGTTCCCGACGGCGGCTAGTTGCTCGGCCCGGAGCAACTCCCGCTCCTGGCCCTGGAGCCGCCGGCACACTGCGCCGACGCGGTCCACGACCTCGCCGAGTTGCCGGTCCAGGTCCGCGAGCGAGTCGGGCCGGTCGAGGGTGACCGCCCCCACGTCTTGGTCGAGGTGAAACCGCGCGGCCTGGACGCGGACGGAGAGCCGGGCGACCCGGCGGGACAAGTTCCGGGCCGTCGCGTACCCGCCGATCACCCCCGCGAGCGGGCCGACCAGTCCGACCAACAGGAGGGACCGCCCGGCCCACCTCGTGTGGTCTTCGCCCCGAACGGTCGCCTCACCCATCCGGGCCTGGGACCGCTCGACCAGGCGACCGCACGGCTCCAGGAGAGACCTCACGCGGTGCGCGTCCGCCCAGGCCGCGAGCGCGTCCACGGTTCGGAAGTCGGCCCGCGGTTCGAGGTCTTTCGCCAACTCCGCCTCGTACCGTTCCCAGCCGGCGTGAAGCTCGGCGAGGTCCGCCCGGTCGTCCGCCCCGACCGACGACCGGTCGAGGGCGCGCAGGGACGACTCGAACCGCCCCCGGTCCTCGGCCACTTGCGCCCGCCGCGCCTCCGTCGGGCCGGCGGCGAGGAGGATCGTGTGGACGCGGTACTCGCGCAGGTGAATCTGGGCCTGTTGCGCCGCCTGCAACCGCGCGGCCTCCGCCCGGAGCGAGTCCCCCAGTTCGGCCTGGAGCCGGTTGATGTCCGCGGTGGCGACCAGGCAAGCGACGGTGAGGAGCAGACTCAGCCCGATGACGGGCCAGGTGACGGGTGGGAGTGACCTCCGCGGCATGGTTTGCCCTCAGTCCCCAGAACGGGCTTCGACACCGGTGCCCAACCGGGGCGACTACGCTGGTGCCATCTTACCCAGGCCGGCGATGAAACCGAGGGCTGTTGGCTCACGACGCATAGGGCGGCGCGGGCAGTCTCAGCTTGGGGGCGTGTGCAGCAGGTACGTTTTGTAGCCGCCGCCGAGGTTCGACGCGGAGTACCCGGCCTGCATCAGGATGCGGGTGGCGAGGTAGCCCCGCTGACCGACTTGACAGTACGCGACGACGGGGCGGTCCTTCGGCAACTCGGCGAGGCGGCCCCGCAAGTCGTCCACGGGAATGTTCACCGCGTCGGGGATGTGGCCGCCGGCGAACTCCGTCGGCGTCCGCACGTCGAGCAGCATTGGCGTGTCGGCCATCGCTGCGAGCGCCTCCCAGTCGGTCTGCGGGTGGTCGCCCCGCAGCATCCCGCCGGCCACGAACCCGGCCATGTTCACCGGGTCTTTCGCCGAGCCGAACTGCGGGGCGTAGCAGAGTTCCATCTCTTCGAGGTCGAAGACCGTCAGGCCGGCCTGGATAGCGACGGCCAGCACGTCGATCCGCTTGTCCACCCCGGCCCCACCGACGCCCTGCGCGCCGAGCACCTTGCCCGACGCCGGGTCGAAGGTCACCTTGAGAGACATGCCCTCGGCACCGGGGTAGTAGCCGGCGTGGTTCGCGGGGTGGACGTACACCTTGCGGTACGGCCTACCCAGCCGCTTCAGGGCCTTCTCCGACAGCCCGGTCATCGCCGCCGTCGTGCCGAAGAACCCGAGGATGGCCGTCCCCTGGGTGCCGCGGTACCTCGACTTCCGCCCGAAGGCGTTGTCGGCGGCGATGCGGCCCTGGCGGTTGGCCGGGCCGGCGAGCGGCACCTGGGTGCGCTCCCCGGTGCCGAAGTCGGTCGTCTCGATCGCGTCCCCGACCGCGAAGATGTCCGGGTCGGAGGTCTGGAGGGACTCGTTGACGCGGACCCCGCCGCGCGGCCCGACATCGAGGCCCGACTGCACGGCCAACGCGTTCTCCGGCCGCACACCGATCCCCAGGACGACCAGTTGCGCGGCGCGGGTGTCGCCGGACGTGAGCGTCACGGTCAGGCCGCCCGGCCCGGCGGCGATCGCCTCGGCGGTCTGGCCGAGCAGCAACTCGACGCCCTTCTCGGTGAGTGCGGCGAGCAGGGGCGTGGTCATCTCCGAGTCGAACGGGGCCAGCACCTGGCGGTTGCGGTCGAGGATTGTGGTGGTGACGCCGCGGCGGACGAAGTTCTCGGCCAGTTCGAGGCCGATGAACCCGGCCCCGACGATCACCGCCCGCTCGGCCCCGCCGTCTACCGCCGCCTTGATCCGGTCGCTGTCGGCGAGGTTGCGCAGGGTTAACACGTTCGCGAGGTCGGCACCGGGAATCGGCGGGCGGATCGCGGCGGCACCGGGGGCCAGGATGAGCTTGTCGTAGCGTTCCTCGGAGACGCGACCTGTGTCCAGGTCGCGGACGCGGACGGTCTTCGCTTGTCGGTCGATGGCCTCGACCTCGGTGCGGGTCCGCACGTCGAGCCGGAACCGCTCGCGGAGCCGCTCCGGCGTCGTGACCAGCAGCTTGTCCCGCCGGGGGATGACGCCGCCGATGTGGTACGGCAGCCCGCAGTTGGCGAACGACACGTCCGGCCCGCGTTCGATCAGCAGGATTTCGGCGTCCTCGGACAGCCGGCGGGCGCGGGCCGCCGCCGACGCCCCGCCGGCCACGCCGCCCACGATGACGAGCTTCACGAGGAGGCCCCTTGCTGACGGGGCGCGGGGCAACTCGGCGCGACCCGGTTCCACGGCAGCCGCGCCAGGACAAGCCCCATGCCGCAGGTGTCGGTGACGCCCGAGAAGACCAGCCCGGCCCCGACGAACGCCGACAGGCCGAGGAGGTACGGGTAAACGAGGAGGCCCAGGACGACGCCGAGCAGGACCAGCGAGCCGGCGGCGATCCGCACCTGCCGCTCCAGGGAGACTGCCTTCGGGCCGCGGTTGACCGGCAGTCCGCACGCGGCCCAGGCCAAGGTGCCGCCCTCGACGTTGACCACGTTCGGGAACCCCGCCGCGAGGAACTTCTCACACGCCTGCTGGCCCCGGCTGCCCGAGCGGCAGATGACGTAAAGGGGGTCGTCGCCCGCCCCGCTGCGGGCGGCCATCACCGCCTTCGGGTCGAGTTCGGACAGCGGCACGTTGCGGGCGAACGCGCAGTGGACCTCCCGGTACTCGACGGGGGTCCGCACGTCGATCAGTTCGACCGACTCGCCGCCGTGACGCTTGGCGGCGAGGTCACGGGGGCCGACGGTTGCAGCTTCCATGAACGTCCTCCTGAAAAATCACGATGTCGAGAAGTCGAGACACTTTCGGCAATTAATCACCCGCCCGGCGGGGCGGCGAACCGCTCGCGGACGCAGGCCATGATCTTCTTCAGGGCCGGCTCGGCGACCGTGTAGTAAACGTTCCGCCCGTCCCGCTCGGGGGCCAAGAACCCGCAACGCTGCATGAGTCGCAGGTGGCCGGACGCGACGTTGCTCGGGATGCCGCACTTCTCGGCCAACTCACCGACCGTGTAGCGGTCCTTGAGCAGCATCTCGACGATCCGCAGGCGGTGCGGGTGCGCAAGCGTCTTCAGGCATTCCGCGGCCTGTACAAGCCGGTCCAGGTCGATGAGCGTGTCGGCGGCCATGTCCTTACCTATTAGTGTCAATATACCTCGACTACTCGACACGCCAAGCCCGTGTTTCGCTGCATCCGTGAGTTTGCTAATCGGACGTGAACGCCCGGCGTCGGCGTCAATTGAGGGCTAAAGTGGCGGACACGATCCGCACCAGTGCGAGTCGGCGGCCCGCGTGGGGTCGGGGTGTCGGTTCGCTAGTGGATGACGCCGGCCACTCCGCCGGGGGCCAGAACACGGCGGGCAACCTGGGGGGCCGGTTCTCGTCGCGGCTACTCCTTGCCTTTGGCGATCGTCGTCTGCGGGTACTCGGCCGCCCAGGCGAACCACTTCACCTGGGTGCCGTCGAGCCATTCGAGGGTCCACCCCTTGAGGTCGCCCGCGACGGCCCGGCCCGTGATGTCCCACCGGGAGCCGGTCTCCTGATCGGTGAACGCGGCGTCCGCCCCCGCGCCGGTCGCCGCCAGGGTGACGGTCCTCGGCATCCCGGCGTCCTTCTTGGGGGGCGAAGCCAAGGGCCGGTAGGCGGCGGCCGTCCTCGTCGGGCCGTACCACAGGACGACTCGCTCTTGGCCGTCGATCTCCTCGCGGACCAGTCCGGCTTTCGCCAACGCCGCCAGGGGGTACGCCCGGCTGCCCGTCCCCGCGGACACGCCGAGGACGGGGGTGTCGCCCGGCAAACGGTCGTCCGCCCGGCCCCGGCTCTTGAGGGCGTCGGCGTTCGGGGTCGCCGGCGACTCGACCGGCTGGTACTTCTCGAACATCTTGTACGCCACGCCGCCGGGGTATCGCTTGAGCCAGTCTCCCCACTCCGTCGTCAGGGTCGGCACCGGCTTGAGCCGCTCGCCCTTCCTCGGGCCGTCGAACGCCACCCCGGTCAGGCACGAGTACAGAGTCCCGTCCTTGTGTTGCATCGTCATGACCCCGTTCCGCCAGCCGTGGAAGGCGAAGTCGTAAGACGGCGCGAACCCGCGGGCGAACCCGGCGTCGGGGTCGTAGACGAAGACGCCGTAGCTGTCGCTGACGACGCGGTGACGGCTGAGGAAGAATCGGATCGGGATGGCCCCGCCGTCGGAGTACCCGCGGACCCAGGCCAGCACCCGGTCTCCGTCTTTTAACTCCCCGGCCCGCCGCTTCGCCTCGTCCCGGCAGTGCGAGCACTCCGGGTTGACCAGCGTCTGGAACGCCTCGGGCCGGGCGACGACCGGCGGCCCCCCCTTGGGTGCGGCGGGGGGCGGGTCGGCGGGACTCGCGGGGCCGACCGCGACGAGCAGCAGCGGCAGTACGACGGCGTACCGGTGGGCGGACATGGCGTACTCCAAGTGGCAAAGGATCGTCAACACTGGCAGCCCGTCCTCGAGCTGTAATGGGGCGGAATTCACGCGCGCCGTTTCGGAACGGCCGAAAAACATCGACCCGCGCCGCCCCGGAGTGTCTGGCCCGGCCTTGGACCCGCCAAGCCCCCGACGCATTTCGACGCGAAGCCCGGCCCTGCTTCGGACTAACCACAACACGCCCGGAGCATCGTCGCCAGCGAGTGCTCGTCCGCAAGCCGGTGGTCGATACCGACCTCGATCAGGGCCGTCGCCGGCAGCCCACTTTCGCGGACGAGTTGCTCGGAGTCGGCGAAGGCGACCACGTCGTCGCCGCGGCTGTGCAGGATGCGCGTGCCGGGCTTCGCCCTCGCGGCCGCCCCGAACATGCGCCACGCCGGGCAGAGCAGGACGAGCCGCGCGTCGCCGCTGTCGAGACTCAGGGCGACGGCCCCGCCGCGGCTCGACCCGACGACCAAGCCCGGCCGGTAGCGGTCGAACTCGGCTTGGGCGATGCCGACGGCTTCGGCGAAGTCGTCGTCGGGCAACTGCGGGTTGAGCACGTCGTGGCCGCCGGCCGTGAGCGCGGTCGGCTTCAGTCCGCCGGGGGTCGAGTGCCAGCCGTGCAGGAAGAGAATCGTCGCCATGAGCTGGACCTCGGGGGTGCCGCGGGGTCAACTGAGGGTGCCGACCGAGAACTCCGCCCCCGGCGGCGCGGGGGCGGCGACGGGTAGGCGGACGACGAACTCGCTGCCGCGGCCCTCGCCCTCGCTGCGGGCCTCGATCGTCCCGCCGTGCATCTCGACGAGTCCCTTGACGAGCGACAGGCCGATGCCGAGGCCGCCGGTCGTCCTCTCCAAGGCGCGATCGACCTGCGTGAACATCTCGAAGACGCGGCCGAGCATCGCCGGCGGGATGCCGTCGTCCCGGACCGACACCACCGCGTCGCCGTCCTCGCGGTCGAGCGCGAGCCGGACCCGCCCGCCCGCGTGGGTGTACTTGGCCGAGTTGTTCAGTAAGTTCGCCACGACTTGCGAGAGCCGGGTCGCGTCGCCCTCGACGTAGATCGGCCCGTCGGGCAGGGCGACGGCGAGGTGGTGGCCGGCCTTCTCGACGAGCGGCCGGGCGTCCTCGGCGGCGGCCTCGACCAGGGTGCGCAGTTCGAGCCGGCCGGTACTGAGGTCGATCTTGCCGCGGCTGATGCGGCTCAGGTCGAGCAAGTCGTCCACGAGCCGGACCATGTGGGTCAGTTGCCGGTCCATCATGGCCAGGGTGCGGCCCGCCTTGCCGCCCCCCTCGGACTCGCGCAGGATGTGCAGGCCGTTGCGGATGGGCGCGAGCGGGTTGCGCAGCTCGTGGGCGAGTGTGGCGAGGAACTCGTCCTTGCGGCGGTCGGCCTCGGACAACTCGGCCGCCCGCCGTTGCAAGCTGTCTTGGAGCCGCTTGCGGTCGGTAATGTCGCGCACGTTGCACTGAATCACCGAGTGGTCGCCCTCGCCGTAAACGTTGCTGACGGACTCCACGTCGATGCGCCGGCCGTCTCGGGTCACGAGCGGCAAGTCTCCGTGGCGAACGTAGCCCTTCGCCCGGAGTTCGCGCATCGCCTCCCGCCCCGCGTCGGCGTCAGGGAACAGTCCGATCTCCCAGAGCTGCTTGCCGAGGAGTTCGGCGTGCGCGCGACCCAGCAGCCCGGCCAGGTACGGGTTGGCGTCGGTGACGGCCCCGGAGTCGGCGTCGAGGATCAGGATACCGTCCTGAGCCGACTCGAAGAGTCGCCGGTAGCGCACCTCGGAAGCCCTCAACGCGGCCTCCGCCCGGCGGCGCTCGGTCACGTCGGTCGCCACGCCCAGGATTTGGCTGGGGCGTCCGTCCGCGGTCCGGGTGAACACCGCGTCGCGGTTGGCGTACCACTGCCAGCGCCCGTCGGCGTGGCGCATCCGGTACTCAATTGAGAGCAGTTCGCCGTCGGCCAGCCGGGCGACCCGCTCGACGTGGGCCAGCACGCCGGCCAGGTCGTCCGGGTGGACCCGCTCGGCCATGAAGCCCTCGCCGGCCGCCAGGACCTCTTCGGCGGTCACCCCCAGCGTCGCCCGGACCCGCGCGTTGATGTAGACCGTCCGCCGCTCGTCGAGGTCGAAGACGTAGACGACGCTGGGGGAGGCGTCGAGGAGCCGCGTGGTGAACCGCTCGCTTTGTCGCAACGCCTGCACCAGCGCCCGCTGGTCGGTGATGTCGGTGTGGACTCCCACCCACTCGGTAATCTCGCCGCGGCGGTCGAGGACCGGCACGGCCCGGATCGAGCACAGTCGCCACTCGCCGTCCCGCCGCCGGACCCGGTGCTCGAAGTCGAACGGCCGCTTCTCATCGACCGCGACTTCCCAGGCCGCGACGGTCGGCCCCGCGTCGTCCGGGTGGACGGCCCGGCTCCAGCCGTACCCCTGGTAGGCTTCGCGGTCTTGCCCCGTGAAGCCCCCCCACCCCGGCTGCTCGCCGACCATTTCGCCCACGGCGTCGTTGGTCCAGACGATGCTACTCACCGCCTCGATGGCGGCCTTGAAGCGGGCCTCGCTCGCCTGCAACCGGGCCTCGTCCCGCTTGCGGTCGGTCACGTCGCGCATCAGGACCGTCAGCCCGCCGCCCTCCGCCGGGTAGCACCGCAGGGCGTGCCACTGGTCCCACGGCTCGTAGTAGTGCTCCAAATCGACGGCGACCCGCTCGGCCGCGCTGCGGCGGTAGGCGGCCTCCACCTCCGTGCCGACGACGGCCGGGTAGAGTTCCCAGACGGTCTTGCCGAGGGTCTCGTCGCGGGGCAGCCGGTTGAGCCGCTCCGCCGCGGCGTTGACGTAAACGACGCGCCAGTCGCGGTCGAAGCGTATGAAGCCGTCCGTGACGCTGTCCAGTGTCGTGGCGACCCGCCGCTGCGCGGCGCGGCGTTCCGCGTCGGCTTGGTGGCGGTCGCTGATGTCGCGGAACACCAGCACGCACCCGGCGAGTCCCCCCCCCGCGGCGGGGATCGGCGCGGCGCACGAGTCGATCGGCCGCTCGGTGCCGTCCCTGGCGACCAGCACGGTCGAGTTCGCCCGGCGGACCGTGACGCCTTCACGCAAGGCCTGCGTCGCGGGGCCTTCGACGTCGCGCCGCGTGGACTCGTCGAGGGCGCGGAACACCCGCGAGAGCGGCACGCCGGACGCCTCGCGGTCGGTCCAGCCGGTCATCGCCTCGGCCACGGCGTTCAACCTCGTGACGCGGCCGGCGGGGTCGGTGGAGATGACGGCCTCGCCGATGTTGACGAGCGTGGTCCGCAGGTGCTCCTTGTGCTCCGAAATCGCTTCCGCCGCCTTCCGCCGCCGCCGGTCATCGCCGCCGACAAGGGCGAATACGGCCGCGACCGCCAGCACGCCCGCCGCCGCGGTGAACGCGCTGACGCCGGCCGACTGCCGCGACACGGCGGCGACCCGGTCGGCCCGGTCGGCCATGCGCTGCCGCTCGTCGGCCTCCACCTCGGCGACCAGCGACCGGATGGCGTCCATCTCGGCCTTGCCGCGGCCCCCGAGGACGACGACGGCGGCCGCCGCGGCGTCGGCTCGCCGCAGGGCGACCGTCTCCGCCAACTCGGCGAGCTTGGCGACGACGCGCGGCCGGGCGAGCTCGAGCCGGCCTTGCTGAGTCGGGTCGTCGGCGGTCAGTCGCGACGCGGCCTCGAAATCGCCCCAGACGCGCCCCAGGGCGTCCTCGTAAGGCTCCAGGAATTTGGGGTCGCCCGTGATGACGAACCCGCGCTGCCCCGTCTCGGCGTCCTTCAGCGTCGAGAGCAGCCGCTCCAGTGCGTTCACGACGCGGTGGCTGTGATCGACTTCGGCCGCGGCGTCGGCGAGCCGGCGGGTGTTACGGTCGGTCAGCGCGATGCTCGCCAGGAGGACGGCGCACGTCAACGTGAACCCGACGACGGTCAACGCCGAACTGCCCGATCGGCTCAGCCGGAGGCCCTTCGATTTCATGCGGTTGCGTCCCCTTCTCGGTGACCGCCTAGTCGGTGCGCCGCGCGATTGGGCTGGTGTGCCGCTGCCCCGCTGACGCTTCATCAATAATCGCCCGCCACCGGGAATTGCGAGGGAGATCGTACGAAATGGGGGGATCGAAACCAAGGGGACTCGGCCGGACCGTCACGCCGCACAGGCCCGGCAGGAATTCCGCTTGCGGTCAGGGTCGCCGCGCCTAGAATGAGTATAGGTGCGGTACGCATTCCGCCGCCGACCTCGAGACTCGCCATGACCCTGTTGAGCCGCAAGGCCGACTACGCGCTCTTGATTCTGTCGCACCTGTTCCACGCGGCCGGCGGCGAGAACGCCCGCACGATTTCGGCCCGCTTCGGCTTGAGTAAGCCGTTCACCGCCAACATCCTCAAGGAGTTGTGCCGCGAGGGCGTCGTGACCAGTCAGCGTGGCGTCAAGGGCGGGTACACCCTCGTGCCCGGCGTCGCGACCATATCGCTCGCCGAACTGCTTCGGCGCATCGGCGAGGAGTTCGAGTTGACGGTGTGCAGCACTGACCGCCAGGCCGCCGACGCCTGCTCGCTGGCGACGACTTGCCCGGTGAAAACGCCGCTCGCGGAAGTGCATCAGCGGGTCCACGACGTGTTCCGCAGCGTGACGCTGGCCGAGCTGTTCCAGTCGAACTTGCGCCAGACCCTCTCGGTCCTGTCGTTGCCCAAGGCTCGCGGGGCCGGTTCTAACGGTACGCCACGAATGACTAGCGTCGGCCACCCTTGTGTCTAGGTGCCGACGCCTCTTATAGCCCACGAGAACCGTAATGTCCGTCAAGTTACCGATCTACCTCGACAACAACTCGACGACGCGGACCGACCCGCGCGTCGTCGAAGTGATGCTGCCGTACTTCACCGAGAAGTTCGGCAACTCGGCTAGCCGCAACCACCCGTTCGGGTGGGCCGCCGAGGAGGCCGTCGAACTCGCCCGCGACCAACTCGCCGCCGCGATCGGGGCCAGCGGCAAGGAGATCATCTTCACCAGCGGCGCGACCGAGAGCAACAACCTGGCGCTCAAGGGCGTCGCGGCGATGTACAAGAAAAAGGGCAACCACCTCATCACGACGGCGACTGAGCACAAGTGCGTCCTCGACACGTCGAAGCGCCTGGAGCGCGACGGCTTCAGTGTCACGTACTTGCCGGTGGACAAGTTCGGCCGCGTGACGGCCGATCAGGTCCGCGAGGCGATGACCGACAAGACGATCCTCGTGAGCGTCATGTTCGCCAACAACGAGATCGGCACGATCCAGCCGATCGCCGACATCGGCAAGCTGTGCAAGGAGAAGGGCGTCCTGTTCCACACCGACGCCGTGCAGGCCGTCGGGAAGGTGCCGGTCGATGTCGAGGCGATGGGCATCGACCTGCTGAGCTTCACGGCCCACAAGATGTACGGGCCGAAGGGCATCGGGGCGCTTTACGTCCGCAAGAAGAACCCCCGCGTTCGGCTCGAACCGATGGTCGATGGCGGCGGGCACGAGCGCGGCATGCGCTCGGGAACGCTGCCGGTGCCGCTCATCGCCGGCTTCGGCGCGGCCGCCGAAATCGCCCGGCTCGCGATGCCCGAGGAGTCGAAGTACGTCTACGGCCTCCGCGAGCGGCTTCGCGAGGGCATTATGAGCCAACTGCCGGAGACCTACGTCAACGGCCACCCGACGGAGCGCCTCCCCGGCAACGCCAACATCAGTTTCGCCTACGTCGAGGGCGAGGGGTTGATGATGGGCATCAAGGACGTGGCCGTGTCGAGCGGTTCGGCCTGCACAAGTGCGAGTCTCGAACCGAGCTACGTCCTGCGGGCGTTGGGCGTCGGCGACGAACTCGCCCACAGCAGCATCCGCTTCGGCTTGGGCCGCTTCAACACCGTCGAGGAGGTCGATTTCACCGTCGATCTCATCGTCCGCGAGGTCCGCCGGCTCCGCGAGATGTCGCCGCTGTACGAAATGGTCCAGGACGGGGTCGATTTGAAGTCCATCGCCTGGTCCGGCCACTAAACTGCACCTCACCCCACACTAGGAACCGACCATGCCGTACAGCGAAAAGATCCTCGAGCACTACAACAACCCGCGTAACGTCGGCAGCTTCAGCCAGTCCGACGCGAGTGTTGGCACCGGCCTCGTCGGTGCCCCTGAGTGCGGCGACGTGATGAAGTTGCAGATCAAGGTCAACGCCGAGACCGGCCTCATCGAAGACGCCCGCTTCAAGACTTTCGGCTGCGGTAGCGCGATTGCGTCGAGCAGTCTGGCGACCGAGTGGCTCAAGGGCAAGACCCTCGACCAGGCGCTCGCCATCAGTAACACGTCGATCGTGGAAGAACTGGCGCTGCCGCCGGTGAAGGTCCACTGCTCGGTGTTGGCCGAGGACGCCATCAAGGCGGCGATCAAGAACTACCACGAGAAGCAAGGCGTCACGTCCGGCGTCGAGGCCGGAGTCGCCGTCGCTTCGCACTAAGTTGCCCGGACTTTTCTGCCGAAACGCGGTATAGTACCGCATCAACCTTGCCCCCTAGCCCCGGAGTTCCACTATGACGACCGTCGCCGAACAGCCCGAAGTGGCCACCAAGCCCGAAGTCGCCAAGACGATGCCCGACGTGACGATCACGCCGAAGGCGTCGCAAGAAGTCCGCCGCATCATGGCCGACCAGGGCGTGAACGAGAAGCTGTTCCTCCGCCTGCGCGTCGTCGGCGGCGGCTGCAGCGGCTTCCAGCACAAGCTCGACCTCGACCCGGCCGTGAACGACAAGCTCGACGACACCTTCGACATCGAGGGCATCCCGGTCGTCATCGACAAGCGGAGCATGTTGTACCTCGGCGGCGTCCTCGTCGATTTCCACGACGACCTGAACAAGCGCGGCTTCAGCATCTCGAACCCGCACGCCAAGGGCACCTGCGGCTGCGGCAGCTCCTTCTCGATGTAACCATGACGCCCACGCCGACCCACTACGAACGCCTCGGCTTGCCGAGGCGTTTCGCCGTTGACCCCGCCGCGTTGGAGCGCGCGTATCTTGAGCGTTCGCGCGAGGTCCACCCGGACTACTACGTATTAAGTGGCGGCCACAATGAGACGGCCAGTGCCGCATTGAACGAGGCTTACACGACGTTGCGCGACCCGTTCCGCCGTGCTGAGCATTTGCTGAATATCTATCTTGGGGACGCGTCGCTCGTCGCCGTGCCGCAATCGCCGGCGTTCCTGATGCAGGCGATGGACTTGCGGGAACGACTCGAGGAGGCGCAAGGCAACGCCGTTCAGTTGGCTGCCCTTGACGCCGAAGTCGGGCCACTGATTCACGCCGAACATGCAGCCGTCGCGAGATTGTTCGAGGGGCTGCCGAGTCCCGATGTCGCGGCGATTCGGAGCCACCTCAACACCTGGAAGACGCTGGCGAGCCTCCAGCGGAGCATCCGGGACGCCGTTACGGACTGACCGACGGTCGCCGCAAGTGGTGCCCCGTCGCGTTCTGAATCGCCTGCGCCGCCGCCAGTAAGCGGCTTTCGCCGTAGAGGCGTCCAGTCAGCGTCACAGCCGTCGGTGTCTCGACGCCGCCGACTTCCCTGAAGCCGCTCGGCATGCAGACACTCGGGTGGCCGGTCAGGTTCGTGATGAGCAAGTCGTTACCGCCGACGTACAGATCGACAGTCTCCATCAACTTCGCCATGTCTTGCATCAACAGCGTCCGCAGGCGGTTGGCGCGGACATAATCGACGGCCGACACGAAACGGCCGCGCTGGAAGGTGTTGCGCCAGAAGCCGATGCCTTCGGTCGTGCCGGCATAGGTGATGTCGTCGAACATCGCCGCGCTCTCCACGTCGAGGATCAGGTGCAGTGCCTCGGCGGGGACGCGGGTCGGCAATTCGATCGGCACGAGTTCACAGCCGGCGGCCCGGAGCGCAGCCAACTCGGGGCGGTCCATCGCGGCGCGGCGGCCCTCGACGTAGCCGACTTTGAGGCGGTTTAGTGGCACGCGGCTGGGCCAGTCGAACGGCCGCGTCACGCTCGGCGGGTCGGCCGGGTCGCGGCCGTGGATCGCTGCGAACACCAGCGCGCAGTCCTCCACACTTCGGGCAAGCGGGCCGAGCTTGTCCATCGTGTAGGCCAGGGACATGCAGCCGGCGCGGCTCACGCGTCCGAACGTCGGCCGCAGGCCGGTGACGCCGCAGCGCGTCGAGGGCGAGACGATGCTGCCGAGGGTTTCGCTGCCGATGGCGAACGGTACGAGGCCCGCGGACACGGCCGACGCGCTGCCCGCCGACGAGCCGCTCGACCCCTGCTTGACGTTCCACGGGTTGCGCGTCTGGCCGCCGAACCACTGGTCGCCGAGCGCGAGCGCGCCCAACGACAGTTTCGCCACCAGCACCGCCCCGGCGTTCTCCAACCGTTTGGCGACGGCCGCCTTGCCGTCGAGGTACTGCTCCTGGTAGCGGGCCGCGCCCCAGGTCGTCGGTGCACCGGGGTACGCAATGAGGTCTTTCGCCCCCCACGGGACGCCGTGCAATGGGCCGCGGACCTGGCCGGCCGCGAGTTCCGCGTCGGCCTGCTTGGCTTGCCGCAGCGCGACGCCGGGCAGCAGCGTGACGACGCACTTCAACGCACGGTCGTACTCGGCGAGGCGGTCGAGCGCGAGCGTCGTCAACTCGACGGAGGTGACCTGCTTGGTGCGCAGCAAGTAACTCAGCCCGGCGACGCCGACGAAGGCGAGGTCTTCGTCGGACGCCGGCCGCTTGATCGCGGCCGATGGCAGTTCGACGCGACTCGTCTCGTCGCTCGGCGGCAGGGTCACGCCTGTCAGCGGGTCGAAGTGGATCGCCGGCGGCACGTCGTTGGGCAGCGGCACGGCGTGGACCGCTTCGGACGCCGCGAGGTTGCGCGACAGCCAGCCGGCGACGGCCTTGCGGTCGGCGTCGCTGAGCGTGACCCCGGCGACCCACTCGGCCTCCTCGACCATCTTGGGCGTGACGACCTTGAGGCGCGGCGACGGGGCGTCCTCAACAGTCGCGGCGACGGCCCGTTGGAACACGGCCGACCCGACGCCCAGCGCCGCCAAACCTTGCAGCAAGTCCCGGCGGTGCATAGTCAAATCTCCGGGCTCACAAGGGTTACCGGTTGAACAGGAACGCCGGGCTGTTGATGAGTGCCCAGACGAGGTCTTGCGCCCCCAAAACGCGGGCGTCGCCCGGCGGCGCGACGGCCGACTCGGCACGCAACCGCTGCAACTCGCGGTCTTGCGCGGCGTACTGCGCCCGCAGCTTGTCGGTAATGACCTTGGTACGCCACTTGGCCGGAACTTCCAGGAGCGTGAGCAACTCTTTCGAGACGCTCGACCCCAGTTTCGGCTGCGCGTCGGTGGTCAGCGACAGGCGAAATCGGCCGACGGTGTGGCTCGTGCCGAAGTGCTGGTCGAGCGTGAAGGTCCAAACGACGCCGGCGGGGTCGGACACTTTGGACGTGACGGGGAAGACGGCGGCGTGGTCCTTGCCGAACTGCGGCGACACGGCCCAGCCGGTCGCCGGCTTGCCGTCGATGGCGTTGCCGACGGGGAAGGTCGCCTGCTCGAACGTGGCGGTCGCCCCCTTGAACACGACGGCCGCCGGCTTGGCGTCCGACTGACCGAGAGGCTTGGCGGTCGCCTTGAACTCGTTGAGGACGAAGTTGCCGTTCTCGGCGCGGCCCGGCCCCTTGGCCGGCAGGCTGGGGTCGGCCAAGACTTCGAGTTTCACGGCCGTCACGTTGGCCAGCTTCGACTCCGCGACGAGTGTGTAAATTTCCTTCGCGGCTGTCTTGCCGCTGACGAGGTGGCTGCCGTCGGCCTGCTTGGTGAAGGTTGCCCCACTGGTGGCCGCGAGGCTCTTGAGATCGACGACGGTCCACGCCGTCGGCTTCTGGCCAAGCAGCCCGGCCTCCCAGGCGACCTGCCTGGCCGGCAACGTCGCCTCGTAGTCGGTCGTCAGCTTGAGCGTGCGGCGGTACTCAGCCGTGAGGCGGTCGAAGTCCGGCGTCGCGGCCTCCAGCGCCGTAACCCCGGCCTTCGCCTCGGCGGCCGTCGGTCGCCGGTTCAGCACGGCGAGGTAGACCTCCTCGACGACCTTGGCGTCGTCCTTCGTTGACGCGGTGAACTTCGCCAGGCTGCCGGCGGGGTCCTGAATCGCGTCGGCCACGATCGGGCCGTTGACCATCGCCAGCACCGGCCCGAGCATCATCGTGTTCGACCGCTCGCACTCGCAGGCCGACTCGCGCGCCGGCTTGCCGAAGAGTTCGAGGAAGCCGCCCGGCAGGTCGATGTTGCTATCGACGAGCTGCGCCGCCCGCGCCCCTGCCGGCAGCCCAGGTAGGCGCGACTGACTACCGGTGACACGGTGGATGCTGTCGAAGAGGACTTCGGCCGGCAGGCGGCGCGGCAAGGCGTGCGAATAGTTGATGTCGTCGTCGCGGTTGTACTTGTTGGTCGCAATCGAGAGCTGGTAAGTGCGGCTCTTACAGATCGTCTTGACGAGGTCGTTCATGTTGTAGTTGCTGGCCACGAACTCCTTGGTGAGGCGGTCCAGCAGCGCCGGGTTGGTGGCCGGGTTGCCGGCGCGGATGTCGTCCACCGGCTCGATCACGCCGACGCCCGTCAGGTAGCTCCAGACGCGGTTGGCGTAGCTGCGGGCGAAGTACGGGTTGTCGTTCGAGGTCAGCCACTTCGCCAACTGCGTCCGCCGCGGCAACTCCTTGCTCGGCGTACTGGCGTGAACGAACGGGAACTTCGGCATCGCATTCACGCCGGTGCGGTCGTGCTTCAACTCGCCAGACTTCACATCGGCAATCACCTCGGCGAGCGGCACCGACCCCTCGACCGCGGAGCCGCCGATCTTCTGGCCCTTGAACTTGGGGTCCTCGGTCCGCCCGACTTGCGCGAAGTAGGACGCCAACTCGAAGTATTGGTCCTGCGTCCACTTCTCGAACGGGTGGTCGTGGCACTTGTTGCAGTTGAAGCGTACCGCCATGAAGAGCTGCGTGGTGTTCTCCATCGCGGCGTCGGGCGTGCGCAAGGTCTTGTAGTAGCCGGCCGGCGGGTTCTCGACGTTCGACCCGGCCGCGGTGAGCACCTCGTAAGCGAACTCGTTGTAAGGCTTGTTCTTAGCGACCGCGTCGCGGATCCAGCCGCGCAGGCCGGTCGCGCCCTTGTCGCCGAGGAACTTGCGGTTCACCTGGAGCAGGTCAGCCCAGCGGTTGGTCCACTGCTCGACGAACGCCTCACTGCCGACGAGCTTGTCGATGACCTCGTCGCGTTTGACCCGCGTCGGCCGGGCGTCGGCGAGGAACTTGCGCACCTCGTCGGC
The DNA here is from genome assembly GCA_043744775.1 of Fimbriiglobus sp. Lineage (GTDB taxonomy): Bacteria > Planctomycetota > Planctomycetia > Gemmatales > Gemmataceae > Fimbriiglobus. The sequence continues at coordinate 11,235 of JAYTUC010000118.1, read as the reverse complement.
GGTCGGCGGCAGCCCGGTCAGGTCGATCGAGACGCGGCGCAGGAAGTCGGCGTCGTCGCACAACTCGCTCGGCACGATCTTGACCTTCTTGAGCTTCGCATCGACGAGTTCATCGACGTAGTTGTGGACCGGCTGTTGCTTCCAGGCGAAGCCGCCGCGGTCGCCCATGATGACGGCGGTACTCGCGGTGTAGGTGCCGTCGTAGCGGGCCAACACCGTCGCCTCGCCGCGGCGTAGCGCAGTCACGAGGCCGCTCTTCTCGACGCCGAGCGTCTCGATGTTACTGCTCTCCAGAAACGCCTCGGCCGACACGTCGCGCTTGCTGCCGTCTACGTAGGTGGCGACGACGGCGAACTGCTGCTTCATGCCGGGGAGTGGGATCGTCAAGTCCTTGGGGAACAGCTCGATCGACGCGACCTTCGGGGCGGCGAGGTCTTGCTTGACGCCGTCGCCGATCCACTGCGCGAGCAGTTCGTAGTACGGCTCGCCGGGCTGCATCGTCACGCCGCCGACGTGCGGCACCGCGCCGGTCGGCTTGAGCAGCATCAGGCTGCGGTCGGGCGCGGCGCGGTTGAAGCGGCGGCCCTCGATGTCGTCGGTTAACGCGCGGTGGTCGTAAATCGGGTCGTAACCCCGGAGCGAGAGTTTGAAGCCGTTCTTGCCCTGGGCGCTGCCGTGGCAGGTGCCGGCGTTGCAGCCGAGCTTCGACAGCACCGGCTGCACGTCCTTGACGAAGCTCACCGGCGACGGCTGCTTGAAGCCGGCGACCGTGACGGGGACGCGCACCGAATGCCCGCCGAAGTTCGCGGTCACTTCGCCGGTGCCGTCGCTGACGGGTCGGACCTGGCCGGCCGGGGTGACCTTCACAGCCGCCGGGGCGACCCACGTCGCCAGCCGCGTCACGTCCGCGATGTCGCCGCTGTCGAGCTTCGCGGTCACGACGAGTTGCGCGTAGGCATACGCCCCCGTCAGCGTGGCACTCTTGGGCGTCACGTCGAGCGACACGACCTTGGCACCGGGCGGCAGCTTCTCCGCAGGCGCGACCTCGGCTTGCAGGGTGCCGGTCAAGAGCAGGAGCAGGGCCAAGGTTTTTCGCATGGTGGTATCATCCAGGAGAGTTCAGGCGAGCCGGAAGCGTCAGCGCCCGGAGTCCATGGGTGCGGAACACGTCAGCGTTATTTCGTGGCGACTTTCGCGCCCACCGGCACGGCCGGGAAGTCGCGGATCAGCTTGCCGGTCACCGGGTCGTGGCACGAAATGGTGCCGTCGAAGCCGGCCGACGAGACCGTCTTGCCGTCCGGCGACCAGGCGACGGCGTAGGCGGGGCCGGCGGCCTTCTCGCAGGTGACGAACTTAGCCGTCTCGACATCGTAGACTCGGACTTCGCCCTTGCCGTCGAGGCTACTCGCGGCGGCGAAGCGCTTCCCCTCGGGGTCGAACTGCACCGCCGAGATGCGGCCGGGCATCGCCGCGAACTCCTTGAGCCGGTTAGAGTCGTCACCGATCTCCCGCTTGGCCTCGCGGTGCATCTTGTACAGCCGCGGCTTGCCGTCCGCGCCGGCGCACAGCAACTCGTCGTAGGCTTGGGGCGGGGCCTTCGGGGCGTCCGGCGACACCTTCGCCAGCTTCGCGAGGTCCTTTGTCGGCCGGCGATCGACCGCCATCAGTCCGCCCTTGAGTGCCCCCGGCGTAATGCTGGTGACGTTATCGACGAAGCGCTGCGTGGCGACTTCGGTGAGCTTCATCGACATGTCGCGGCTGACGCTGACGACGTGCTTGCCGTCGCGGCTGAACACGGTGTTGAGTACCCAGTCGGAGTGCGTGCCCATGAACAAGACTTGCTTGCCGGTCACGGCGTCGATGGCCCGCACGGTGTTGTCGGCCCCGCCGACGGCGATGAGGTTGCCGTCGGCGGACCAACTCACGCCGTACAGCGTGTCGAAAGTCAGTGGGGCCGAGAGCCGCAGCGACTTCTTGGCCACGTCCCAGATTTGCACCTCGCCGGTGCGGCCGGGGTTGCCGGCCGACGCCGCCAGCGACTTGCCGTCGGGCGAGAACGCCAGCGACTGCACCCGCTCCGACATGCCGATGAGCCGGGCGACGACCGCGGAGCCGTCGGCGGCGTGGACGACGATCTCGTGGTAGCCGGTGACCGCGAGCAGCTTGCCGTCGGGCGAGTACGCCAGCGACGTGACGACCGGCGGGCCGACGTACTTCGGCGGGTTGGTCGCGCTGATCGTGGCCTGCGTGGCGTTCTTGGGGGTGTCGTCGGTGGCCCCTTGCGCGACCCACTTCGTGACCGTCTCGATCTCGGCCGGCTTGAGCGGCGGGCGGTCCTTGGGCATCTCGTGCTCGCCGTCGGTGACGACGATCTCGGCGATGAGGTAGCTCGCCTCCGGCTTGCCCGGCACCACACTCGGCTTGGCCGTCTCGCCCGGCTTGAAGAGCGACGCGAAGTCGGTCATGACGTAGCCGGCGTTGGCCTTGGCCGGCTGGTGGCAGCCCTGGCAGTTCTGCTGGAAGATGGGCCGCACGTCGCGGAAGTAGCTGACCTTCCCGGTCGCAACCACCGGCGGCTCCGCCGACCGAACCGGCGCGACGAGGGCCAACGCAACGAAACTGGACGTGAGGAGTCGCATCATCGAACGTTCCGTGAGAGGCGGAGACTCGGCCGACCGAGCGAGGCAAGGCCTACATCGTAGCACCGGCCCCCGCGCCGACACAAACGTTATTTTCCCGTAGCGAGACGAGATGTGAGAATTTCGGTTGCTGGCGTGGGGCCGGGCGGTTACAGTCGAGTTCTGCCGAGTGCGCCCTTTCCCGCCAGCCGGAGCCACTGCCATGCTGATCGTCCCCGGTTTCGAGAGCCGCGACACCTGCGACGGGGTCAGTCGCCGCGACCTGCTGCGCTTCGGCGGACTGTCGTTGGCCGGCCTGTCGCTCGGCAACGTGTTCACCCGCGAGGCCCAGGCGCTCAACAACCCGGTGCCGGCGGGGCAGGGCGGCCGGGGCTTCGGCAAGGCCAAGAACGTCATCCTCATCTACCTCCAAGGCGGCCCCAGCCAACTCGACCTTTGGGACCCCAAAGAAGACATGCCCGAGAGCATGAAAAGCGTCTTCAAGCCGATCAGCACGAAGTTGCCCGGCGAAAAGGTCACCGAACTGCTGCCGAAGATCGCCAACGTCCTCGACAAGACGACGCTGATCCGCTCGATGAGCTACACGCCCAACGGCCTGTTCAACCACACGGCCGCGATCTACCAGATGCTCACCGGCTACACGACCGACAAGGTCAGCCCGTCGGGCCAACTCGAGCCGCCGAACGCCAAGGACTACCCGACGCTCGGCTCGAACGTCATCAAGTTCAAGCCGCCCGACGTGCCGATGCTGCCGTTCGTGGTGATGCCGCGGCCTTTGCAAGAGTCGAACGTCGTCGGCAAGGGCGGCACGGCGGGGTTCCTCGGCAAGGCCTACGACCCGTACCTGCTGTACCCGTCCGGCGACGACATGGACATGGAGAAGATGACGCGCGTCAAGGTCGATGACCTCGTGCTGCGTCAGGAGTTGTCGCAGGTCCGCATGGAGCGCCGGGCGACGCTACGTGACACGGTCGCCAAGGGGATGCCGGACCTCGACGCCGCGGTGAGCAAGTTCGAGCTGGATTCGTACTACGGCAAGGCCCTCGGGCTGATCCTGTCCGGCCGCGCCCGCGAGGCCTTCGACCTGACGAAGGAGCCGGAGGCGTTAAAGGCGAAGTACGGCAAGAACACCTTCGGCCAGTGCTGCCTGCTCGGCCGGCGGCTCGTCGAGGCGGGGACGCGATTCGTCGAGATCAACTGGCCCAAGGTGGCCAACTCCGACAACCACTCGTGGGACGTCCATAGCGGCCTCTCGAAGCGGATGAAGGACCAAGCTGCCCCGATGCTCGACGCCGGCGTCTCGGCGTTGATCGAAGACCTCGACCAGCGCGGCATGTTGAACGAGACGCTGGTGATTGTCGTCGGCGAGTTCGGCCGCAGCCCGCGGCGCGGGGTGAGCACGTCGGGGAACCAAAACTCCGACGACGGCCGCGACCACTGGCCCTACTGCTACACCGCGATGATCGCCGGGGCCGGCATCAAGCGCGGCTACGTCCACGGCAAGTCCGACAAGACGGCCAGCGCCCCGACGGAGAACCCCGTCCACCCGTCGGAGTTGCTCGCGACGATCTACCACAGTGTCGGCATCAAGCCCGACACGATCGTCTACAACCACCTGAACCAGCCGCGCGAACTCGTCAAGGGCGAAGCCGTGAGCGCGCTGTTCAGCTAACGGCGAGCCGGAAGCGTCAGCGCCCGGAGTTCTTCGCATTTGTCAATGACGCGAAGAACTCCGGGCGCTGACGCTTGCCGGCTCGCCATTTCACTTCTTCGCCGCCGACGCCAGCACCGTGAACGCCAGCGGCATCGACACCGCTTCGTCGCCGCCGGCCGCGCCTCGCACGACCAGTTGCGTCGGCCCGACGGCGACGTTCGCGGCTAGCACCAACTCGAACTCCGCCTCGCTCGCGCCCTTCGCGATCGGCTTGAACTTCAGCGTGGCGTTGGCGGGCACGGCGACGCTCGTCAGCGTCACCTCATCCGCGAATCCCGCAACCCGCGTGAGCGATACGGTCCCCTTGATCGTCGTGCCGGCAGTCGCCTCGGGCCGGTAGCGGTTCCAGCCGCTCTTGGCCGAGAATCCTGGCTTCGTCAGCGTCACACGCAGGGTAAACGCCCCCTTCGGAATGATCGCCACGCCGACGCGACTGCCGAACTCCGGCGGCGGGTTCGGCAGTCCGGCGTAAGCGACTTTGACCAACTCCGCGACACTCGCTTGGCGGACGACCCCGCCGGCCGTCGCGGTGACTTGCACGACCGACGCCCCCAACGCCGCGCCCGGTTTCACGCTGATCGGCAGGTAGATCGGCAGCGCCGGCGTCGGGGCGGCGTTGGCCGGCAGCGTCCACTGGCCACTGACGCCGTCCGACCCGGTGACGTTCACCTCCATGGGGCCGGCGAAGCCGTTGAGCTTCGTCACGCCTGTGATCGGCAGCAGGCCGACGCCATCGACGGGGGCGTAGAACTTGTCGCTGCCGAGCGTCACCGCGAAGTCCGGCACGACCTCGGCGAGTTGCAGCCAGTAGACTTCGTTCGGCCCGAACAGGTAGTTGAGGTGTTCGCAGAGGAGCACGACTTCGCCGTCGGCCGCCGCGGTGAACTCGGCGCGGCAGGCCGGCAGCGTCGGGTTCGACTCGGCGAGCTTGACGCCCTTGTCGTCCTGGACTTTCAGTAGCACCTCGGCCGGGGAGTTGACCGCCGCCGTGACTGCCGTGACGCCGTACTTCTTGCCCTTGACGACGGCGAAGCGGAAGCCATCGACATCGCCTTTCGTGTCGAACTTGGCGGTGACGCCGCACGGCAACGTCAGCTTGTTGGCCGTCGCCGCGTCGTTGTTCGGCTCCGCCTCGACTGACTGCGGCACGTCAGTCACGATCACCGGCACCGGCCAGCCGGCGACCCCGGACTTGCCCCGCGGCGTCACGTTCACGGCCGACTGCCCCGCCGTCGCGGTGACGCCGACCGGTAGCGCGTCCTTCGCCCCCGGCCCCGTGAAGCGGACAGGTCTCGCCTTGCCGCGCTCGACGGCCACGGGGTAGCAGGTCGTCACGCCAGGGAAGTTGCCGACGCGCAGGCGGTAGCCGTACTCCGGGCCGCCGCGGTAGGTCGTGTCGCGCACCTCGACGATGTAATCGGCCGACGTTTTGGGCGTGAACGTGAGGCGGGCGTCGGTTTGCAGGCCCGGCGTGTCGTCGCCGTAGAGGCCAGCCAGCTCGCGGCCGCCGGCGTCGTGGATCAGGATCACCGGGTCGATCAGCGAGCCGAGCCGCCGGCCTAACACTTCGAGTGTCAGGGGCACGCCGGCCGTGGCGGGGACGCGGTAAAAGTCGGACGACTCGGCGTCGCCCTGGGCCACGACGACGCAGGGATTCGGCAGCTTCTGCGGGGTCGCCTTCGAGCGGTTGCCGTCGGCCTCCTTGACCTCCGGCAGCTCATCGACGCAGATCGGCCGCGCGTTCGACAACCCCGACTTCGTGGCGACGCGCAGCTCGAACTGCCCGAACGCCGTCGCCGGCACTTCGACACGCACCGCCAACTTCGTTGCGTCCTTCTGGCCGTCGGGCACGGTCACCTTGCCGCCGAAACTGGTCCAGACGGCGGTCACGTCCGACAAGTTCGTGCCCGTCAAAATCAGTTCGGCCGACGTTCCCGACTTGACACCGAGGTTCGCCGGGGTCGTCAGCGTCGGCCCGCGATCAGCCGCCGGCTTCGATTGGGCGAACACCGTCACCGGCAGGCACGCCGCCGTGAGGAGCGCGAGGGCCGTTCGGAGTCGGGGCATGGCGGGCACTCGGGGGACGGGCGGTTCGGCGGGTGGCCGGATGATACCGCCCCGCGTCGGCACTGTCGAGCAGCAAGCCCGGCGAACAAAGTGGTGCAACGGCCGGCGGCGTCGGTTAAACTGGCACCGCCTGCCCCACTCATGCTCCCACGGGACGCTTCCGATGCGACGATTCTCGCTGGCGTTTTGCTCGCTCATTGCAACTCTCTCCGCGGGAACGGCCGCCGACAAGCCGGTCCCGCTCGCCGAAGCCGCAGGCAAGTTCACCGTGCCGAAGGGCTTCAACGTCACGCTCTTCGCCGGGGAGCCGGCCGTCGTGCAGCCGATCGCGTTCACCTTCGACGACCGCGGCCGCATGTGGGTCGTCGAGTGCCTGAGCTACCCCAAGTGGCGCGCCGACGGCAAAGGCTCCGACCGCGTGGTCATCCTCGAAGACACCGACGGCGACGGCGTCCACGACAAGCGCACCGTGGTGATCGACGACGGCGTCAACCTCTCGGGCATCGAGGTCGGCTTCGGCGGCGTCTGGCTCTGCTCGACGCCCAACCTGATCTTCGTGCCCATCAAAGACGACAAGCCGAGCGGCCCACCGCAAATCTTGCTCGACGGCTGGAACCTGAAGGACGCCAAGCACAACGTCTTCAACGGCCTCGCCTGGGGGCCGGACGGCTGGCTGTACGGCTGCAACGGCATCCAGACGAAGTCGAACGTCGGCGCGCCTGGTACTCCGGCCAACGAGCGGACGTTCCTCGACGCCGGCGTCTGGCGCTACCACCCGACCAAGAAGGTCTTCGACGTGGTGGCGGTCGGCATGACCAACCCGTGGGGCCTCGACTGGGACGACCGCGGCGAGATGTTCGCCACGAACTGCGTCATCGACCACCTGTGGCACCTCGTCCCCGGCGGCCGCTATCAGCGCATGTACGGCCAGGATCAGAACCCGTACTCTTTCGGCCACATGGGCAGCGCGGTCGATTACAAGCACTGGGGCAGCGGCTCCTGGACCGAGTCGCGGGCCGACAAGGCGACGGGGGCGCTCAAGCAGGAGCACGACACCGCCGGCGGCGGACACGCCCACAGCGGCGCGGCGATCCTGCTGGGCGAGCAGTTCCCGGCCGAGTACCGCGACACGCTGTTCACCTGCAACATCCACGGCAGCCGGCTCAACAACGACGGCCTCGTCCGCACGCCGTCGGGCATGAAGGGCGTGCGCCGGCCGGACTTCGCCTTCGCCAACGACCCCTGGTTCCGCGGCGTCGCCGTCAAGCAAGGCCCCGAGGGCAGCCTGTACGTCGCCGACTGGAGCGACACCGGCGAGTGCCACAACTACGAGGTCGCCGACAAGACCAACGGCCGCCTCTACCGCATCAGCTACGGCACCGCGAAGCCGTTCAAGGGCGACGTTTCGACGATGACCGACGGCGAGTTGATGGATGCGCAGAAGTCGAAGAACGAGTGGCTCGTGCGGCGTGCCCGCCGGGTGCTGCAAGAGCGTGTCGCCGCCGGCAAAAAGCTCGACGCGGCGAAGCTGGTGGCGCAAACGAAGTCGGACGACGAGCCGGTGCGGCTGCGGGCGTATTGGGCGCTGGAATGCGCTGGGCGGCTCACGCAGGAGTTGCGCGACGAAATGGTTCAGGACAAGTCCGAAGCCGTGCGGGCGTGGTCGGCCCGACTTACGGGAGATGTGTTCCTGACGACTCATAAGGAGCGTCTCCGTGAACCGTATGTCGCCGTGTTCCCGCTGGACGATGCGCGCTCGATCGCCAACGCCAACGGCTGCCGGAGAGCCGAGCGGATGGCGACGGCCGATCCGTCACCGCTCGTCCGGGGGGCATTGGCCCACACAGCGACGCAAAGCGCCGGACTGCAAAACTGGGACTACTTCCGCGCGCTCCTGCGGCACCCCGAGGACAACGCTGACGCCAAGTTGACACTGTTGTACTGGCTCGCCGTGCAACCGCTCGTGGCCGCTGACCCCGCCGGGGCACTCGCGTTCGCCCAAGAGACGCCGATCGAGCGCGTCCGAGTCAACGTCGTCCGCCACATCCTGACGCTGCCCAGGACCGACGCGACGACGCAACTCGCGCTAGTCATGCCGGCACTCGTGGCCGCGAAGTCCGACGCCGTGCGGCTCGACCTGCTCACGGGGGTTCAGCAAGCCTTCGAGGGCCGCGTCAACCTCGTCGCGCCGGCCGGCTGGTCGAGCGTCACCGCCGCGCTGACGAAGAGTACCGACCCGCGTGTCCGCAGGCAGGCGGAAGCTGTGGCGGTCCTCGTCGGCGACTCGACGGCCATCGCCGCGATGCGGGGCCGCCTCGCCAACGCCAAAGAGCCGACCGAGAGCCGGCAGTTCGCGCTCCAGCAACTGCTCGCCCGCCGCGTCCCCGGCATGGCCGACGCCCTGCGCGGCTTGCTCAAGGACGCCCCGATGCGCGCCGCCGCGGTGCGCGGCCTGGCGGCGTACCCTGACGTGGCGAGTGCCACGGCCATCCTCGACCTTTACCCGACGCTCACCGCCGACGAGAAGGCCGACGCGGTGCAGACGCTCGCCTCGCGGCCGGCGTTCGCGCTCGCCCTGCTCGACGCGGTCGAGCGCGGGGCGGTGCCGAAACTCGACCTCAACACGTACACCGCCCGGCAACTGCTCGCGTCCAACGACAAGGCCGTGAGTACCCGCCTCGGCACGGTGTGGGGCACCGTGCGGCCGGCGTCGGCGACCCGCGTCGCGCAGACGGCGAAGCTCAAAGCCCTGCTGACGCCCGAGACGCTGGCGAAGGCCGACCCCGGCAACGGCCGCCGGCTGTACGCTGCGAACTGCGCGTCGTGCCATAAGCTCTTCGACGACGGCGGCAACGTTGGCCCCGAATTGACCGGCGCGCAGCGGACCAGCCTCGACTACGTCCTCGAGAACGTCCTCGACCCCAGTGCCGTCGTGGCCAACGAGTACCGCCTGACGACCTTCGCGCTCCTCGACGGCCGCACGGTCGCCGGTATCGTCCGCAAGGAGACGCCGCAGACGCTGAGCGTCCGCACGCTCAACGAGGAGGTCTTGATTCCCGTCGCCGATGTCGAGTCGCGCAAGACGACGCCACTGTCGATCATGCCCGACGGGCTGTTCGACAAGCTGACCGACGCGGAGTTGCGCGACCTCGTCGGCTACCTCGCCTCGCCGCGACAGGTGCCGGCCAAGCCGTGACCGCGGATTCGGGTTACCGCCGCGCCGCCGGCGTGGTAGCCTGCGGGGCAGGACACCCCGACTCGCCGGAGACCCCGCATGGACGCGGACATCGTGACCCTCCCGTTGACCCTCATTCTCCCGGCCTTCAACGAGGTCGAGGGCATCGCTCTCGCCGTCGCCGAGGCCGACGACGTGCTCGGCGCGTGCTTCGCGGAGTACGAAATCCTCGTCGTGGACGACGGCAGCTACGACGACACGGCCGCGGTCGTCGAGGAGCTCGCCCAGTCCCGGCCGCGCGTGCGGCTGATCCGCCTGGGGCTGAACCGCGGCTACGGCGCGGCGCTGCGCACCGGCTTCGAGGCGGCCCGCTTCGGCCGCGTCGCCTTCACCGACGCCGACCGGCAGTTCGACCTGCGCGACCTCGTGCCGCTCACGCTCATGACCCTCCGCACGCCCGTCGTCGTCGGCTTCCGCCTGAACCGGCAGGACCCGGCGCGGCGGCGCTTCCTGTCGTGGGGCTACAACGTCCTGGCGCGCGTCTGGCTCGGCACGCGCGTCCGCGACTGCGACTGCGCCCTGAAGGTGTTCCGCCGCGAGGCGCTCGACCGACTCCTGCCGTCAAGCCGCGGCTTCTTCGTCAACACGGAGATGCTCGCGACCGCCAACCGCCTCGGCCTCGCGGTCACCGAGATGCCGGTCTCGCACCGGCCGCGGCTGCACGGTGTCAGCAAGGTCTCGCTGTGGGAAGTGCCGCGGACCCTGCGGACGATGGCGCGGTTCTGGCTGAAGTCGCGCCGCCGGGCCGCGAAACCGACGGTCGCCGAGGTCTTCGCCGCGCGGCTCACCGGGGTCGAAGCGCCTCGGCTCGTGCCAATGCCGCGCTTCTCGACGGCAGACGGCCCTCCAGTTGCGCGCCCCGCACCGCTGCAAGAATCCGCTTGAAGTCCGGCCCCGGCGTCATGCCGAGTGCGGCCAAGTCGTCGCCCGTGATGAGCGGCGGCGGGTCGAGGTCGCCCGCCGGCGTCTCCGCCAGGAAGCGCTCGACGAACGCGACCCCGGCGGCCGCGCCGCGGGCGCGGTGCAGCTCGACCAACTCCGCCGCCCCGGCGTGGGCCAGTAGCGGCTTCAACTGCGACAGCGGCAGCGATTCGGCGGCGTCGAGGGCATCGCGGTGCGCGACGAGCCAGCCGACGCGGGCCGCCTCGTCGTTCGACAGACGCAGTTGCCGCGCGACTTTCGCCACGCCCTTGGCGTCGAGCCGCGGCAACAGCGTGGCGAACGCCAACTCGAACGACACCCGCGGCGGCAACGTGCGGAGCCTCGCGATCGCCTCGTCGGTCTGCCCCACCGCCTGCGGCAGCGTCGGCCCGACCAGCCCCGCGTCGCGCATCAGTTCGACCCCGTGGGCGCGGCTGGGGTGCGTCAAGATTTTGCGCAGCTCCTCGCCGACGCGCTCGGCGCTGACGGCCGTGATCTGGCCCGCCATCGCCCGCACGGCTGCGAAGGTGGCCGGCTCGATGGCGAGGTCGAAGCGGGCCGCCATGCGCACGGCCCGCAGGACGCGCAACTTGTCCTCCGTGAAGCGCGCGACGGGGTCGCCGATGGCCCGCAACACGCGGTCGCGCAAGTCGGCCTGG
>JAYTUC010000117.1:0-28186 GCA_043744775.1 Fimbriiglobus sp. | reverse complement strand
CGCCGACTTCGGTGGCCGTGCGGGCCATGCCTTCGCTGATGGCGTTGCAGCCGCCGATGGGGTGCCAGACGCCGAAGTCGTACTCGAGGTACGACAGGATTGTGAACAGGCTCGGGCAGTTGAATGGCGACATGCCCAGGTACTTCGCCTGGAACGAGAACGCCAGCCGGGTACGCGGGTCCTGGAAGTAGCGGCCGAGTTCGCCATCGACCGACTTCCACGGCCGCAGTAGCGGCAGCAGCTTGATCAAGTCCCAACTGATCAGGTCGCGCCAGCTCAAAAAGGGGCTTTCGAGGGCCGGGCGGAAGCGGTCGAGCTTGACGCGGTTCTCGGCGATGAACCGCGCGACGTTCTTACCGTCCTCGGGGTTGAGCTTCGCCACCTCCTCGGACATCTTCTTGATGCTGGGGCTGCACAGCAACTCGCCGCCGGAGTCGCCGAACATCACCTTGTACTGGGGGTCGAGCCGCACCATCGGCACTTCCTGGTGCAGGTCGCGGCCGAGCATCTTATAGATGTTTTCGAGGACGCGCGGGTACAGGAAGAACGTCGGCCCGAGGTCGAAGCGGTAGCCCTGCTCGCGGATCGCCGAGCAGCGGCCGCCGACCGTCGGCAAGCGCTCGAGAACGCGCACGTTGACGCCGGCGTTGGCCAACAACATGGCGGCCGCCAGCCCGCCCGGCCCCGCTCCGATGACGATGGCCGACTTCGGGGCCTTGCCGGCGGACGCCTTGCGGCTGGGGCGGGCGGCGGTGGGGGTGGCCGTGGACATGGCGATCCTTGCGGGGGAACCGGGGCGACGCTTACTCTAGGACTTCCGCGGTCAGGCAGTCAATGGACCGCACGCCGGGCCGGCGGGCTAACTGGCGGGGGAATGCGTGAGGGACGGGGCGAGAGTCGTGGTAGGATGATTCTCTTCGCAACCCGGAGTCTTCGCGCGTGAGCAAGCCGACTGTCACGCGACTCGACTTTCAGGAACTCGCCACCGTCAGGCTCGCCGAGGCGAAGGCGTTGCTCGACGCGGAGATGTGGGACGGGGCGTACTACCTCGCGGGGTACGCGGTCGAGGTCGGCCTGAAGGCGTGTATCATCAAGCGGGTGCAGGCGACGGATGCGTTTTTGGACCGCAAGTTCTCGGAGCGGTGCTACACCCACAACTTCGTCGAGTTACTGGAGTTGACAGGCTTAAAGCCTTTTTGGAAAGTGGCAAGGGACGCAGACCCGGAGTTCTTCAAAAACTGGAAATCGGCAATCGCCTGGTCCGAGCAGAAGCGTTATTACCGTATCCCGAAGCGGGAAGCGAACAAGCTGTACCACGCAATTGCGGACGACACGCACGGAGTATTGCAATGGATCCGAACGCACTGGTGAACGCTCAACTCGACGGGGGCTCGCGGCTCATCGCGGCACTCAACGACGCTGGGGTCGAGATTGCCTCGGCCTTCTGGGCTAAACTCACCGAAGCACGTGACTGGAACCTTTACGTGGCTTCCCCCGCCGTCGAAACCGACAAAGGCTCCCTCGACGCGTACCGAAAGCTGACCGCGATTCTGTCGCAACACGAAGAGTTCGGGGTCGATATTGACGACGTGTTAATCATTGATGTCGAGGACGGGATGGCTGTCGAAGCCGCGGAGGTCGTGAAGTCGAAGGTCACCAATGGCAAATCGTACACCGGCATAACCCGCTTCAAAGGCTACACGCTTGGCGGCCTCGAAATCGACGGGGCGTACATCTACCCGCCGCCCCGCGCCCCCGTCACGGCGTAAGCTCAGTCGCCCAGGATGCCCGCGCCGAACTCCTCCTCGATCTCGTGCAACGCCTCGGCTGCGGTGACCACCGCCGCGGCCTCCTCGCCCTTGACCACGTCGGCGGCGGCGTGGGCGACCTTGATCATCTGCTCCGTACTGTGCGGGTCAACACTCCTGCACGTCTTCGTCAGCACGTCGGCGATGTCGCCGAGTTGCTGCTGCCACTCGGCGGGGTCGCAGCCGGCGGGGGTCAGTTGCGCGAACTCATCCATGAGCAGCACCATCCGCAACAGGTGGCGGAAGATTAGCCCCTCCTGCTTCGCCAGGTCTTTCGAGGCGATGAAGTTGTTGAAGTGCCCGCCGAAGTTCAGCACCTCGCCGGCCGCCCACACCGCTTGCGTCGTGACATCGACCACGTCGGGGTAGGTGGCATCGAAAAGCAGTCGCAGCTTGTCGGCCAAGACCGGCGGGCGGTCCTCCCAGTGGACGTAGCCGTCGTCCGGCTCCTCGCCCTCGACCGGCTCCTCCTTGGCCGCGATCAGCCCCCGCGCGATCAACTCGGGGTCGAGTTTCTCCGTGGCATACGGCCCCGGTGCCAACTCATACGGCACGCGGACGAACTTCAACAAGGGCCGCGGCAGTTCAAGGACCGACTCGAACGCCTGGATGCGCTCCTCGCGGCTGGCGGTGCCGAGTTGATCCACTAAAAAGGCCCCGTACAGCGGGTGCACGGCCCTGAACACGAGTAGCTTCGCCATCTCCGGCGTCGGCGTGGCCAGGGTCGGGTTGTACGGCGGCGCGGGCGGCACGATCACCGTCGGGTCGAGTGGCACCACCGGAGCGGCGGGGTTGATCGGCGGCGGGGGGGCCGGCTGCAAGAGCACGAAGCCGCGGTCGTGCAGGATCGTCAACATGCGGTTTAACTGCTTCAACCCGGCTTCGATGCGCGGCTGGTCGAGCAAACGTTTGCGAATGACCGTGCGAATCTTGTCGATCTCCGGCGACACCTCCAACAAGTACGCCAGCAAGCGCCAGGGGAGTGGGCCTTTGCTGTAGAGCCGCGCGGGGGCCGAGACTTGCAGCTTCTCGAAGTCGGTGCCGGTCCAGTACTTCCGCTGGGCGTTGCGACTCGGCTTCTTCTTCAACATCTCCTTCTTCTTCTTGAGCATCATCGGGTCTTTGGAGGTTTCCGGAATCTGGTCGAACTTCTCCTTCCACTTCGCGATGCGCACGTCGTCCTCGTGCGGCAGGGCGTAGACGTGGCCCTCGGTGTCGAACTGCGGCCGGCCGGCGCGGCCGAAGATTTGGTGCGCCGAACTCGGGTCGATCAGCTTCTCCTTGCCGAACGGCCCCTTGACCAGCGACGTGAGCACGACACTCCGCGCCGGCAGGTTGATGCCCGCCGCGAGCGTCTCGGTACACAGCGCGACGCTGAGTAACTTCTGCTCGAAGAGCTTCTCGACGCCGCGGCGGTACTTCGGCAACAGCCCGGCGTGGTGCACGCCGACGCCGCGGCGGAGCATCTGCTTCAACTTCGGCCCGATCCCCTGCGGCCAGTCGAGCAAATCGACGGCGTCGTTGAGCGGCTTGCGCTGCGTCGCGTTCAACAAGTCGAGGCCCTTCAACTGCTCGGCGATCGACCAGCACTCGTCGCGGTTGAAGGCGAACACGAGCGCCGGCGTCTTGCGAGTCGCGTCGTCGCCGCGGGCCATCTCGACGAGCAGGTCGTTGAGGAATTCGTCGGGCGACCAGTGGTACGTCAGGGGAATTTTCCGCTCGCGGCCCTCGACGAGTTCGACAGTGCGGCCGTGGTTGCGGCTGAGCCAGTTCGTGAACTCCGCCGCGTTGCCGACCGTCGCCGACAGCAACAACAGCTTCACCTTGGCCGGCAACAGACTCAGCGAGAGTTCCCAGACGATGCCGCGCTCGGGGTCTGCGAACGAGTGGAACTCGTCCATGACCACCGCCGACACCGCCTCGAAGTTGAAGCCGTCGGGGTGCAGCAGGCGGTTCAGCAGGATCTCGGCGACGACGACGAGGACGCGGGCCTTGGGGTTCACCTTGCGGTTGCCGGTGATCATGCCCACGTCGTCGCGCGAGAAGCCCCACGCCTCGGCGCACGCCTGCATCTCGACGAACTTCTGCTCGGTCAGCGCGATCAGCGGCGTCGTGTAGTACGCGACCGTGTTGGTGTGCAGCGCCTCGAAGAGCGCGGCCTGGGCGATGAGCGTCTTGCCGGTGCCGGTGGGGGCGCAGACGAGCACGCCCTGCTCGGCCGTGAACCACGCCAGCAACGCCTCCTCCTGCACCGGGTACGGCGGGTACGGGAGCTGGTCGAGGTACTTCGAGCCGATTTCGTCGCGTGTCATGCCTTCAATTTACCAGGTGCGGCGGCGGATCGGGCCGGGAAGTTGCCGCGGCTTGCCGTATCATCGCTGCGTCGGATTCGTCACGCCGCAGGTGCCGCCATGCTGTTGTCGCTCGCCCTGTTCGCCCTCGCCGCCGTCCCGGCCGTCCCGGCGGATGTCGTCTTCGTCGGCGGCAAAATCTGGACCGTCGATGCCGCGACGCCGCAGGTCGAAGCCCTCGCCGTCCGTCAGGGTCGCATCGTCGTCGCGGGCACCGACGCCGAGGCGCGGGCCGCCGTCGGGCCGAAAACCGTCGTCGTCGAGCTGCGCGGCCGGCGGGTGATGCCGGGCGTTTACGACAGCCACGTTCACTGGCTCGGCGGCGGGTTGCAGCTCGCCCGCGTCGAGTTGAAGGACGCGCCGAACGAGGCGGAATTCGGCCGGCGACTCGTCGAGTTCGACGGCAAACTCCCGCGCGACCGCTGGATGCTCGGCGGCAACTTCGACCACGACCGCGCCTTCAACGGCAAGTTGCCGACCGCGGCGACGATCGACAAGTCCGTCAAGAACCGCCCCGTGTTCTTGCAGCGCTACGACGGCCACATGGCGGTCGCCAACACCGCGGCGCTGAAGCTCGCCAACGTCACCGCCGACACGAAGGACCCGCCGGGCGGGGTCATCGAGCGGCTGGCCGACGGCAAGACGCCCAGCGGCGTCCTCAAGGACAACGCGATGGATCTCGTCGAGAAGCTCATCCCCGAGCCGGGCGACGACGAGATCGCCGAGGCGGTGCGGGCGTCGATGCTGGCGGCGGCGTCCGTCGGCGTCACCAGCGTGCAGGACATGGAGGGCAGTTCCCCCGCGACCCGCCGCAAGCTGATGCGCGTCTTGCAGCAACTCGCCCGCCGCGGGGAGTTGACCTGTCGCGTTGACGTGCGCTGGCCGATCGGCGGGCAGAAGGACCTGACCGACCTCGGCGTCGAGGGCAACTTCGGCGGCGACTTCGTCCGCGTCGGCGGCGTGAAAGGCTTCATGGACGGCTCGCTGGGCAGTAGCACCGCCAAGATGTTCGAGCCTTACGCGATCGACGCGAAGACTTCGGGCGTCTACGTCACCGAGCCGCCGCGGATGCGCGAGCTCGTGGCGCGGGCCGACCAGGCGGGGCTGTCCGTGGCCATCCACGCCATCGGCGACGAGGCCAACGCCAAGTTGCTCGACCTGTTCGCTGACGTGGCGAAGGCGAACGGCCCGCGCGACCGCCGCTTCCGCATCGAGCACGCGCAACACCTGCGGCCCGCCGACTTCGGCCGCTTCCGGGAACTGAACGTCGTCGCATCGATGCAGCCGTACCACGCCGCCGACGACGGCCGCTGGGCGGTGGGCCGCATCGGCACGAAGCGGTGCGCGTCGAGTTACGCGTTCAAGTCGCTGGCCGACGCCGGGGCGCGGCTGGCGTTCGGCTCCGACTGGCCGGTGGCACCCCTGGACCCGTTCGCCGGGATCGACGCCGCGGTGACCCGCCGCACGCTCGACGGCAAGAACCCCGGCGGCTGGTTCCCGGAGCAGCGCATCACGGTCGCGCAGGCGGTCGAAGCGTACACGCTGGGTAGCGCCTACGCGGCCCACCAGGAGGCCGACCGCGGCAGCCTGAGCGTCGGCAAGCTGGCCGACTTCGTGGTGCTGAGCCAGGACGTGTTCGACTCCAAGGAAGTCGGCGACACCAAAGCGGTGCTGACGGTCGTCGGCGGCAAGGTGGTGTACGAGCGGAAGTAAGGCGAGCCGGAAGCGTGAGCGCCCGGAGGGGCGAGAACCTCCGGGCGCTCACGCTTCCGGCTCGCCACGGTCAGCGGTTGAACAGGAATTCCTTGCCCGTCATCACGGCCCAGAACACGTCCTCGACCGCCTCGCGGCGGTCGGCGTCGCCCCGGCACTCCGCCAGCACGGCCACGAACTTCGCCGACTCGCCGGCGGTCGGCTCGCGCGACAACGCCAGCCGGAAGACGCCCGCCACGACCTCGGCGTCGGGCCGCTTCTCCGCCAGCCAGCTCGCGGCGCGGGACTTGGGGTCGCGCAACTTGTCGTTGAGCGTCTGGCCGTTGTTCAGGTGCAGCGCCTGGCCGACGGTCGAGTCGGCGGTCGCCTCGCAAGCACACGTCTGCGCCCGCTCGGCGCGACCGAAGCTGTCGAGGAAGTTCGACACGAGCAGCGAGTCGGGCAACTGCATCGCGCGGGTGCCGGCCGGGTAGTCGGCCTTCGCCGTGCCACCGGTCGGCCCCAGGCTTAGCGTGCCGAACGCGGTCGGCACGCCGGTCACGTCGGCGTAAGCGTCGAGGATCACCTCGGCCGGCAGCCGGCGGATCAGGTAGCGCGAGTAAAAGCGGTCGTCGGCGGCGTTGCCCGGCAGCGGCCTCGACGACCGCTGGTAAGTCGCCGAGTTCAAGATCGAGCGCATCAGCCGCTTCACGTCGTACTGGCCGGCGACGAACTCGCGGGCCAGGTGGTCGAGCAGTTCGGGGTTGGTCGGCGGGTTCGTCTCGCGCAGGTCGTCCTCGGCCTCGACGAGGCCGCGGCCCAGGTAGTTTCGCCAGACGCGGTTCACGAGCGACCTGGCGAAGTACGGGTTCCCTGGGGCCGTCAGCCAGTCGGCGTAGTACGCGCGGCGGTCCGTGGTCGAGTCCAGTGCCAGCGGCTTGCCGTCGAGCGGCGTCGGCGGCACCGGCTTGCCGGTGCGCGGGTGCAGGGCGTCGCCGTCCGGCAGCGCGTGGACGGTCACCTCGCCGGGCCGGGCACCGTTCTTGAGGCCGACGCGGCTAAATAGGTTCGCCTGGCCCCAGTACTGGTCCTGCGTCCACTTCTCGAGCGGGTGATTGTGGCAGCGGCAGCAGTTGACCGACATGCCCAGGAACGTGACCGAAGTCGATTCGACGAGGTCGCTCACGTCCTTGTGCAGGACGTAGTAGTTGCCGCCGCCGGCCGCGAGCGTCGAGCCGCTGGCGGTGAGGATGTCGCGGGCGAAGCGGTCCCACGGCTGGTTGTCGGCGACGGAGCGGCGGATCGCCCGGTAGAACGACCACATCGCCGGGGCCGGCAACTTGCGGCTGCTCACGAGCATCAGGTCCGACCACTTGTGCGCCCAGTAATCGACGAACTCAGGCCGCTCCAGAACCGCGTCGATGAGCTTGGCGCGCTTGGCGGGGTCGGCGTCGCGGGCGAACGCCTCGACCTCCGCGGGCGTCGGCAGCACCCCGGCGGCGTCGAGGAACAGCCGGCGGATGAACTCGCCGTCCGTCGCGGTGCCCGACGGCGGGATATCGAGCCGTTCGAGCTTGCTCAGGACGAGTTCGTCGATGCGATTCGACTTCGTCGCGGCGGTGAAGGTGTCGGCCGGGAGTTTCTGCGCGTAGGGTACGGTGACGCGCAAGCTGGCGACGCGGCCGTCAAAGATGGCCGAGACACTCGTCTCGCCGGCCGCCTGGACCTTGACGTTGCCGTTCTCATCGACGGTCGCCGCCGTCTCCTCGCTCGACGCGAACTTCGTCAGCGCCGTCACGTCCTTAATCGCGCCGTCGCTGTAGGTCGCCTGCACGACGACGCGCAGGGTCGCCTTCGGCACCGTCAACGCGGCCGGCGGGTAAACCGTCAGCGACACCAGCGTCGGCTCGGCGGCCGTCGAGGCGGGGGCACCGGCGGAGACCCAGCGCTCGACCGCCTTGGCGGAGGCGGACTCGACCTCGAAGCGTCGGCCGCCGCCGTGCGGCAACTGCCGCGTCGCCTTGAGCAGTAGCAGGCTTTGCGCCGGGGCGTCGGCGTCCACCCGTCGGCCCAGCGCCTGGCGGGTGACAGCGAAGTGGTCGGCCGCGGGGTCGTAGCCCCTCAGCGAGAGCTTGAAGCCGCCCTTGCCGGCGAGCGCCCCGTGGCACGCGCCGGAGTTGCAGCCGGCGCGAGTCAGCGCCGTCTGCACGTCGTTGCGGAAGCTCGGCACGCCCGCGGATTTGGTCTTGGTCACCGTCACGGCGACGCTCGCCCTGCGCCAGCCGACCCACGCGGTGACGGTGGTGGTGCCGTCGCCGACGGGGCTGATGACCCCCGCGTCGTTCACGACGGCGACGGCGGGGTCGGCGGCCACGAACTTCGCGCCGGCGGTGTGGTCCGCGGTCGCGAAGCCGCCCGCGGTCGTGGCAACGAGGAGTTGCTGCGTCGCCTGCGGCCCGGCGAGCGCGACGGCCGGCGGGAAGACGGCGAGTTCCCCCGCGACGGCGGCCGGGCCGGCGAAGGTGAAGGCGAGCAAAGTCAGCCAACGGGCCATGCGCCAGACTCCCAGGTGAAGGCTACTTGCCCGCGAACACGCCGAGGGCGGTGGCGATCCCGGCGATGAAGAACGGCCCGACGAGGCCGCCGACGATGCCGAAGACGGCGTGGCCCATGCCGCGGGCCTTGGGATGCTTGTTGGCGTACAGGATGCCCATCACGCCCAGGACGATCGCGACGGGGCCGAGGACGCACCCGAAGATCGGGATGAAGCTGAAAACCGCGCAGTAGTAGGCGGCGAGGGCCGTGCCGTTCTTGTACGGGATGACGCCGCCGGTGGCGTCGGCCGTCTCGTCGTCCTCGTTGCGCGGGCGTTTGCGGCGTGGCCGCGCGTCGTCCTCATCGTCCGGGCGGGGGCGAACGCGGCGGGGTCGGTCGTCGTCATCGTCGCTGGGCATGGGCGGGCTCCTTCGTGGTGGGTCGGGGGCTTACGAACTGCTCGACAGGTAGGTGATCGAGACCGACCTTGCCGGGTCGTGCCAACGCGCCGTCAATGTCAGCGAGAACCTCATCCCATTTGTAAGCGACCTTAGTTGCTTCACTATAAAGTTCCGTTAGCAATTCAGAGTCTTCGCGCTGTTGGTCACTATCGTATTGCGCCTCAGTAATAGCGTCGCCTACATACGACTCGAAACTAGCAATCGAAGCGTAACGTATTTCTGAGCCAGTTTTTACAAGTACGAGTTTGATTGAGTCCGCCTCTGCCTTGGGTTTGAAGTTACGCAAGACGAGAACAGATTTGCCAAGTATCAATGTGCAGCCGTGTTCTTTTGTATCATCTGTAGCATCTGGTATCCAGTTTACTTGACGCAATTTAGTCTTCTCAAGTAGCCGCTTTGCAATGCCACGCATCCTTTCGGTTTCAATCATTTCGGACCCTCCTCGATATCGAATGGTGCAGTGAGCGAATGGATACGGCGTTTGGTGCGAGTAGTCAAATCATACCACTTAATCATTACAAGTTGTTTACGGGCCTTAGTCAGCGTCTCTCGGAATAATACCGAGAAACTCATGTACTCATCTGTCATAATTTGTTCGGAGAGCAGCGTTAACAAGCCAGCCATATCATCGCATCGTAGCACCGTTGATAACCAATTCTCTGCCACTACAAACCCTTCGACTTCAGACAAATGGCGATGCACCGTCGCCGCAAGATATCGATTGAAACTCGCCTTGCTCTCCGTGCGGGTCAACTCCGCCGCGTCCCGCGCCGCGTCCGCCGACTTGCGGGCCTTGCGCACCTGGCAGTACGTCGCCCCGAGTCCGATGCTGCTCACCAGTATTCCGACGACGCTGAGCCAAAACCCAACTTGAGTATACCAGTCCGCATCCACTGGCTCCATCGCGTACAGCATTAAAACAGCTCCGCGATCGGCTGGACGCCGAAATCGACGGCCGGGATCGGGCGGTTCTGCGGGCCGGGCAACTCCTTGTGCGGGTCGATGCCGATCGCCCGGTACAGCGTCGCCGCGACCTCGCCAGGCGTGGTGGGGCGCGTCTTCGGGGCGTAGGCGAGTTCGTCACTCTCCCCGACGATGCGGCCGCCCTTGATGGGGCCGCCGCCGATAATCATCGACCAGACGCCGGGGTGGTGGTCGCGGCCGCCGGCGGGGTTGATCTTCGGCGTGCGGCCGAACTCGCCGGTCGCCGCCACGACCGTGCTGTCGTAAAGGCCGCGCTGCGTCAAGTCTTCGAGCAACGCCGAGTAGCCCTGGTCGAAGTTCGGGGCGATGACGCGCGACATCTCGTTGATGTCGGTGAACGGCCGCGAGCCGTGGATGTCCCAGGTGAGTTCGTCGAAGACCGTCTCGAACATGTTGATCGTGACGAAGCGCACCCCCGCCTCGACGAGCCGCCGGGCCATCAGGCACGACTGGCCGAAGCGGGTGCGGCCGTAGCGGTCGCGGACCTTGGCCGGCTCCTGGCCGAGGTCGAACGCCGCGCGGGCCTTCGGGCTGGACATCAGCTTGTAGGCGAGGGCGAAGGTGTCGTCCATCTGCTTGGCCGCCGCCGAGTTCTCGAACGAACTTAGCGAGCCGTCCACCGCGGCGCGGAGGCGCTGCCGGCGCTCGCCGCGCACGGCCGGGATCGAGTCGGGCGGCAGCAGGTCGGGCACCTTGAAGTCCGGCGCGGCGGGGTCGGCGTTCAGGATCAGCGGGTCGTAGCGCTTGCCGAGGTATCCGGCCGACTCGCCGTGGGGAAGGTTGCCGCCGGTGCGGCCGATCGCCTTGGGCAGCATCACGTGCGCCGGCAGCTCGCCGCGGCCGCCCTTCAGGAAGCCCTGCACGCAGCCGATGTTTGGGTGCTCTAGCCCCGGCGTGAACAGCCGGCCGGACTGCATCATCTGGTAGCCGGTGTCGTGGACCGCGGTGGCCGTGTGGTACAGCGAGCGGATGACCGAGAACTTGTCGGTGTGCTCCGCGATCTTGGGCAGGATCTCGCTGAGCTGGAAGCCCGGTACTTTCGACGGCTTCGCGGCGAACGGGCCGCGCACCTCGGCCGGGGCGTTCGGCTTGGGGTCGAAGGTGTCGAGTTGGCTGGGGGCACCGACGAGCATGATCAGGATGCAGTTCACGTCCTTGTCGGGCCTATCCGCGGCGGTCGCGCGGGCGTACCCGGCGAGCGACAGCCCGAGTGGGGCGAGCAGGCCGGCGTGCAGGAAGTCGCGGCGGGTCGTGCCGTCGCAGAACGAGACGGCGCGCGGGGCATCAAGTCGGATCATGGCCGTGGTCCCGGAGAGTAGAGCGTCGCGATTATCGTAACAGACGCCGTGGCATGTCGCCGCAAGAAGTTGGCAAGCCTCGAAGTCCGACCTACGCTTCGCCGGCCCCGCCCCGCCGCACCCCGACCGAGAAGCCGTCATGAACCGCCTCCTGGGGCTGGAGCTGCTGCGCGGCGTCGCGGCGACGCTGGTGCTGCTGGAGCACCTTCGCTACGTCGTGCCGACGGTGTGCGGCCCGCAGGTCGCGTTGCCGTGGGCCATCGACCGCTTCGACGGCTACTGGGGCGTCGATCTGTTCTTCGTGCTGAGCGGCTACCTGATCGGCCTGACGCTCGACAAGCCGGGCACGACGGCGCGGTCGTTCCTCCTGGCCCGCCTCGCCCGCGTCCTGCCGCTGTACGCCTTGGCCTCGACGCTCTGCCTGGTCCTGAAGTCGGTCCTCACCGGCGGCGTCACCCTGCCGACCCTCGTGACGACGTACACGCTCATGCCCCTGGCGGGCGACGCGCTGAACCCTGCGCCGGTCCACCCCTACGGCTGGACACTCTGCTACGAAGTCCTCTTCTACCTCGCGGCGACGGGCCTGGCGGCAGCCGTCGACGGGCGGCGGGCGGTGCCCCTGATGGTCCTCCTGTTCGCCCTCGCCCCGCTCGCGTTCACGGCCGTCGGCCCGGTCGCCGGCTGGGACTACCCGAGTTTCGCGCTGTCGCCGCTGACCGCCGAATTCGCCCTGGGCCTGCTGGCGTACCGCCTGACGGGTGTCGTGCCCAAGTGGGCCGGCTGGGCGCTGCTAGCCCTGGGCGTCGCGGGCTGCGTCCGCGGTGCCCTCGCCGACGGCAACTACGGGGCGCAAGCCGCGCTCATCGCCGAGCCGCTGCGGGCGTGGGGCCGCGTCGCCCGGTTCGGCCTGCCGGCGTTCCTGGTCGTCCTCGGGACCGCCCGCCTCGACCGCGCCGGCACCTTCGCCCCGGTCGCCCGGTTCGCCACGGCGGCCGGGGCCGTGTCGTACCCGCTGTACCTGACGCAGCCGTTCGCGTTCCTGGCGGTGGCGGTCGTCGGCCCGCCGCTCGGCGTCGCGTCGCCGTGGGCGGCCGCGGCCCTGGCGGTGGCCGCCGCGTTCGCCCTGAGTGTGGCCGCCTCCCGCTCCGTCGATCTGCCGCTGCACGCCGCCGCGAAGCGCTGGGTCCGCGGGGCGACCCCCGAGTCCCGCCCCGCGGCGGCTGGCCCCGCGGTGGCGACCCCGCTGGCGCTCAGGAGTGCCACGCGATGAGCCGCCTCCTCGGGCTGGAGTTACTGCGCGGCGTCGCGGCGACGCTGGTGCTGCTCGAACACGTCCCCCGCGTCGTGGAATCGACGATCGGGGAGGGCCGCGTGGTCCCGGACGCACTGGCGTCGTTCCACGGCTACTGGGGCGTCGATCTGTTCTTCGTGCTGAGCGGCTACCTGATCGGCCTGACGCTCGACAAGCCGGGCACGACGGCGCGGTCGTTCCTCCTAGCCCGCCTCGCCCGCGTCCTGCCGCTGTACGCGATCGCGTCGCTCGCCTGCCTGGCGGTGCCCCGCTTCCGCACGGCCGAGGTCAGCGGCTCGATGCTGGTGACGACCTTCACCCTCCTGCCCGTGTCGGGCGACGCCCTGGAGCCGCTGACCGCCCACCCGTGCGGCTGGACGCTCTGCTACGAGTTCCTGTTCTACCTCGCCGCGGCGACGCTGACCGCGGCCCTCGGCGTGCGGCGGGCCGTGCCGACCCTGCTCGCGCTGTTCGCGCTGGCCCCGCTGGCGTTCGCCGCCGCCGGCCCCGTCGCCGGCTGGGCGTACCCGAGCTTCGCGCTGTCGCCGCTGACGACCGAGTTCGCCCTGGGCCTGCTGGCGTACCGCCTGACGGGTGTCGTGCCCAAGTGGGCCGGCTGGGCGCTGCTGGGCCTCGGGGTCGCCGGTTGCGTCTACGGGGTGGTGTTCGGGGGCGACGGCGCGAACCCGTTCGACGCGCTTGCCGACCCACGCCTGGCCCTGGCCCGCGTCGCCACCTGGGGCTTGCCGGCGTTCGCCTGCGTCCTCGGCACGGCTAGGCTCGACCGCGCCGGCACCTTCAAGCCGGTCGCCCGCCTCGCGACCGCGGCCGGGGCCGTGTCGTACTCGCTCTACCTCGTCCAGCCTTGCTCGTTGGCGGTCGCCGCGACCCTCTGCGTCGTCGCGGGGGTCGCCCAGCCGTGGCCCGTCGCGGCGGTCACGGTCGGCGTCTCCTTCGCCATCGCGGCGGCCGTCGCCCGCTCCGTCGATCGCCCACTGCACGCGCTCGCCAAGGGCTGGGCGAAGCGACTTTCGGCCCCGCGTCAGGCGAGTTCCGCGAGGAGCTTCTGGACCTTCGCCTCGATCAGGTCGCGGACCTTGCGGTAGTCCTCGGCCGGCATCTCCTTGGGGTCGGGGATCTGCCACTCCTCGCGCCGGGCCGCCTTGACCAGAGGGCACTCGTCGCCGCAACCCATCGTCACGGCGACGGCGATTTCCAGGCCGTCGAACTCGGCGAGGGACTTCGAGGTGTGCGTGCTGAGGTCGTAGCCGACCTCCTTCATGAACTCGATGGCGCGGGGGTTCACTTTGCCCGACGGCCTCGACCCGGAACTCGCCGCGACGACCCCCGGCCCGCCGTGGAGGCGCGCGAACGCCTCGGCCATCTGCGAGCGGTTGCTGTTCTCGACGCACACGAACAGGACGATTTTTGGGGTCACGACGGCGTCTCCGGGGGGTTCGTGAACAGCAGGTGCGACAGGCCAACGCCGGCGACGGCCCCCGCGAACGGGGCGGTGAGGTAGACGGCCAGGAACTCGACGTGGCCGGAGACGACCGCGGGGGCCAGCGAGCGCGCCGGATTCATCGACGCCCCGCAGACCGGCCCGGCGAACAGCGCCTCCAGCCCGATCGTGGCCCCGACGGCGACGCCGATGAGCGGCAGTGTGTTCGCCGGGCCGGTCGAGCAGCCGCGGACGACGACGAGCAGGATCGCCGTCAGCACGAACTCGAAGCCCCACGACACGACCCACGCCCCGGCCGGCAGGGTCGCGCCGAGGGTACCGTGTAGCGGGAACGCCACCGCGAGCAGGCCACTCGCTAGGAACGCCCCGGCGACTTGGGCGAGGATGTACGGGACCACGTCACGCCACGGCTGCACCCCGGCGACCGCCAGGGACAGCGTCACGGCCGGGTTCATGTGCGACCCCGACACCGGCCCGAGGGCGTAGATCAGCGCCGTCACCACGAGGCCGAAGGTCAGCGCGACGCCGACGTGCGTGACCGCCCCGCCGTGGGTGTCGTTGACGACGACGGCCCCCGTGCCCGCGAACACGAGCGTGAACGTGCCGACGAGTTCCGCCAGGCATCGGCGCGACAGGCTGACCCTTGGCACGCGGAGGTTCCTCGGGGCGATTGGCGATCAACGCGGTAGTGATACGACGCCGATCGCCGGCGTGGCCGATTCGACTTCGATCCTTCACACTCGCTAACAATGGGTGGCCCCGACACCACTCCCCCCGGACACCGACGGATGCCCACGGCCGCGCTGATCTACCCGCACCAGCTTTACGCCGACCAGCCGGCGTTGGCGGGGGCCGACCGCGTCTACCTCGTCGAAGACCCGCTGCTGTTCACGCAATACACGTTTCACCGCCAAAAGCTGATCCTGCACCGCGCCAGTATGACCCGCTACGCCGCCGGCTTGGAGCTGCCCGTCGAGGTCATCGAGGTGAGCCAACTCAAGAGGACCGGGGACATCGCCGGCATTCTTAAGAAAGCCAAGGTCACGGAAGTCCGCGTGACTGATCCGTGCGACGGTTACTTGTTGCGGCGGCTCACGGAGGGGTTGGCAAAGGCCAAGATCGAGTTGACGGTTCTCGAAGACCCCAACTTCCTGACGCCGCTCGCCGAGGTCGAGGCGTACACGAAGGACAAGGCGAAGCTGTACTTCACCGACTTTTACATGCGGCAGCGGAAGCGCCTCAAGTTGCTGCTCGAGGACGACGGCAAGCCGCGCGGCGGCAAGTGGTCGTTCGACACCGAGAATCGCAAGCGGATGCCGGCAACGGTCAAGCCGCCCGCGATCAAGGCGGTCGCCGAGAATGACGCCGTGCGCGAGGCCCGGCAGTACGTGCGGGACAAGTTCCCCGACGCCCTCGGCGACGACACGCCGTTCGAGTACCCGACGACGCACGCCGAGGCGAGGGCGTGGCTCAAGGCGTTCGCCCGCGACCGCCTCGACAAGTTTGGCGACTACGAGGACGCCATCAGCGTCCGCGAAACGACCCTGTTTCACGGCGTGTTGACGCCAATGCTCAACACGGGGCTGCTCACACCGGCCGAAGTCGTGAGCGCCGCTCTTGCGCGTGACGGCGACGTGCCGATGAACTCGCTCGAAGGTTTCACGCGGCAGGTGATCGGATGGCGCGAGTTCATGCGGCTCGTCTACCTGACCCGCGGCGGCAAGCAACGCACGACCAACTTCTGGGGCTTCAAGCACCAAGTCCCCGCGGCACTCTACGACGGCACGACCGGCATCGACCCCGTCGATCGCGTCATCAAGAGCGTCCTCAAGACTGGCTACGCCCACCACATCGAGAGGCTGATGATTCTGGGCAACTTCCTGTTGCTGTGCGAGATCGACCCGGACGCGGTCTTTCAATGGTTCATGGAACTCTTCATCGACTCGTATGACTGGGTCATGGTCCCGAACATCTACGGCATGAGCCAGTACGCCGACGGCGGCGGCATGACGACGAAGCCGTACATTTCCGGCTCAAGTTACGTCCTCAAAATGAGCGATCACAAGAAGGGGCCGTGGTGCGCGGTTTGGGACGCGCTGTACTGGAACTTCATCGACAAGCAGGCCGACTTCTTCGCCAAGAACCCGCGCATGAGTGTGATGGTCGCCATGCGCGACAAGCTCGGCGACAAGATGGACGAGCACCGCCGGGTCGCAGGCGACTTCTTGAAGAAGTTACATGCCGGCCAATGACGGGAGGGACCCCGTGACGCGACTCCTTCAGACGACCGACGCCGGGCTGTACTGCCCGCAGGGGAACTTCCACATCGACCCGTGGCGGCCGGTCGAGCGGGCCGTCATCACGCACGCCCATGCCGACCACGCCCGGCCGGGGAGTGCGGCCTACCTCTCGGCGACTTCGGGCCAGCACCTGATGCGGACGCGGCTCGGACTTGACATCGACTTGCAGTGCCTCGACTACGGCGAGACCCTCACCGAGAACGGCGTAACGGTCTCACTGTACCCCGCCGGGCACGTCCTCGGCTCCGCGCAAATTCGCCTCGAATACCAGGGCGAAGTCGCCGTCGTCGCGGGGGACTACAAGGTCACCCCCGACCCGACCTGCGCGACTTTTGAGCCGGTGAAGTGCCACACTTTCGTCACCGAATCGACCTTCGGCCTGCCGATTTACCGCTGGGAGACGAGCGAGGAAATCTTCGCCGGGGTGGACCGCTGGTGGCGGGCCAACCGCGACGCCAAGAAGACGAGCGTCATCTTCGCCTACGCTTTGGGCAAGGCCCAGCGGGTCATGGCGGGCGTCGATGCGAGCATCGGGCCGATCTACCTTCACGGGGCGACCGAGGTCGTGACGCGGGCCTACCGGGCCTCTGGCGTGGCGCTGCCGGAGACTAAGCCGGTCAGTGCCGAGTCGCGGAAGCACGAATTCGCGGGGTCGCTGGTGATCGCGCCGCCGTCGGCCGCGGGGACGCCGTGGATGCGCAAGTTCGAGCCGTACTCCGACGCGATGGCGTCGGGCTGGATGCGCGTCCGAGGTACGCGCCGGCGGCGTGCCCTCGACCGCGGCTTCGTCCTCTCCGACCACGCCGACTGGCCGGGGTTGCTCTGGGCGATCGAGGCGACCGGGGCCGACAACATCCTCGTGACGCACGGCTCGACGCACGAGCTGTCGCGCTACTTGCGCGAGCGCGGCAAGAACGCCGACGTGCTCGCCACCCACTTCCAAGGCGAGGCCGACGAGCCGACGGCCAACGGGGCGGAGGCCGTCGAGTGAGGGACTTCGCCCGACTCTTCACGGCCCTCGACGAGACGACCAAGACGACCGAGAAGGTCGAGGCGTTGGTGGCGTACTTCCGCGCGGCCCCGCCGGCCGACGCCGCCTGGTCCATCTACTTTCTCACGGGCCGCAAGCCGCGTCAGGCCGTCGCCGCGGCCAAGTTGAGGGCGTGGGCCGGGGAGATCGCCAGCGTTCCGACGTGGCTGCTCGACGAGTGTTACGAGGCCGTCGGCGACGCCGCCGAGGTCGTCGCGCTCTTGATCCCGAGCGCGCCCAGTACGACAGAACTGGGCCTCGCCGGCTGGGTCGAATCGCGGCTGTTGCCGATGCGGGCGATGGCCGACGACGTGCAAAAGGACGCGATTCTCGCGGCGTGGCGGGAACTCGACCTGGCGGAGTGCTTCGTCTGGAACAAGCTCATCACTGGGGGCTTTCGCGTCGGCGTGTCGCAACTGCTCGTGACGCGGGCGCTGGCCAAAGTCTCGTCGCTGCCGAACGACGTGATCGCGCACCGGCTCATGGGTACCTGGGAGCCGACGCCCGAATTCGCAGCGGAACTCGTCGCCCCGGACTCGGGCGCGAGCGACGCCAGCCGGCCGTACCCGTTCTTCCTGGCGCACCAACTCGAAGGCGAGCCGGCGGCGTTGGGCGAGCCGGCGGAGTGGCAGGCCGAGTGGAAGTGGGACGGCATCCGCTCACAGTTGATCCGCCGCGCCGGCCAGACGTTCTTGTGGAGCCGCGGCGAGGAACTCGTCACCGAGCGCTACCCCGAACTCGCCGCGCTCGGCGACAAACTCCCGGACGGCACCGCGCTCGACGGCGAAATTCTGCCGTGGTCGGCCGACGGGATTCAGCCGTTCGCGCAGTTGCAGAAACGCATCGGCCGCAAGACGGTGGGCAAGAAGCTGCTCGCCGACATCCCCGTCGTGCTGATGGCCTACGACCTCCTCGAACTCGCCGGCACCGACCTGCGGCCGTCGCCCCTGGGTGAGCGCCGGGCGAAGCTCGACGCGCTCATCGCCAGTGTCGGTGACGCACGCTTGCAGCCGTCAGCCGTGGTGCCGTTCGCGTCGTGGGAAGACGTGACCGTCGTGCGCCGGGAGAGCCGCGCGCGGCAAGTCGAGGGGCTGATGCTGAAGCGGCTGGCGAGTCCGTACCGGGTCGGCCGCGTGACGGGCGACTGGTGGAAGTGGAAGGTCGAGCCGTACACCGTTGACGCCGTGCTGATCTACGCGCAGAAGGGCCACGGCAAGCGGGCGAACCTTTACACCGACTACACCTTCGGGGTCTGGGAGGCGGGGCGGTTGGTGCCGATCGCCAAGGCGTACAGTGGGCTGACCGACGCCGAGATTCGGGAGGTCGATGCGTTCATCCGCCGCAACACGACCGAGACGTTCGGGCCGGTGCGGACGGTCAAGCCCGAACTCGTTTTCGAGCTGGGCTTCGAGGGCATTCAACTCTCGCCGCGGCACAAGTCCGGCATCGCCACGCGCTTCCCGCGGATGCTGCGCCGCCGCACCGACAAGCCGGCGGCGGAGGCCGACACGCTCGATAACGTGCGGCGACTGCTCACCCCCGACGCGCCGCCGTGAGCAAGACGCGAGTCAAGAAAGTCGTCGCCCCCGCCGAGCCGGTGGTCACGCCGGGGGAGTGGTTCGCGGGTCGCGGGTGGACGCCGTTCGACTTCCAGCACGAGGCGTGGGCGAGCTACGCCGACGGCGAGTCGGGGCTGATCCACGCCTCGACCGGCACCGGCAAGACGTATGCGGCGTACTTCGGCCCGCTGCTTGAGGCGTTGGGCGAAGTCCGGCCGCCGGAGCCGCCGCCGCTGCGGGTGCTGTGGCTCACGCCGCTGCGGGCGCTCTCCAGTGACACCGCGGCGTCACTGGCCGCGCCGCTCGCGTCGCTGGGGCTGAACTGGGACGTGGGCCTGCGCACCGGCGACACCAAGGCGTCGCAGCGTAAGAAGCAGCGCGAGCGCCTGCCGACGGTGCTGGTCACCACGCCCGAGAGCCTGTCGCTGCTGCTGACGCACGCCGACGCGCGGGAGAAGTTCAGTAACTTGCGGTCGGTCGTCGTCGATGAGTGGCACGAACTGCTGTCGTCGAAGCGCGGCGTGCTGACCGAACTGGCGCTGGCCCGCCTGCGGACGTGGTCGCCGGGGCTGCGCGTCTGGGGCCTGTCGGCGACGCTGGGCAACACCGCGACCGCCGCGAGTGTGCTGCTGGGCGTCGGCCGGGCGCCGAAGCTGATCCGCGGCCGGCTGCCCAAAGAGACGGTCATCGACAGTGTGATCCCGCCGAAAGTCGAACGCTTCCCGTGGGCCGGGCACCTGGGCTTGACGCTGCTGCCGCAGGTGGTCGCGGCGATCGAGTCGGGCCGCTCGGCACTCGTGTTCACGAACACGCGGTCGCAGACGGAGATCTGGTATCAGGCGATCCTGAGCGCGAAGCCGGCGTGGGCGGGGCAGATGGCGCTGCACCACGGCTCGCTCGACCGCGAGGTCCGCGACTGGGTCGAGGACCAACTCCGCGCCGGCACGATGCGTTGCGTCGTCTGCACGTCGAGCCTCGACCTCGGCGTCGATTTCTCACCGGTGGACCGCGTCATCCAGGTCGGCTCGCCGAAGGGCGTCGCCCGGCTGATGCAGCGCGCCGGCCGCAGTGGGCACCAGCCCGGCGGCGTCAGTCGCGTCACCTGCGTGCCGACCAACGCGCTCGAACTCGTCGAAGTCGCCGCGGCGCGCATGGCCGCGAGCCGCGGGGCGATCGAGGCGCGCGAGCCGTACTCGAAGCCGCTCGACGTGCTGGCTCAGCACGTCGTCAGTACCGCCCTCGCCGGCGGCTTTTACCCCGACGAGCTACTGCGCGAGGTCCGCACGACGCACGCCTACCAGGCCCTCACCGACGACGAGTGGGGCTGGGTACTCGACTTCGCCGTGCGCGGCGGCGAGAGCCTGCGGGCCTACCCCGACTTCCGCCGCGTCGAGGTGATCGACGGCCTGTACGTCGTCAACGACAAGCGCACCGCGATGCGGCACCGCATGACCGTCGGCACAATCGCGAGCGAGGCGTCGGTGCAAGTCCGCTTCCTCAAGGGCGGCCGACTCGGCAGCGTCGAGGAGACCTTCGCCGCGCGCCTGAAGGCCGGCGACCGCTTCACGTTCGCCGGCCGGGTGCTCGAATTCATCCGCGTCCACGACATGACGGCGTGGGTCAAGCTCTCGAAGAAGCCGGCGAACACCGTGCCGCGCTGGGCCGGCGGGCGGATGCCGCTCTCGACGGAGTTGGCCGTCGCGGTGCGCGAGCAACTCGACCTCGCCAGCCGCGGCGACCTCGACTCGCCGGAGCTGGCGGCGCTCGCGCCGGTCCTGCACTTGCAGGCGAAGTGGTCGCGGGTGCCGACGCCGGGGCAGTTCCTTGTCGAGCGACTGGAAACCCGCGAGGGCTTCCACCACTTCCTGTTCCCCTTCGAGGGCCGACTCGCGCACGAGGGGTTGGCCGCGCTCGTCGCCCACCGGCTGAGCCTCAAGACGCCGGTGACGCTGACGATGGCGGTCAACGACTACGGCTTCGAGCTGCTGGCCCCGACGCCCCTCACGCTGAGCGAAGCCGACCTGCGGGAACTGCTCGACCCGGCGAACCTCGAAGCCGACATCCTGGCGTCGCTGAACACGGCCGAGCTGGCGAAGCGGCAGTTCCGCGAGGTGGCCCGCGTCGCCGGGCTGGTGTCGGCTGGCTACCCCGGCGCGTCCAAAAGTGCCAAGCAGGTGCAGGCGTCGAGCGGCCTGTTCTACGACGTGTTCGCCGAGTACGACCCCGGCAACTTGCTCCTCAAGCAGGCCCGCCGCGAGGTGCTCGAACGCCAGTTTGAGCAGGCCCGGTTGCTGGCGGCGCTCGAGCGCCTGCGGGCCGCCGAGTTCGTCATTACCACCCCGCCGCGGCCGACGCCGCTGGCCTTCCCGTTGCTGGTGGAGCGCATCCGCGGCACCCTGTCGTCGGAGTCGCTGGCCGACCGCGTCAAGCGGATGACGTCGGAGTTCGAGCGAGCCGCCGACGGTAACGCCCTCAAGAAGGCGCGGGGGCGGTGATGGAACTGCTCGGCCAAACCCTGACGCTGTTGCCGCAACGCGCGGCGTACTGGCACCAGCGCGAAACGCTGCTCGTCGCCGACCCGCACTTCGGCAAGCCCGAGGCGTTCCGGGCACAGTCGCTGCCGGTCCCGACGGGGACAACGTCGGCCGCACTGGCGCGACTGGACGAAGCGTTCGCAGCCGTCCAGGTCCGTCGGCTCGTCGTGCTGGGTGACTTTTGGCACGCCCGCACGAGCCGGACGGACGAAGTCTTGGCCGAACTCGCCGCGTGGCGATCGCGGCACGGCGAGTTGGCGATCGAGTTGGTGCTGGGGAACCACGACCGCGGCGTCGGGCAACTGCCGACAGAGTGGGACGCGGTGGCGCACGCGGGGCCGGTCGCCGACTTCCCGTTCGTCTTCAGCCACTTCCCCGACCCGAGCGACGACGGTTATGTGCTGTGCGGCCACCTGCACCCGGCGGTTGTGCTGACGGGCCGCGGGAGGCAGCGGCTCAAGTTGCCGGGGTTCTGGTTCGGGCCGCGCGTCGGGGTGTTGCCCGCGTTCGGCGAGTTCACCGGGGGGGCGGTCGTGTCGCCGCGGCCGGGCGACCGGGTGTTCGTCGTCGCGGGGGATCAGGTCGTGCCGGTGCCGTGAAGTAGCGCGGCGGCGGCGGAACGGCCGGAGAGGTACGCGCCCTCGATGCGCGGCCCCTCGAAGGCGTCGCCGGCGAAGATCACCCGGCCGGCGGGGGCGGCGTGCCACTCGGCGTGGCGGGCGGGGTAGACGACCGTCGGCAGGCTGTAGAGCCAGCGGTGCAGCTTGGTCGTCACCACGTTCGACGCGCCGAGGTACTCCCGCGTGGCGTCCAGAAGGGCGTCCGTCACGTCGGCTTCGTCAGTCTTGTAATGGGCGCGGCTGAACGCGGGGCCGGCGTGGACGGTCACCGCTGAGTGGCCGACGGGGGAAAGCCCTTTTTGCGTGTTGTCGGCGACCCAACTGACCGGCTCCGGGCCGGCGAAGACGCCGCCGGGGGCCGGCACCGCGCTCGGGCCGTCGAGCGTGACCATGACCGAGAGGCACGGCGCGAACTCGACTCTTTGCAACCCGGCGAGCAGTTCGCCGTCGAGTGTCAGCCCGCTCTCATGCAGCAGCGCGAGGCACTGCGGCACGGGCGGGGTCAGGATCAAGTCGGTCGCGCGGAACTGCTCGCCGGTGTCGCACTCCACGAGCCAGCCGTCGTCTTCGGGCGTCAGCTTGACGACGCGCAGGCCGCTTTCGACTTCCAGGCCTGCGGCGAGGTGCTTGGCGATGCCGGCCATGCCGTCGGTGCCGCGGTAGCGGGGGTAGTGCGCGTGCGGCTTGCCGGCCCGCTCGCCCGCGGCGGGGAAGTCGTCGGCCCAGACGTCGGCCACGTCGGCGGCCTGCCACGCCTCGACGGCCGCGCGGAAGTCGGGGTCGCGGGCCGTGAAGTACTGCGCCCCGTGGTCGAAGTGCAGCGTCGTTTCGCCGACTTCGACGCGCCGCGTTGCGAGCCGGCCGCCGACGCCGCGGCCCTTGTCGAGGACCAGCACGCGCCGGCCGGCGTCGGCCAGGGTGCGGGCGGCGGTCAGGCCGCTGAGGCCGGCACCGACGATCAGGGTCAGGGGGGTGTCACTCATTTGTGGGACTTCTTCCCCTTGGGGGCGTAACCGAGGACCCGCGGGGCGCACTTGTCCCAGTAGCGGGAGAACCGCCGCGGCTCTTCAGTGTACTCCGCGAGCACCGGCCGCGGGGAGTCGTGGACCGCGAAGGAACGCCGCAAGGTCGCCGCCGTCTCACGAACCGACGGGTTCGGGCTGTCGGTGAGGTGGACCGTCGTCGCCCCGAGTTGCCGCGCCACGGCCGCGAGGTCGGTTGCCGGGTCGCCGATCGCGACGAGCTTCACGGGGTTCGGCAGGCCGCGCATCAGCTCGACGACCCCGTCGAAGACGAACGCCAGGCGGTGGAACGCCCACGGCTCGCGCCTCAGAGACAGCTCGTCGAAGGCGAACACGACGGCGGCGTCGGGGTTGTTTTTGATCGCCGCGTCGTCGGGCGACATGGCCGCGTCGTGGACCCAGACGACCGACCCGCACTTCGCCGGCTCCGCGGCCGGCGTCCGCACCGGGTCGCGGAGTGCCGGGGCTTTCGGAGGCTCGTGGCGGCCGACCATTTGCAGCGGGGCGCGGCGGGTGTTGAACAGTTTCTCCTGCAGGTCGTCGTAGCTCGCGCGGAACGGGCAGACCACGCGACACGTCTCGCAATAGACGTTGTTGGAGAACCGGGCAATGTTCTCCTGATTCATGTAGTACGGCTTCGACGAAAACGTACTCTCGACCCACTGCCAACTCGAGTGGTTGCTGGCGATGTCTCCGTCGTACAGGTACTGCGTGAAGAGCCTCGCACCTTCCTTCCACGAGATGCCGCGGAAGTGGCACAGGTACGCGGCGAACCACAGGCGCTGGTGGTTATGCAGATACCCGTCGTCGAAGAGTTGGTTCAGGATGCCGTCCATGCACGGCAGCCTCGTCGCGCCGTTGGCGATGTCCGCCGGCAGCCCGCGAAGGCGTTGGACGTTGTGCTTGGCCTGCTCGAGGTCGTCTTCGAGGCCGCGGCCGTGCCAGTCGAGGACCTTGTCGAAGAAGTCGCGCCAGGCGAGTTGCCTCAGGAACTCCTCGCTGCGAGCCGGCTCCGTGCCGTACTTCGATTTGATGGCGTCGCGGACCTCGGTGATCGATAGCATGCCGTGACGTAAGTAGGGTGAGAGCCGTGAGATCGCCCCATCGACGAAGTTCCGCGACCGGCCGTAGTCGGCGAGGTCGTAGCTGTGCAGAGCCGCCAGGGCCGCGGCGCGGCCGCCGGGGATCGGGCCGCGCACCGGCTCTCGCGCGAAGCAGCTGGGGAGGGCGTCGGCGAGGAAGCGGTCGCGCTCCGGTGGCGGCATGTCGAGCGCAGGGGACCAGTGCCAATTCATCGCGTCTTCCGGGGCGGTCTGCGGATTACTGAGCGGGGGCGGTTCGCGGTTACTCTCGGTGTGGGTAACTGGCGGCGTGGCCGCTATGATAACCGCAACGGCACGCGGGAGGGGACGACTCGATGAGGCTCATACTTGCGAACCCGCGCGGCTTCTGCGCCGGCGTCAACATGGCGATCGAGAGCCTCGAGACGGCCATCGCCCACTTCGGCACGCCGATCTACGTCTTCCACGAAATCGTCCACAACCGGCCTATCGTCGAGAAGTTCCGCAAGCGGGGCGTCGTCTTCGTCGATGGCCTCGGCGAGGTCCCCGACGGCAAGACGGTCCTGTTCAGCGCCCACGGCGTCTCGCCGGCCATCCGCCAGGAGGCCGCCGCGCGCAACCTCACCGCCATCGACGCGACCTGCCCGCTGGTGACGAAGGTCCACCTCGAAGCGATCAAGTACGCCCGGCAGGGGTACACGATCGTGCTGATCGGCCACGAGGGGCACGACGAGGTGATCGGCACGATGGGCGAGGCCCCCGCCGCGATCGTCTTGGTCGAGGACATCGCCGACATCCAGGCGCTGACCTACGGCCCCGACGTGAAGCTCGCCTTCCTGACGCAAACGACCCTGAGCGTCGATGAGACCCGCGGCATCATCGCCGCGCTGCGGGCGAAGTTTCCGCAAGTCGTCGGGCCGAACAAGGACGACATCTGTTACGCGACGCAGAACCGCCAGGAGGCCGTCAAGGACCTCGTGCCCGAGGCCGACGTGGTGGTCGTGTTGGGGTCGCAGAACTCGTCGAACAGCAACCGCCTTGCCGAGATCGCCCAGCAGAACGGCAAGCCGGCGTACCTCATCGACACGGCCGCCGAGCTGCGGCGCGAGTGGTTCCGGCCGACCGACACGGTCCTCGTGACGGCCGGAGCGAGCGCCCCGGAGGACCATGTCCAGGACGTGGTGACGTGGCTGCAAGCGGGCTTCGACACGACGACCGAGCACCGGACGATCCGCGAGGAGCACGTCAACTTCCCCCTGCCGCGCGAGCTACGCCTGCTGGTGCGTTAACTCCGCCCCCCCCGTCCCGCGTCGAAAGGCCCTCCCCCCATGCGTCGCCTGACCGCCTTGCTCGCCGCCCTCGTGCTGGCCCCCGCGGCGTCCGCCCAGTGGTCCCTCGACGACAAGTTCAAGGCCGCGAAGCCGGAGGACTTGATCGACGCGAAGGCGACCCCCGCGCCCGAGGGGGCCGTCGTGCTGTTCGACGGCAACGGCGTGGCGAAGTGGGCCAAGCGGGGCGGCGGCGACGTGAAGTGGCGGCTCCTCGACGGCGGCGTCATGGAGGGCGTCAAGGGCCACGGCGACATCGTGACCAAGGAACTCTTCTCGACGCCGCTGAAGTTACACGTCGAGTTCCGCGTGCCGTACGAGCCAGCCGGCGCGGGGCAGGGCCGCGGCAACTCGGGCGTCTACCTGCAAGGCCGCTACGAGGTGCAAATCCTCGACAGCTACGGCCTCAAGAGCGGCAAGAACGACTGCGCGGCGATCTACGAAGTCGCCGCACCCAGTGTCAACGCTTGCAAGGCCCCGACGGTGTGGCAGAGCTACGACATCGACTTCACGCCGCCGGCGTTCGACGGCAAGACCAAGCTCAAGCCGGCCGCGATGACGGTGCTGCACAACGGCGTCAAGGTCCACGACGCGGCAGCCGTGACTTCGGACAACACCCGCTCCGGGCTAGGCGGTGACCCCGCCACGCCGGGGCCGATCCTGCTGCAAGACCACGGCCACCCGGTGCAGTTCCGCAACGTGTGGGTCGTCGTCGCCAAGTGACGCCGGCCTCGCGGCTTCGCCTATCTCACGAGACTCCGGCATGGCGGTTGAGCGTCCCGAATCGTCCCCCGGCGGCAGCCGCGAACTCCTGGCGTTGGCGGTGCCGCTCGTCTTGAGCAACGGCTTCCTCACGGCCCAAATCACGCTCGACCGGGTCATGCTCGGCAACTTCGACACGGCCGCGGTCGCGGCGTCGTTCCCCGCCGCGATGCTGTTCTGGCTGCCGTTCGCGCTGCTCCAGGGCACGGCGATCTACGTGACGACGTTCGTGGCCCAGTACACCGGGGCTGGCCGGCCGCACCGCGTCGGCCCGGCGGTCTGGCAGGGGCTGCACTTCTCGCTCGCCACGGGGCTGCTGTTCACGCTCCTGTGGCCCCTCGCCCCGGCTTACGTCGCCGCCGGCGGCCACGAGGCGTCGATGCAAGCGCTCGAGGTGGCGTACCTCCGGCCGCTCTGCTTCGCCGCGCTGCCGATGCTCATCACGGCGACCGTCGGCAGCTTCTTCGCCGGCCGCGGCTCGCCGTGGGCGGTGCTGGCCATCAACGGCGTCGGCACGGCGGTCAACGCCGCCCTGGCCTACGTGCTGATCTTCGGCGAGTTCGGCTTCCCGCGGCTCGGCATCGTCGGGGCCGGCTGGGCGACCGTCGTCGGCTCCTGGGCCGCGGCCCTCACCGCGCTGGCGATGTTCTGGCAGCCGAAGTTCCGCCGCGACTTCAACACCCTCGCCGGCTGGCACCCCGAGCGCGAACTGTTCGCCCGCCTGATGAAGTTCGGCGGCCCGGCCGGGCTGCAGATGGCGCTCGACGTGTTCACCTTCACCATCTTCACGATGCTCGTCGGCCAGATCGGCCCGGCGACGGCGGCGGCGGTGGCGATCGCGATTACCTTCAACTTGATCACGTTCCTGCCGATGTACGGCATGGGGCAGGCGGTGGCGATCATGGTCGGCCAGCGCCTCGGCGAGGGCCGCCCCGACCTGGCCGAGCGCTCGACCAACCTCGGCATGCGCTGGGCCTTGGGCTACATGGCCGCCGTCGCGGTGGTGCTGGTGGCCTACCCCGCGCCGCTCATTAGCCTGTTCCGCCCCGACCCGGCCGACGGCGTCGCCGTCCTGGTGCCCTGGGAGCAGGTCGCCGTACTCATCCCGCCGCTACTGGTGCTCATCGCCGTCTACTCGCTCGCCGACGCCGCGAACGTCGTCTATGCGTGCGCGCTGCGCGGGGCCGGCGACACGCGCTTCGTCACCTGGCTGACGTTCGCACTCGCCTGGCCACTGATGGTCTTGCCGACCTACCTCGTCGTCGAACTCGGCGGCTCGGTGCTGCTGGCGTGGTGCTTCATCAGCTTCTACGTGTTCGTCATCGCGATCTGTTTTTGGCTGCGCTTCCGCACCGGCCGCTGGAAGGCGATGCGCGTCATCGAGGCGGCCGCCGCCGAAGCCGACCTCGCCGAGGCCGACCAACCGGCCGATGCGGGGCAAGTCGCGGCGGCCCGGTGACCGATGACAAGAGCGATGCCGAACCCCGCCACCCCCGCCAGCGCCGACGGGCCGATCTACCGCTTCGAGCACGTCGGCCTGGCGCTGCTCGCCGCGGCGCTGCTCGCCTTCGGCGGGGTGGTGCTGCTGCGCTCGGCCTTCCAGGAGTCGCGTAAGACCGACTTCGGGGTTTATTGCCGGGCCGCCCACGCCGTCCGCGTCGGCAACGACATCTACGGCCTGAACACCTGCGACGACAACGGCTGGCACTACTGCTACCCGCCGCCGTTCGCCGTGGCGATGGTGCCGTTCGCCGACCCGTTCGCCTTCCAAGACCACGCCGGCTACCTGCCGTTCTGGGCGTCGGTGGGCGCGTGGTATCTGCTGAGTGTGGGGCTGATCGCCTGGTCGCTGCACCGCTTCGCGTCGGCGGCGTTGCCGGGCGAGGTGCCGTACTCGCGGCGCTGGTGGTACGCCCGCACGGTGCCGTTCTACCTCTGCGTCGGCGGCCTGACGTACACCCTGGCGCGGGGCCAGGTGAATATTGTCGTCGTCGCCCTGATCGCCGGCCTGTTCACCGCCAATTGCCGGCGGCAGCCGGTCCGCGCCGGGCTGTGGCTGGCCGGGGCGGTCGCGCTCAAGGTCATCCC
>JAYTUC010000116.1:0-7630 GCA_043744775.1 Fimbriiglobus sp. | reverse complement strand
CGAACCAGCGCTCGCGGATCGCCTCCGGCAGCCCGTGCCGCCAGCGGCCCTCGAACTCGTTGAGCAGGTGCAACTCGGCCAGCGGGATCGTCGCCGTGGCCGCGTCACGGACGCGCGCGATTTGCAGCCGGATGAACTCGGCACGGGCGGCGTCCGCGGGGCCGCCGCGCTCGTCGAGCCAGTCGGCGTAGGCGAGCCGGCGCACGTCGCAGTGCGGGTCGGTCATGATGCCGCGGAGCAGGGCGACTTCGTCGTCCACGCTACACCGCGTCCGGGTCGATGCCGGCCGCCCGGAGCTTCGCCCGCAGGGCTTCGTTCGCCCGCAAGAGCGACTCGGCGCGTTGGCGCTCGGCCTGGGCGCGTTGGCGCTCGGCCTGGGCGCGGTCGCGCTCGGCCTGGGCGCGGTCGCGGTCAGCCTCGGCCGACTCGACCATCTCGACGAAAGTGCGGAACCGCGCGCCGTCGGGGGCGTACACGACCAGTTGGTCGGCCAGCTCGAAGCGGATGCCGAGGCGCGGGCTGACGTGCCCGTCCATCCCAGGGGCCGGGGCGAGTTTCCCTCGTGTGTCGCGGAGGTAGCCGAGCAGGGTCACGCGGTCGGGGTCGTAGACGTAGTACTCCTCGACGCCGTACTTCTCGTAGAAAGCGTGCTTCAGTCTCATCTCCCCGGCGCGGTTGCCGGGCGAGAGTACCTCGAACACGACCTGCGGGGCGACGCCGCCCTCGACCCACTGCCGGTAGCTGCCGCGGTCGCCTTTCGGCCGGCCGAAAATCGCCATCACGTCCGGGGCGACGCGCAGGTCCGGCCGGCCTTCGACGGGGTACCAAAGCATGTCCCCTTTGACAGTCACATTGGGGTCCGCGCGGAAGACGGCGTCGAGGCCGCCCTGAAGTGTGACGATCCAGCGGAACTGCAGGTCGTTCTCGGCCATACGTTCCCCGTCCGAGTCGGGGTAGACGACTTCGGGCATTACGACGGCACTCATCGGCTTCCCCCTGCGTGGTGAGTCAAGCGTAGACCTCGGCGAGCCGATCGGCTACGCCGCGTCCGGGTCGATGCCGGCGGCGCGGAGCCGGGCGCGAAGGGCCTCGACCCTCGCCTCGGCGACCGCCGTCTTTTCGCGCTCGGCCTCGGCCTTCGCGCGCTCGCGGCGCGCCTTGCGTCGCTCGCGGTCAGCCTCGGCCTGGCGGGCGTCGGCTTGTTCCACCAGTTTCGCGTAAGCCTCGACAGCGTCGCGGCGCTCGCGGGCCGATTCGATCTGCTGGGCTTCGTTCTGCCCGACGAGTCCGAGGTACGTCAGGAAAGTCTTGCCGCCGGGGGCGTGGACGACCAACTCGTCGGCCAACTCGAAGCGGACGCCCAGGCGCGGGCTGGCGTGGCCGTCCATGACCGGGACCTCGTCGAACTGGCCGGAGCGGTCGCGCAGGTAGCCGGCCAGGGTGACGTTGTCGGGGTCGTAGACGTAGTACTCCTCGACGCCGTACTTCTCGTAGAAGTCCTTCTTCGCGGCCATCTCGCCGGGCCGGTTGGCGGGCGAGAGGACCTCGAACACGACCTGCGGGGCGACGCCGCCCTCGACCCACTGCCGGTAGCTACCGCGGTAGCCCTTTGGCCGGCCGATCGCCACCATCGCGTCGGGGGCGACGCGGACTTTCGGTAGACCCTCCACCGGATACCAGAGGAGGTCGCCGGCCACGAAGACGTTCGGGTCCGCGCGGAACATCGCTTCGAGGCCGCCCTTCAGGGTGACGATCCACTCGAACTGCAGCGTGTTCTCAGCAAGACGTCTCCCGTCCGAGTCCTCGTAAACGACCTCGTCTTGCAGCGTCCCAGTGCTCATGCTGACTCCTTGCCGTTACAGTACTACGCGGTCGCCCGGCTCGGGGACCGCCACGTCGTCGAAGCCGATGCCGCGGAGCGTCTGCGCCAGCGAGAGCGACTGCTCGCGCTCGCCGTGGATCAGCCGGACCTTGCCGCACTTGCCGGCGATCGGGCCGAGGTAGCTCAGGAAGTCCGACTTGTCGGCGTGCCCGCTGAAGCCTTCGAGGTGGACGACCTCGATCCACTTGTTCCACTCGCGGCCCAAGAACTTCACCGTCGGCTTGTTCTCCAGCAGCCGCCGTCCGGTCGTGCCGGGGGCCTGGAAGCTCACCAAGATGACGCTGCAGCGCGGGTCATCGACGTGCTGCTTGAGGTGCGACTGGATGCGGCCGGCGTCGCACATGCCGCTCGACGCGATGATGATGCACGGCCCCGGCCGGGTCGTCAGCTTCATGCTCTCCTCGAACTCGCGGACGTACTTGACCCCGTCGCCGCCCAAAATGCCGTGGCCTTCCTTGACCGCCTCCGCGACCTCGGGTTCGAGGCTGTTGGGGTGCGCGCGGTACACGTCGGCGATGTCGGCGGCGAGCGGGCTGTCGACGTAGATCGGCACGTCCGGCAGGATGCCCTTGCGCAAGCCCTGTTGCAGGAAGTGGACGATGAGTTGCGACCGGCCGAGGCTAAACGCGGGGATGAGGGCCTTGCCGCCGCGGTCGATGGTGCGGTTCACGGCCGTGTACAGCTTCGCGATCGTGCCCTCGATCGGCTCGTGCTGGCGGTTGCCGTAGGTACTTTCGCAGATCAAGAGGTCGGCGGCCGGCACCGGGGCGGCCTGCTTCAAGAGCGGCATCCCGCGCCGGCCGAGGTCGCCGGTGAAGGTCAGCGTCTTGGTGCCGTTCGGGCCTTGCGCGACGGCGTGGACGAGCGCGGAGCCGAGGATGTGCCCGGCCTCCTGGAAGCGGAAGCGCATCCCCCGGCCGACGTCCACCTCGCGGCCGTAGGGCACGCTGACGGACTGCTGCAGCACCCGCTCCACGTCGGCGAAGCTGTACAGCGGCTGCACCCACGGCTCGACGTAGTTGCGCGCGATGTTGATGTGCGCCGCCTCTTCTTCCTGAATCTTCGCCGAGTCGCGTAGCATGACCCGCAGCAGGTCGCGCGTCGGCGGGGTGCAGTAGATGGGGCCGGTGAAGCCACGCCGCACCAGCGTCGGCAGGTTGCCGCAGTGGTCGATGTGGGCGTGGCTGACGATGACCGCGTCGATCTGGTCGGGGTGGAAGGGGAAGTGCGAGTTGCGTTCGCGGGCGTCCTCGCGCTTGCCCTGGTGCAGACCGCAGTCGAAGAGCAACTTGGTGTTGCCGGTCTCGAGGATGTGCATCGACCCGCTGACACTCGACGCCGCCCCCCAGAAGGTCAGCGTCGGCTCGTCGGTGGGCGGGAAGTCCCGAATCTGTTCGTTGTGGCTTTTCATGCCCGCATTCTATCGGGGCGGGCCGCGGCAGCGATAGCCCGGCCGCCGCGCGGGCGGGAATCGCTAGAACTAACGCACGTCCCCGCCGCCTCCGCCCCGCGTCGCCCCGAGCCGCCATGTCACTCCTCGCCTTCGCCACCCTTTACCACGTCGAGGGCGGCCGCACCGTCTACCACGCGATGCCGGTCATGATCGGGGCGATCCTGGTCCTCGCCCTGGCGTACCGCTACTACTCCGCGTTCCTGGCCGCCAAGGTCGCGGCCCTCGACGACTCCCGGATCACCCCGGCCGTGCGGCTCGACGACGGCCAGAACTACCACCCGACCAACCGCTGGGTGCTCTTCGGCCACCACTTCGCCGCGATCAGCGGGGCGGGGCCGCTGATCGGCCCGGTGCTGGCGCTGCAGTACGGCTACCTGCCGGGGCTGATCTGGCTGCTCGTCGGCGTCTGCCTCGCGGGCGCGGTGCAAGACATGCTCGTGCTGACGGTGTCGGTGCGCAGCGACGGCAAGTCGCTCGGCGAGATCGCCCGCCGCGAACTCGGCCGACCGGCGGCGGTCGTCGCGTCGCTGGCGATTTTGTTCATCGTTGTCATCGCGCTCGCCGGGCTGGGCATGGTCGTCGTCAAGGCCCTCGGCGGCGAGCAGGCGAAGCTGCCGGCCGGGATGACGATTACGTTGCCCGCGTCGGGCGGCATGACGGCGACCGCGACCGACGCCGGGACGCTCACGCACCTGCCGCCCAAGTGCGTCGTCCACTACGCCCCAGGCGAGTCCGGCATCCCGCGGCCCGAGGCGTTCGCCGTGCGCTCGCCGCGCCCGCCCGAGGTGGTGACGGACCGCGACGGCACGGGGTCCGAGTCGGTCGTCCTGCCGGCGGGAAGTGTCCAGGTCATCCCCGGCTCGTCGTGGGGCACGTTCACGATCGCCATGACGATCCCGATCGCCATGCTCGTGGGGCTGTGGATGCACAAGGTCCGGCCGGGCCGCGTCCTCGAAGCGTCGCTCGGCGGTGGGGCGCTGGTCCTCGCGGCGGTCGTCGCCGGCCACTGGGTGCCCGGCTCCGCCTTGGAGCCGCTGTTCGCGCTGTCGCGCGAGCAAACCGTGATCGCCCTGGCCGCCTACGGGTTCGTCGCGGCGGTGCTGCCGGTCTGGCTGCTGCTTGGGCCGCGTGACTACCTGTCGAGCTTCCTCAAAATTGGCACCATCGCCTTCCTCATCCTGGGGGTCTGTGTCGCCAACCCGCCGCTCCAGGCCCCCGAGTTCAACGAGACGTTCGTCAACGGCGGGCCGACGTTCAAGGGTAACATCTTCCCGTTCGTCTTCATCTGCGTGATGTGCGGCTCGGTGAGCGGTTTCCACGCGCTCGTCAGCAGCGGCACGACACCCAAGATGGTCAGCCGCGAGAGCCACATTCGCACGATCGGCTACGGGGCGATGCTCGTCGAGTGCCTCGTCGCCGTGACCGCGCTCATCGCGGCGGCCTGCCTGCCGCCGTCGCTCTACTACGACATCAACGTGCCCATCGAGGAGGCCCCGAGGTACGCCGCGCAGGTGCGCGAGATCAACGCCAACTACGGCGTCCCCACGCTGACGCCCGAGGCCACCGACCCGCTGCACGCCGTCGGCACGGACCGCGTCGCGCACCTCGACTTGGGGGCCGTCGAGGAGAAGGTCGGCGGCGAGTCGCTGCGTGGCCGGACCGGCGGGGCGGTGACGCTAGCGGTGGGCATGTCCGTCGTCTTCGAGCAGGCCTTCGAGGAGGTCGGCGTCCGGGGTAACACGCTACTCAAATATTGGTATCACTTCGCCATCATGTTCGAAGCGCTGTTCATCCTCACGACGATCGACGCCGGGACGCGCATCGGCCGCTTCCTGCTGCAAGAGACGGTCGGCCGCGTCTACGCCCCGTTCGCCCGGCCCGACTGGCTGCCGGGGTCGCTGCTGGCGTCGGCGCTCATCAC
The DNA here is from genome assembly GCA_043744775.1 of Fimbriiglobus sp. Lineage (GTDB taxonomy): Bacteria > Planctomycetota > Planctomycetia > Gemmatales > Gemmataceae > Fimbriiglobus. The sequence continues at coordinate 2,374 of JAYTUC010000116.1, read as the reverse complement.
CGGCAGCTGGGGCTGGCTCATTTACAACGGCAACATGAGCACCATTTGGAGCATGTTCGGCGTGGCCAACCAACTCCTTGCTGTCCTCGCCTTGGCCCTCGTCACGACCTGGCTCGTGAACACCGGCAAGGCCCGCTACGCCGCGCTGACGGTCCTGCCGATGCTGTGGCTCATGACGACAACCGTGACGGCCGGGACACAGTTGCTCTTCAGTCGCTTCCCGCAGGAAATCGCCGAAGGGAGTGTGACCAACGGCCGACTCGGCATCGCCTTGACAGCCTTCGTCATGCTCACAACGTTGTCGGTGGTTGCCTGGGCAATGGTGCGCTGGGTCGGCGTCGTGGGGGGACTCGTGCCGATTCGCCGCGAGCGCCTGACTCATACACGAGAGGAATTCCCGCCAGGCCAACTGGGATAGCACCCGGAGGCCCCGCAAGCCCGTTTGGGGGTTTGCGGTGCAGTTCGCTAGTGAAAAGACCGATCTGGAAGGGAATGCGGTTGCACAACGGTGTAGAAATCGGGTAGATTTTGCTCTTCCGCGGGGGTAATGACCTATAATACACCTTTGCCGGGAGGCATTCTTCTGCTAAGGCAGTGGGAGCGAACCGGATGGGACTCGATGGACGTGACTGCGAAGAGACGGCGTGCTGAAGTTGCGAACCCACTTGGCGCTTGAAGTCTCTGTTGGTGAGGACGACGAACCTCGCGGACCCCGACGCGGCTCCTGATATGGGCCGCGCGAACGGGTATCCCCCGGATCGTTGCTCGAAGCCTTTCGCCCCGAACCCGACGACCGGAACCGTCGGGCCTCGGGCTACTCGACAGCAACAGCAGTGACGCGCCCCGCCGCCGGGAGACGTGAGGCCGCTCACACCAGGGCTGATTGCACACGACGTGCCAGCCCCGCGGCCCCGTCGGCGTGCCACCTGTCGTGACCCCCGCACCCCTTTCGGGGCGACGGGGGGCCGGAACTGGATCGGAATCATTGGCTGGCCCGCTTTGGGCCAGGGACTGGGACACGCGACGATGAGCCGGACTACACAAACTCGCCAGGCCCCCGCGGGCGTGGACCCGAAAGACCGTCGGGTGACGAACAAGGTGGCCCCGACGCGCCCCGAGGACGAGGCCGACCCCGAAGACGATGACGACGAAGACGGCGACGAGCTGCCGATCGATCCCCTCGCGCACGTCGCAGGCCCCAGCGCCGACGAACTGCCCGCCGAGGAGGCCCCGACGCCGCAGGAGGACTACTCCGGCGGCCCCGACGACGCCTTGGGCCTGTACCTGCGCCAGATGGGGCAGATCAAGCTCCTGAAGGGGCCGGAGGAGAAGGCCCTGGCGGAGTCGCTGGAGCGCAATCGCATGCGCTTCCGCCGCTCGTCACTGTTCTGCGCTTACGTCGTCGCCCGCGCCACCACGACCCTGGAGAAAGTGCGGGACGGCCTGGCCGCGATCGACCCGCTCATCGACGTCTACTCGACCGAGGAGATGAAGCTGAGCCGGGCCGAGATCATTGGCCGCATGCCGCACAACCTGCAACTGATCCGCAAGTTGCTGCGTGAGGACGCCGCGGCGTTCGCCCACGGCCTCGACACCGACAACCCCGCCGAGGCCCGCGAGTGGCGGGTGGCTCGCTACCGCCGGCTGCACAAGGTCGAGCGGCTCATCGAGCAACTCTCGCCCCGCACCGAGCACCTCGAGCGTTGGGTGGACGAACTCGCCGGCATGGCGGCCGAGATGAAGCAACTCGTTCGCAAGTCGAAGACGGCCAAGTCCGTCGGCGAGCAGGCGCGGTGCGACCAGGAGTTGCGCGAGGCCCAGGAGAAGGTCCACCTGACGCCCGGCGAGTTGGCCGACGCGGTGAAAGTCTTGCGGAAACGCCGCAAGGCGTACCAGAAAGTTCGCAGCGAGCTGGCCGAAGCGAATCTTCGGCTTGTGGTGAGTATCGCGAAGAACTATCGTAACCGGGGGTTGCCGTTCGCGGACTTGATCCAAGAGGGCAACCGGGGCTTGATGCGGGCGGTGGACAAGTACGAACACCGCCGCGGCTTCAAGTTCGGCACCTACGCGACCTGGTGGATTCGGCAAGGCGTCCAACGGGCGCTGGCCGATCACGCCCGAACCGTGCGGGTGCCGTGCCACCAGATCGGCCTCATCGCCAAGATGGAGCGGAAGAAGAGTGAGTTGACGGCCGCCACCGGCCAGGAGCCGACGAGCGAGGAACTGGCGCTCGCCCTCGGCGTGAAAACGGAAGAGACGAAGTCGCTGCGGGCGATCGGCAAGCAACCGATCAGCCTGCACGAACCGATCGGCGGCGACGGGGAGCGCGCGATCGAGGACTTCCTCTCGGACGGCCACGTGCCGAACCCCGGCG